>NZ_LBCB01000002.1:10037-52370 GCF_000980515.1 Akkermansia sp. UNK.MGS-1 | reverse complement strand
TTCAATATCGTTTCTTGCCAATGCTTCCAGCGCGTAATAAACGGGATTGATGTTGCCGGGCTGGTAGAGGGTGCGCACCGCAGACCCCACCTGCATGTACACATCCCCGCTCGCGTTCCCCGGCAAATCAGTAACTATCGAACTAATCCCTACGCCCGTTTCAAAGGCATTAACGCCGCGCACCGCCGCAATTTTATGCAGCTGCACCGTCTGCCCTCCGCCCGTCAGCAAATAGAGGCTGCCGTACGAAATATATTCGCTCTCGAATTTGTACTGGGTTCGTTGATGATAGATAATTTTATTAACGATTGAAGGTATAGGCTCGTTATGGGAGGCCGGAATAAAGCTGGTTGTGGTTTTCACTTTCCAGCCATCTGCGGCTGTCAGCGCGTAAATCTCACGCACTCGCACCGTATAGCCGTTGCGCTGTGTGTCTCTGATATTATCAAAGGTAATGTCCAGAATTTCGCCGCTGTTGTGGGCCAGATTGTTACCGGGGATGACGCTGTAAGAATCCAGCGTTAAATCAGATCTTGTCGTTTTGCTGCCTCGTCCGATGCCTATGGTAATTTTGCCTGCGCCGAGTATGCGCCACGGAATGGAGAATCCCGCAAAGTTGGAATAATTATGTTGACCGTTAGGCCCTGTGAAGGGAAAGACAATCGTGCTGTGAGTCCCGGCAGGCACTCTAACCTGCGCATACTGGCCGGGAATGAAAGCGGTAGTTGCCGCCGTCCCTGTCGCCGTAATGCTGCCCGTGTTGAGGTAGGCGTGCTGGGAAAAAATGTCCGTCACTCCGGCCAAGCCTGCGGCATGCAGGCGATTGACCGCTGACGTATCCGTCGGCGCGCCCACAGCCAGCGGGATGTTGACGCCGCCGTTGGCGTTAATAGCCCCCGCCGCCGTAAGACCTCCGGCCAGCGTCATATTGCCCGCGGCATCCACTTGCGGGATAGCCTTGAGAACTTTCCTCGTTTCTCGGGTGATTACTTCCTCAACTTGAGCATTCATCGCCTCGTGAGTAACAAAATCTTTTGAATCCAGAGGAAGGAAAACAGCTTTCATACTCCCTACCGTGAATTCCGTCACAATGGTTTTACAAATAGAGGCATTGTTTCCCGTCGCCGGAATAAAATCGTAATCATCCCCAGCATTCCCATATGCAAATAAAATCTCTTGCTCGCCGTACCTAGTAAATACCCCCAATTCCCTATGATAGAAATCGGTGGTAATAATGTCGGTAGCCAACCGCGCAAAAACCCTTATATGCCCTCCTTCCTGTTTTTCGATTTTTTCAATGGGAAGACGGTGAACTTCGTGGACAAGGGAAGTCTTGGCCGTTATATCGGAATCCTCCAACAAACCATCTCCAACGCCTACTCCGGAAAAAGTCAATGGCGTCCCGCCTTCAAGGATCAAATCTTGAAGCAATTCTAACCCTGCGGTGGTGATTACCATATTCTGAAAAGATGCCATAATATTTTGATAATAATTTACTTAATATAAATTTTAGGAGATTCGGAACCGGCTTGACGTGTAGAAAAAGCCAATCCTGCATTGATTCCAATGTCCGGCGTGTGTTCCTGCCATACGTCTACCCGCACGCTCAATGATTTATGGATGGCCACGGTTGCCCCAATATACATCGGGATGCCCGCCAAAATCTCATTGACTACCTTTTCCAGCCATTGGGATTTTCGTTTCACACGCTCAAGGATCTGCAAAAACTTCGCTTCATTCTCTTTGGACATGGAGCTTGGATTATCTACAATAATGCGGAAATAATGGGGCTGGCCGCCGTAATTGAACCATTCTTCAACGCGCGCCCCTCCGAAGATATCATTCACCACATCAGCCACGGCCCCTACGGTTCCGAGCTTCATGTAAATTTTGTCGGAATTGAGAATCGTGGCTCGTTTTTGCTCAAGGGAGTAATCGGAATTGTACCAGAAGATATTCAGCTCGGCCGCCAGAGCGTCAAGTTCAGCGTTCCCCAGCATGCCTAACTGGTCCCAGGTGGAAAGCCTTTTGACTTGCTGAGCAAGCGGCTGCAACACTTCGGACAATCCATCAGCCAGAGCGCAATTATCCTCTCCCGCTCGCATGAACAGGGGAAGGAGTTTCTTGATATCTATGTCTTCCAGGTTCATTCTTCAATGGTTACATGGGACACATTGATTCGTCCATTCCAGCGGGGAATCTGCAAATCGGAAACGGACGTGAAAACAGGAGCTTTCACATCCACACGAATACAGGTATCCAGCAGGTAGGCTCTCAACCGGTCCGGGTTGATATCGCGCCCTATCACGCTATTCTGCCATTCGCGGTATTGTTCAATGGCCCCCCCTGCCCCTTCAATGGCCTGAACAGTTTCCGATTCCTCAGCCTTGGAACAGTAATAAGTCAGTTCGATGCCATATTCGATGGGGGAAGGTCCTGATACGCTCACCTTGTCTCCCAGCGGCTTGACATCATCGGCAGTCACGGCGGTGAAGACCTCTTGAAGAGTGGCTTCTGAGGGATCTGCTCCATGGGCTTCACAAATGACAAGCAACACGGTTCCGGCCTCCTGCTCGGAAATCACTTTCACGTCAGCCACATTGGCACTCGCTGACTTGGCAAAATAAGAATAAGCTCCGGCTGTGCCTGCTGTCGTGAATCCTGATGGCGCCAGCCTGATACGTTCCCGGTAATGGTTATCACCGGTTCCATCATCCCCATTTACCGGATCAATGGCAGACGGGTAAGGCTCCCCGTCATCCCCTCCTGCGCTCTCTGCAATGTTGACAACCCCGGCCACAAACGGTACATCATCAGCAAACGTCTGAACTCCCCCTGCAGGTATGCCGTTTGTCTTTATCCCTCCCTCCGTAGCGGTGGCCGCCACTTCCACGGTCATAGCTCCGGTAGGTATCATGGCCGCTGAATCTGTGGCAAAATATATCGTGTTATCTGCTGTGCATCGTGTTCCCGCTGGGATAATCGTCGGCACCGTTCTTTCAGCAGCCAGCGAAAACTTGAGAATGGTTCTGGCCGGCGTTGGAGATAATCGGCTGCACCCGACACGTTCACCGAGCGCATCCAAAACCTTACCCCTAGCATAGGTCAACAGGCGTGACTTGCAGGCTTCGTTCATACTGGATACCAGGACAGAAAGAGCATATGCCATACCCTCCGCAAAAATCCTCCGTTCGTCTCCGGGATAAAGCAATTCACCCGTGGCATTTTCCATCTGTGCCAACAGGTTATCTTTGAGATTCCCAGCGTCGATATCGGTAAAATTGATGGGTTCCTCCTGCATATTGTTAGATGGTTCCGTTTGCCGTTAAATCGTAATTCCCCAATTCGGGCATACCGTCCACATCAATTCCGTTGAACGATATCCGAGGTTCATACTGGGCGGCCAGCCAGTACCCTTCCGCAATCAGCAACGGACGAGCGGCCGTCTCTGGTTTGTCCGTGATGGAACTGTCCATGCCGCGCAATACATCAAATCGCACTTCTCCACGCGTCATCCTGAACAGGTTGACAAGGCAAAGTTGAGGCAATCCATTTCCTGAACTTTTCATTTAATTCCGGCCTCCTTCTGTAATTTCTTCGCCTCAGCTCTGTCCGCATCTGTAAAAGCGAAAGACATACTTCCTTTTTTGGCCTTCTTTTCCCCCTTGGAGGGGCCTTTCCTGCGTTCCTTGACGTCTTTCCCGGTTACGGAAAGGGGCTTGTCCTCCATAAACTCCAAAGATAAATCACAGGACATCATTTCACCCGTTGGTCCAAATACGCAATTAGTAATATCCACCTTCATGAGGATAGACCGGACAGGACCGTAAATCCTGTTTCCAAGGATAAATGGCATGGACTTTCCAAGGTCACGTACCCATGAATTATACTCCGTAATCGGAGGCAAACCACCGGCATGAATGCTGCTCATGGTCGACACGACGAAACTCTGCGGCTGGTCGCCTCCTTTCACATCAAGAGGATTTTGGGCTTCCGTGGATTCCTGCTGTTCCACTTCCAGACTGGAATCAAGCCTCATGCCGTCCAGCAACGGGCTATTTGTCCGCTCTGAAACTTCAAAAACATGTGTCCCCCAAAACCCAATCATTGTCCCAAGCCTGAATCCATCACAGCGGAACAACAACGTGTATATTACTCACTTCAGAATTACTCATTCCAACTTGACTGATAAAAAATACCAAGTATTATCATAAATCTCCATGGAAAACAATGATCATATTTTTTCTGAAATTGACAGTAATATAGAATTAATAAAAGAAAACATTATAAATTTCAAAAACAACAATTTTCGAGATATTCAATTTTGCGATTACTTACTCACTCATTTAAATCAAACAAAAAGAATAATATCAAATTTAAAAACAAGAAAAAGCAATATAAATACTATCATTATAAATACAATATATAAAACAACATTAAGTTTAGCAAATCAAAAAATAACATCTGAAAATATAAATACTATATCTCAAATAATACTCTCTAAACTACCACCCAACAATAGATATAACGATATATTAGATATATATAAAAATGAAAAAGCAGAATTAGATTCGTTAAAAAAATCCTGTCATGAACTATATTCTCAATTAGAAAACCAGCTGTCAACAACACAAAAAACTATAGATAAACAACTAGAAGGAGCAGCTCAAATAGGTCTCGCACAAGCTTTCTTAAAACGTCAGAAAAAACTTGAAAAATCTAAAATTATTTTTTTATTAATATTCTTTTCCGGATTATCATTAATAATCTTAGCATCCCTTCATTTTGTATCAACATTTGAAATATCAACATCTAACAATCCTATTTCGATAGAAGCAATTATACAACATATTTTTATTAAAATTTATATTATTATTCCCATAGTATGGGCGACTTGGTTCGCAGCACGCCAATATGCTAATGTTAATAAGATTGCAGAAGATTATGCATTTAAGACAACTTCAGCAATGTCATTTGTGGGATATAAAAAAGAAGTAGAACATGATACAGAAATGAAAAGAGAACTCCTTCGCACAGCAATAAATAATTTTGGAGAAAATCCTACCCGTTTACTCAATAAAAAAGAATGTGTAAGTCCGGCACAAGAACTCTTCCAGGCGTTTGAACTTGCTAATGGATTTTATGGTAAATCTAAAAAAGATAAGTAATGTAATCTATTTCGGAGATGTAGTCTCTCCATTTTGGGAATCCGTATGCGTATGTTCGGCCAGACTGACACCTTTTCCGGTCACATCCTCCATCACCGTCAGACTTCCCCGGATGGTTCCGTCCCATTCACCGTCACATCTTCCTATGACGTATCCTCCCATGGATTCATCTTCCAGATAATAGACGGATTCTCCAACGCGGATATTCCCCATCGTCTCTCGCCAGTAAAACGGAATCACCAGTTCATGAGTCACAATGCCAGGATCATTATCAGGCACGCAACGGGCCTTCCTGCCATCAATAATACTGTGGATTTTTCCCTTCTGTACGTTCATAGTCGTCAATATGAGAGAGGTTTCCTGATCCAGAAACGCGTCTTCTTGGCTTTCAGGTCGTGGCGACAACGGTAAATAAAGGCAGGTCCCATCCATCCGTTGGCAATAATCTGGACAACGCTTCCAGCTGCCAACTCCCGTTGCGTGTTCATGCACACCTCCCCACGGCGGCTCTTCTTATTGGCATCCCGGAGAATGGCCTGGGATATCCGGTTGGCGACAGCCTGAGTAGATGCCATTTCGGAAATGGTCGTGACCAGTTCCTTCCCCGTTTTCACATCTCCATCTGCGCCGGTTCCGGTAAAAGAGGAATTCCGTATCTTGGCAGAGCTGTAGGCCGTATGGGCGTCATCCGTGAACTTGGTCTCTACGGTCGGCCCCAATGTCAAAATCTTGGCACAGTCCCGGTTCTCCATGGTCTTCTCATCATATAGGCACAGCGTTTTGTCATAGACAAGGAAAGATGCCCCGGCAAACTTGCACCGTTCGTGCAAGAAAGCCAAATCAGACTTCCCACGCTGCTGTACATACGGGTATTTGATATCGCTCACGCCGTAATTTTTCACGGAAAGTTTGTTGTCCCGGGCTACAGTAGCGGCCAACTGGGGAAGGGACATGTTTTCAAAGCTCCGGCTCTTCTTGTTTGTAGCCGACTTCGGCACGCTGAAAGCCCGCAAAGTGTATTCTCCGGAAGAAGGCTTGAGAGATTCAATGAACATCACACCGGAATTGACCACTCCGTCTGTAATCTTGACGGTATCCCCTTCCTTGCTCGGTTTCCAACCTACCCATCGGCGTTTGGTATCGGCAAAATGTATTTCAAGGGAATCGGCTTCCCCTTCGGCGTGCATCTCATAAATGCACCCTGTGACGGAAATACTGGACGTAATATCATCATCATTGATGAATACGCGCAAACCGCCTGATTGCCGCTCTCCGGCATCTTCCGTGAAAGAAAGGTAAATCATGGCATCAATGATCTCTCCATCCTTCCCGATCATGCCTACTTCCCAAGAAACGTCCGTCAGCATGAACGAAACGCCTCCAAGAGACGTGCCGGAAAACAGACTTTTTGCCAGATCTATCGCACCGTTCAAGGTAAGAGCCTGACGCCAGTCGGATGTCTGCAATGTATCAAGCACGGAATTGGACAAGCTCCAGGCGGCGCCACTGCTCAGGTAGAGGGGAGCACTCACTCCTTTCAGGCGTTTCAACGCTTCAAACGTCAGCCAGGGATTCCCACCCGTCAGTTTGGAAACATGGATGGAAAAACCGCACGTTTGTAATTCCCGCCCCGTTACACGGGACATACCATTTTCAGTATCCTCTTCGATCTTGATGCCTGCAGAAGCCTCAAAATCTGAAACTGGCAGAAAATGGCCCAGGATGGGGCCAAAAGGAAAAAGCTGCCATGTTACTTGAGCTCCGAACATTTCATTCCCCCTTTCTCCACGGAGGCAGGGACTCCGTATTCTGAGGTTCATCCATGACGGGAATCCGCACCTTCTCCCCGCCTTCAAAAATGACGATATGGGCCAAATCCGGATTTGCGGCAATCAGCACGTGCATCAGAGCTTCCTCCGTCCATGCATCAAAAGCTATTTTGTCCCAGGTCTCACCCCCTCGGGCTGTGTAAATGGAATAATCGTCAGGCATATCGTCCCTTGCTCCTTTCATTCAACCCGTCTTCAATCATGTCAATCAAATCGGGCATGACTTCACGAAGTTGCCGGATAATATCACGCTTGCTGGTTCCTTCCCCGGCCTTGATAACGGGGGAAAAAGTAATGCCTCCTACGTTGTAGTTCACAACGCTTTGTCTGGATTCCGACACGGGGGTGGCAACATCCATCCCCAGCATTTCCGCCGCAGTCATCAAATATCCCTGGTTGGCCGCCCGGTAACGGGGATCAAAGGAAATAACAGCCTCCGTTCCTGCCTCTCCACAAATAGACGGTCCGGACGTAAAACCGCCGGCTGCTTTGGCCGGCATGGATTCACCACCGAATCCGAACCATCCTTTTACCTTACCAGTAACAGCTTGCTGTATATTTGCAACGCTCTCGATCATGGAATTGATCTTGGCAAACACATTCTGAATCCATTTCATCAGCACTTTCAACATGTCGATGACTCTCTGAATGGAATTTCTGAATGCCGTTTCCAGCATCTGGCCAATCAGCGGGAATAGAGGCTTCACTACATCATACACTCTATTGAAAGCTGTGCATATCCGTTCAATCCAGGCAATAACCTTCTTGATGTAAACCTCCACCTGCTGCAGAACGACACTCAACGTCGCCTTGATGAAATCCAGAATGGGGGGCCCAATCACTTTCACGACGGCCAAAACGGCATCAAACACCACGCGGAACCTCTCATACAACCAGGACAGCACTTCCTTGATGCCTTCATAAACCCGCTGCATGACGCCGACGAGCCCCGGCATATTTGTCTGGAACCAGTTTACAACGCTGCTGATACGGTCATTGATCCAGCCGCAGATATCATCCCAACTATTCCACAGCCATGCAGCGGCAGCCACTACACCGGCAATAGCAAAGGGAATCCAGCCGATGGCGACGACGGCAGCACCGATAGCCACAACAAGAGCGCCGCCAAATACTCCGACGAAAAACTTCCAGTTCTTGACAACAAATTTGTAGGTATCTTTAAGTCCATGAATGACTTTCTCAAAATCCACCTCTTCAAGATACTTGGTAATGGATTCCCCTGCCGAATCCAGAACCTTGACCAACTTTTCTGACAAGTTGATGACATGCGGCAGAGCTTTATCAGCCATGCGTTCCAAGAGGGGAAGAATCTTTATCCCTATCTTGGTCATGAAATTTCTGGCAATATTGACAATCTTCGCCCATTTGGCAGCGAAATTATCCATCTGTGCCGTATAGGCTTTCTCTGCAATCCCGGAAGCTTCAAACATGGCCTTTGTTTTGGCAGCCATGTTGTCGGACTGAGCACCAACGAGGGCCAAAATTGCAGTTCCGGATTCAACGGAGCCGAATAAACTGGTCAAGGCCAAGGCATTCCCGCGACAACCTTTTTTGAGTAGGAGTAATGACTTGTGAAGACCCAGCGTTTGGAGCATGGCCTGACCGCTCTTGTAGCCGGATTGCTTGATGGCTGCTGCCATTTCCTTGCTTGGCTTCACAAACCCCTGAATGACGGCTCGGAGTTGTGTTGACACTTCGGCAGCGCCACCAGTCACGCCTGTCAACGTAGCATACGCCCCGGACAACTCTTCCAGTTTGATGTGCATGGCTGCGGCCATCGGCACTACACGTCCCATACTGGCGGCCAGATCCGGAAAGGTAGTCTGACCCAGCTTGACAATCTGGAAAGACATGTCTGCCGCCTTTTCCATAGCGGCGGCGGAGGTATCGCCATACCCTTTTGTAACGGCAGACAACAAACGAATGCTCTCAATGGTGGTTGCATTCCCGGCCTTCGCGGCTTTCGCGGCAATGCCCACCCGTTTGATCGTCTCTTCGTTGTCCCCAAAAGCGGAAATGGTTTCATAAAGTCCGTTGGTCAGGTCGCTCGTAAAAACGGATGTCGTGTCGGAAAGATCCAGAACATCCTTCTGCAGCTCTCCAACCCTCTTGTGAACATCGCCGTCCAAAAGGGTTGCCACATTGGACATCTCTTTTTGAAGTTCGATGGCCTGACCAACGGACTTTGCCGTAATCGCGCCGAGGGAGGCTACACCGGCAACCGCCCCCGTGAGTGTAATGGCGCCCAGGGCTTTGTACTTGGACACCAGAAATCCAACACTTTTATGGACACGGGAAAGCGTCCGTTGCAGAGACGGGTGAATTACCCCGCCGATGCTTACGGTCGCTTTCATAGTCTTTTCCCGCGCCATAATGGTCTATCTCCTTTTTTTACGCCGGTGCGCGTTCTGTTTTTCCGCCTTCTGGCGTTCCTTCTCGGCATCTTCTGCGGCTTCCTGAAACTCCGTCCAGAAATCAACGAGAGGCATTTCCATCAGCTCTTTTCGGGTAGCGTGGAATCGCTCGGAGTAGATTCGGATCGCCCTTCGGAGGTCTCGTTCGCTTGCTCCTCGGGCGTGGCTCCAAAAAAATTCAGACCAACCAGCATGACCTTTGAAACGTCACTTCCCCGGAGGCGGTCGAAGTCTTCCACGGTCCATCCCTTCCCCTTATTGCTCGCCAGAATGACTTGCACGCCAATCGAATAATTCATTCCGTAGTCATTCACGGGAGTGACCTCAGGAGAATATCCGCGGCGGTTCTTCATGGCGGTGAAATAATCATTGGCCGTGAACTCCCCGAAATCATATTCAATTTCCCGGATATCCTGACCGTTGATCTGAAACGGATACTGTAATTCTATTTTTTCCATAATATGGTGTGTTGATGGTTAATTGTTGATATTAAAGCATGCTGCGGATGCTTTCAGAGTAGTCTTTGCCGTTGATCCAGCACACGCCTTTGACGACATCAATGTCCAGATACTTGTTTCCGTCCACGTAAAGCTGATAGGAGAGGACAGTAAACGGAAGTTCGTTTTCGCTGGCTTCTCCCGCGGTAATCTCCACTCCGGGTGCCGACTTGGGAATCACGCGCATGAACGCCTTGATATGCTGGGCGGTACTGGTACCGTCAGCGGACACGCTCTGCTGGGCGACATTGGAAATCAGATCAAACGGCTCCGGAGTAAGGGATTCCAGGAATTCCTTGCTGACGCCTGTCTTGGTAATGGATGCCTCCATAGCCTCCACCTGCTGCCAGACTGGCAATTCCAGTTTGCCGCCAGCCGCCTGGATTTCTACTATAACGGGGGTAACTTCAGGCAGCTTGATGGGGATATTGTACCCTATCTGTTCCCCTTTCGCGTAAACGGAGGAAGCAATACAAGCCCCTTTCAATTCTTGAAACTTCATGAATAGTAATCCTTTCTATATTATATTGAGTGTTATGCTGAATAAACGGACAGACCGGAATCCGTGTAGGAAACGGAGATGGTGCCACTCTTGAACTGTGGCGTGGGCGTGGCGGACAGGTTCCAGCGGAAATCTCCGTTCATCATGTCGGAATCGGCATTCTCGCTCGGAAGGAAAATGCACTCCGGATTCCCGACAAGGTATCCTTGGGCCACATACCCGGCCAGCTTGTCATTTTCCCGGTGAATGATCTCGTCCCGAAGCTGAATAGTCATCGGTTTGTCAACCCTTGGTGCCCATTCCTTCTGGAAGCTGTTCACGATGTGTTCCAGCATCCGGATATTCGTGTCAAAGATATGGAGGGCATCGGACGTTACCCCGAACGCATAGGCTGCCGTATGGCCGCCCCAAAGAACCCACTTCCCGTTGAATGGCGCCACGGTGGAGATGCCGTTTTCGTTGAGTGCATTCCCCGTCTCCTGGTCAAAACCTCTGTTCTTGGCACCATCGCCGAAATACTGGCAAATGACCGGCACCGCCTTGTTGGAACAGGTCTCGCCGGGAACGCCATCGTGGTCATTATCCACCATCTGCATCACCCAAACGGCCAGTGTGGAAAGATGGTAAATCTCTCCGGTGCTGGTCTTTGCCTGGGGCCAGAACACCTTGGAATATTCAGATGTGTACCCGTTTGCCTTCTTCCAGGCTTTGGCGGCTTCTATGGTTCCTGCATTTTCCAAGGGGATATCAGCCGCCACGAAAGCCATCCAATGACCGTTGATCTTCTGGCTGGCGGTAATCAGGGCATTATACACGGCTGGAATATGGGACCACCCGGGGGCGGCCAGCAAATTCGCAACCTGAAATTCCTGAGCATAAAGGAGGGGAAGAGCTCCAATTCCGGAATACTCCCCTCCGGACGTCACGCCGCCGATGATATCTTCTGCCGTAACGGCAGAGCTGTCCACAACGTGATAAGTGGCATTCACCGTCGTCTTCGTGCGGTCCTTCACGGTCACAATCACGCAAGAACGTGTAAAATCGTAATCAAGGGAATAATCCGTTCCTTCGGCCATATCGGCCAAGGCAAACGTATCAAGAATGATTGCGTCGCTGATGAACTCGGCACGACCATTCGTGAACGTGAGAACCTTCTCCACTTGTTCCGCTTTCCGGTGCTTGTCGGGATCAAGAACATTGATGATGTAAATAGGTCCGCAATTTCCCAGCGGATTGTTGAAATGGGCGCTCACAGCCTCACAAAGCGTGTAAGATGCCCAGGTTGACGAATACCCGCAAACCGCCTGGGCCTGCGTGAAATTGGTAAGCCTCACGGGGGTATTGATGACGCCGGAATCGGCATATCCCCTCACGAGGTTGACGGGAGCGGTCCCGAAATAAACGGGAATCGTCCCGGACTGGATCGCGCTCTTGGCCTGGGTCGCCCCAATGCCTCCATACGCGCCGTGTAGGTATGTAGTAGCCATAATATTATAATGATAAGTTTGTTAAAAAATCAGAAGAGGAACTGTGAAAGTCGATGGAAAAAGAAATGTGCCCCACAAAGAACGGATAATGGTCTATCAGTACCCTGTTTTCATGCATGGGTCCAAAAGTCAGGGTATCCGTCCTGATACGGTGGCCGTTGATGATGACGGCTCTTTCAAGGCGATCCCTCGTCAGGTCAATGAAAGACACAAGGTCCCGCCATCCCTCGGCGTTTGGCGTGAACTTGCCCGGCGTGTGTTGGCCGGGATTCCACACCTGCAGAATCAGGCGAACATCCAGAGACCCGGACCTTTTTACGACATCATGTTCTCCCTCGATAAGCTGCACGATAATACTCGGTGCCTTGTAATCTTCCTTCTCGGATTTGGAAGAATCAGGCGGAGTGAAAATCGTGAAAACGGTTGGATGCCCCATATTGTAGGCATACTTGGCCGCATTGCTTGACTTGAGTTCCGGGGGAACCTTGAACTCAAGATCATTGACCACGTTGTCACGTAGCCATTGTGCAATGTCATCGAGAGCTTTTTGTGTTGTCATAATCGTCAGATATTTTCCGTGAGTGAAACCACGGACATCCCAAGTTCTTCACGCCATGCCGCGACCAGGTACACCCGGTCGTCAACTTCAAGCGTTGATCCTGCTTCCTGCGGCTGTGGCATGTCTGCCGTGGCCGCCTGCAATGTCCGCTTTTTGACGGTAAGGCCGTAATCCTGGTTTCCCGGGATAAGCTCTTCATCATAGAAAACGGCAATGATCTCTTTCCCATCCACGACATGCCGTTCCCCGAAGTCTTCCAGATTCAGGAAGACTTCGGAGATATCGGCATTCATGTCGGCTTTCAGGCTCATTCGATGCCGTGTTCGGGATTGACGGTCGGAATGTCTGCTTCCAATGCTTCCAGCGCGGCAATCAGATCATCCTTCCTCATGGTTTCCACATTTTCAATGCCGCTCTTGGTGGCCAGCTCACGCAACTCGGCCACTTTCAGCTTACGCAAATCCGGCTTCTGCTCTTCCTCATCTTCAAAAGATGAGGAAGACACCAATACGGCAATGCCGCGGTCAATCAATTCCTGCCCTTTGTCAGGATCAATTTCAAAGGGAGGATCCTGCGGGCGCCGGAGAATGACACGTCCTCCCTCGTGTTGCCCGTAATTACTTTTTACCTTGATAATAAACATAATCGTTATTCCTTTCCGGTAATATTTGTAAGACTTATGCACCTGCGGAGGCCGTCAGCACGTCGGCACACACCCAGCATCCCTTCTTCTTGGGAACAAGAAGCGGACGGCTGGACAGGATGAACTTCCGAATATCGTCTTCATGGTTGGAAATATACTTCGGAACGTACTTTTCAGCGTAGGTGTTGAACGGACCGCCCGGCTCATCCATTTGAGTGACGGAGGCATACAGGGTCTTTCCGGCATTGGGTGCAGTCATGATGACTTTGCTTGGGGCGATGAAGGGAGTCATGGTTCCATCCTCGTCTTCGTATTCCTTCATGTACTGGATAACGCGCAGAAGAACGCCGTCCACGTTCATGAATCCCAACACGAGAGCGCCGGACTCCTGAAGCTTCGGCTCAATTTTACCCATTTCAAATCTGCGGTTGTCGAACAGTTTTTGAATGTAGGAATTGGACTGAATCAGTTCGGCCGCATCCGCGCCGGCGATCACGTCAGCGGCGGCACAGCCCTTGGACGTCAGCACGCGGCTCATGGCTTTCAAGTCACCAAAAAGGTTGGCGTCAGCGGCATCCCATAGTTTGCCTGGCGTATAAAGGCAGTCATTGACATCTCCGTGGAATGCCACAGTCTTCTTCTCCGTGGGCTTCCCGTCTTTGTCAATATACTGGCATTCGTAGCCGTCCGCCGTCAGGCAATCTGCGGCCATCTTCTCTTTTCTGCGGCGGATGCGGTCTTTAAGGTCGATGAAATCACGTCCGGCAATAGCCGCTTCGCGCTGGTCTGGCGCCATACCGGAAAAGAGGGATTCTCCGAACCCTCGCTTCTTCAGGTCATCGACAGACAACAACCGGGAAGGAGCGATACGGGCCGGGGAAAATTCATCCGTGTAAAACGTATCCCGGTCACTATTGACGCTGCCTACCTTGATAAAAGGAGCCAGCTTTTTGTTTTGGGTATCATAGTCCACAAGCACTTTGTCACTGTGGAAAATATCTGTGCCTGGGTCACAGGGGAAATAGGTATCGAGCAGGAAGCTCGGCGCCGGTTCCAACCCGCGGACCATGGCGATCAAGGTCTGCGGATCTGTGAGATCAATGGTGGTTACTGCATTTGGGTCCATACTAATGGTTTTTCTATGGTTTATTTTTTGGGTTTGGTAGATTCGTTGGCGGCTTTGATGGCCTCTGCCAGCCTGGAAGTATAATTACCTCCGGCCTCGTTTCCTGTGGGAGCAATGGTTACTCTTCCAGTATTGCTATCCTGCAAATCCGCAGCGCGGGAATTGAGGAAGTTGGCGCCGGAAAACTTGCCGGAGCTCATGGCTCTGAATGCCAGTTCCTGAGCGGTCATAGGCGTTTCTCCGAACTTGGCATCCTGAACAAGTTCCGGGTCAATACCGTTGGCAATGGCCTCAATGTCGGAAAGGCGCTTGCGTTCCTCAGCAATGGCCTGAGCAATAATTTCCTCCTTTACCTTGGCGTCCGGCTCCTGACTGGTTGCCATCTTCTCCTGCAGGGCAGCCAATTCGGATTTCGCAGCGGCAAGTTCCTGCTCGGCCTGCAGCAACTTTGCCTGAAGGTCATCCTCGGAAGAATCTCCTTCGGCAGTCTGTTCCGATTGAACGGAATTGATGACGGCGACATGGAACCGATCCGGTATGGCTGCCCGAAAATCGGAAGACAGAACATGCCCACCGGCTTGCAACACAAACTTTCCGGAAGCGGAGGCGACGAGCTGCAGCTTGTTCGCCACTTCTCCGTCGATAAGAGTATCCGCAAATCCGTTGTCAATGGCTTCCTGGCCGGTCATCCAGGTCTCACGCGTAATCAGATTGCGGAGCTCTCCTACTTCCTTTCCGGTCTTGGCGGAGTAAATGGCGGCAATGGCATTTTCCATGGAATCCATGGCCTTGACCATCTTCTTCATGTCGGACAGATTCAGGGCATCAAACACAAACGTAGAAACGCCGTGAATCATGGTGATGCTGCCGGGATAAACCTGAACCTCGTCACCTGCACAGGCAATGACGGAGGCGGCCGAAGCGGCAATCCCTTCCACAATGACCGTCTTTTTGCCGTTGAACCCTTTCAGGGCATTGTGAATGGCAATGCCGGTAAACAGATCCCCGCCGCAACTGTTGAGGCGTATAGTCAGATTGTTCTTTCCCTTGCATTTGGACAAATCGTCCAGAAAGCCTTCCGGGGTGATATAATTCCCTTCAATAGCCTGTCCGGTCCAGAAGTCCACGGGCTGCTGGGAAACAATATCGCCGTAAAGCACGATCTCCGCGGTATCGGACCTTTCATCCGCAACCACGTTCCAGAATTTAGGTGGTGTATTCATTTTCTTGTTGTTGTTCGGTATCTTTCTTGCTGCTGTCTGATGACAAGCTCTTTCTGATAGAAACTGCCTCGGAAATCATCACAAGCAGGGGCGCGAATTGGTCCATTTCCTGAAGAAGTTGTTCCACATTCTTGTTGAAATCTCCGCCGTTCAGCTCCGTTGTTGCCTGGGTATTCGTCTTCCAGCCATTCCGAACCATGATCTCCATGGCGGTAGCCTCCTTCACCGGGTCAAGGTGAGGCATCGACGGGCCATTCCACTCATGAGCCAGATAGGCGGCGCGTTTCAGAGGATCGGTAAAAAAGCCGGGAGCGGAAATGCGCCCGCTGGCAACAGCTTCACAGAACCATGCCTCATAAACGGGTTTGCAAAAGGTGGAAGCAAACTCTATCCGGTCAATCACAACCTTCTTCCAAAAATCCTGCAATGCAGCACGGGCCGCGCTATAAGACGTATTATAGCTCTTGAGCAACACGTCAACCGGAACCTCCATAGCGGCGCCAATCTGTGTAGCAACAGCCCTGACAAAGCCGTCAAAGCTATTCGTGGGATGCTTGGGGTCAACGCTCTTGATATCTTCTCCCGGACGCAGGAAGGCTACACCACCGGGAGACATCTCATAATCCTCAGGATTCCGGTCATCTTCATCGCCCCCCTCTTCGTCGGCATCGGAAGACAGACCTTGAGGTTTCAGGGCAGGTCCGTCACCATCCGTTTCTGTTGTAACGTAAATGGTAAAGCAGGTTTGCAGGAGGGCGGCGGCTTCTTCGCTGTTCAGGTAACGTCCCAACTGCATGATATTCTCAATGCATGGCGCAAGACTGGTAACACCACGGTACTGTTCAGGACGTTCGGCATCCATGATGTGGAGAATATTCGGCATTCCGGTTCTTTTACCGATTGCCTCAACTCTGGCCCATTTTACTGTTTCAGTTGACAATTCACCCGGAAAAGTATTGCGAATATGATATGCGACTACACGCCCCTTCTCATTTACCTCAACCCCATCATAAATATTATTACCGGTATCGGTATTCTTCCCATAGGTAGATAGTGGGGATACATTGGTGGTACTCGGAGTGCAAACACGGTCGGCTTCAATCAGCCGCAGGCGCAAGCTGTAGGGATGCAGAATATCAGTCTCACCTACATCAAACAGGGCGAAAGTATCTCCAGATGTCTTCCAGGCCATCAGGGCAATTTGCTGCTGTTCGTAAAAATCGCTTAACCCGGAAACGGAGGCAGACCTGCGGTCAGCCGCCCACAACTCAAACTCCATTTCCAGAAGCTTGTTCAGCTTCTTGGATTCATCTTCTGAAATGCCAAGCATCTTGCCGTCCACCTGTGCATGCAAGTAAAGCCCCGGCCCGACAATAGCCGTCCTCAAGGTCTTGATGGCGGAAGTCGCCAGTGGCGCCGACATGTAAAGGGAGCGCGCCCGGCTGCGGAGGACGGAATTGTGACGGTCAATATCCTGTTTGGGAGAGCCGGAAACAGCGTGGTATTTCTTGAAGGCGCGGCGCGTCTTGGAAGCTCCGGCATCTCCATAGCCGTAATTCCTGAACTGCTTCCGAACCTTCGCTGTATATTTCTTTCCCATATGTTCAACAATCTTTCGGGACAAAAAAGGCAATGCATCTGCGTCCACCCCCGGAAAGTTCACGCTCAATCTCTCTTATCTCCGTTTCAATTTCACGGAGGTAAACCCTCAATTCCCCAAGGGACATATTATACGCAGCCTTGTTGCGTGTACCGATTCCGTAGCTCTGCGCCTTGCCGGACAAAACATTTCTGATCGCCTGTTTGACGGCGCTCTTGTCCTCATTCAACTCAACAAGGCGTTCCCGGAGTTTGCTGGTGCGCGTGGTTGCCATCGTTACGGCAATCATGATGGCGCCGGAAAATACAACAACGTGTATATGACTCAGTCATTCCGCAAGCAACAATACTGTGCTGTATTTAGATGAATAGCACTCTTGAAATTTTATTCGACTATTGTACACTTTACTTCTTATGAGGACTTCCACTCTGCACAAAAAAATAAAATCAAAAAGAAAAAGATTTCCTCTTCTTTTTGTAATAAATTTTCTTATTATTGCTGCTATAATTTTTTTGTATTGTATCTCATATATATCCTCGCGCATCTCAATATCTTTTCTTATACTTGTTGTAATATTAGAATTTTTTATATCTTATAAAACTATTCGAGCTTCTTCCTTTTGGAATTATATTATTACAATATTTATAGAAAAAAGATGTGGAAAAAAATACCCAAACTGGAATGCTATCGGAGGAATTACTCCCCTAGTATTACCTCTATTAACACCATACTTAACGCCTAACCAATATCCAGAAAAAACTTCTAATGCAGATACCCTGCCTCAAACAAATATTATTCAATTAGAAAACAAATTATACATTAAGCAAGAAGATATAAAAAAATTAACAGAAGATAATTTAAATCAAAAAAACATCAATTATATTTTTAAAATAAATAAAAAATATCTAACTCAAGATTTATTAGATAAGCATGAATTATTGAAAATAACATCTGCCGTATTCCATCTTGTTTTCAATTATAATACAAATCAAATCCTTGAACTTTCATACTATCACTTTTATAAATGGCCTCATTTACAAGAATTTTGCAACAAAAAATTAAATATATACAACAAATATGAAATAGAAGTATTAATATCTCTATTCAAATGCTATAATTATTATTACTCTGATAGTCGAAAAAACCTTCAAGGTATTGCAGAAGATTATCTAAACACTATAAGAGAATATGATATATATTTAAAATCATACAGCGATGCTAATATATACTCCAAGAGAGATTTTTATCTAAAAAAATTCAAATCCGAAGGTGTTTTTTATCTACTATATAACATGCTTGAAGACGTAGAAGATTTAGAAGATATCACAAACCTAATGCCCAAAGAATACGAATGCACCTTATCATATAGTAGAGAAGCAATATCTTCGTACACCACAAAATCTAAAGCAATTTTAGATATAACATCGCAATTTGAAAATGACAATCCAGAATTAGCTAATCCGATTGATGACATTATAATCAAGATCAGGAAATATTTTAAAGTACATGATGATTGTTATAAAAACTTAAAAAATTATATTATGGATACTTTTGCCATTGATATAGACAGCTATCATATCTAATCAAAAAGCCTATCTTTGAAAGATGAGCGCCGCGGACGGCGTGGAGTAGAAACCTTGACAGTCTTGGACGGAGCATCCCGGAGCGCTCGTTCCCATGCATCAAAATCCGGGTTGATGACCTTCACCGCTGCCCGTGCGTAATTCCGGCAGTCAAGAGCCTCGTTTCTTTCATGTCCGGGAAGTTTTACCCATTTCATCACATTTCCCTCTACCACTTCCACTTCTGACAATAACCCGGTAAAATAGGCCATGTCGTACCCTCTCGACTCGTCGGGGAAGTGCATGTAATTTGGCCCCGGAGCCTGAACCTGGACGGCAGACATAATCGCGGATTTGCCGGCGTTCACCCCGAGATTATAAAGAATGTAGGTGTTATTCTTGTTGCCCGCAATCGGTACACGGTTCGGAGGTGTGATAAAGGGACGCCCATGAGTACCCCATCCTTTTACGGCAAACACATTGGCCTTTTGCCTTTCCTTGCACCTCCGTGCAATTTCATTCGTGAATTTGCCGTCGCCGGAGTCGGCAAAAGTCATGACAACCCGCAAAGCTCTGCCGTTGGCAAACTTGTAGGGACGGGAAATGAGACTGTCCAACTGTTTCCACACCTCGTCTGAATCCGGAGACCCGGTAATATATCCGGACTGTACCCCCCAGCTCTCATAATAGTGTCCCCACCCAACAATTTCATATTGGGCATATTTATGCTGGAAGTCCACGCCGCACGTCAAAATCAGGGGGCCGCAACCAGGTTCCCCCGGCAAGTCTGCATTCTCCGGATACTTCTCTGCCCGTTTCAGCAATTCAGTTTCATCGGCGACGGTATTCCTCTCTTCCCACAAATCACCCACATCGGTATTCTTCCACACTTTGAGCCGTTCCGGATCTTTCTTTGCCTTGCAAAAATTCTGGATGATATCTTTCCACGGGCGCCAAGGTGAAGCAAAGCCTCCGAGCCAGAATGACCGGCAACGGTTATTCCGAATGGCATCGGGATTCTCCGCTTCCCAGCGGGAATCTGATTTTTTGACCTCCTGTTCTTCGCTGACTTCCCCGCATCCGGGGCATTTCCATCCAGTAACGTCAACATACCACGATTCCTTCCCTGCTATCCGTTTCGGTTTGGCCTTGAACTGGATATCATCAAAGCGCACCTCATGATATTCTCCGCACCGTGGGCAGCGCGTCTTCCACCGTTCGCGTGTGCCCTGCGTATAGAGGAATTCAATTTGAGACGCCCCCTTGATTGTGGGAGTAGAAACGGCAACGCGCTTTCGGTTGTAAAAGGTATTCTGACGGCGTTTTGCCAATTCCCATGGATCCCCGTCTCTGCCGGCGCTTAAAGCAAAGCGGTCAAGCTCGTCACCGATGACGTAGCGCACCGGCTGAGAAGACAAATCGCTCGCACTATTGGAACCAACAAGGGTCAGCATACCTCCCGGAAAGGACTTTTGCAAAACAGTAGAAGTTGCTCCCCGCCCCTTCTTCTCCACGTCACGCACTTTATCACGAATCTTATCGCATGCTTTCAGCATGGGAGCCACGCGGAGACGGGAAAACGACATGGCATCTTCCTTTCTCGGTTGGACGTATAGAATGGTTCCCGGGTCCTGGTCAATAATGTAGGCAATGATATTCAATTCCAATTCCGACTTCCCCACCTGGGAAGGAGCCACAAAAACGATTTCCTCGATGTTCGGATCTGAAAAGGCACACATCGGTTCCCGCATGTAGGGGGTTCGGTTCGTCCTCCATTGACCGGCTTCTGCAGATAATCCACCAGCCAGACGGCGGTACTTGTCCGCCCACTGGTCAACGGAGAGATCCTCCGGGGGCAGCCACAGACTCACCGCTTCATTGTATAGATCTGCAAGATGTCTTTTCTCCCGGGAATTCATGATTCTTCCTCCTCTTCGTCTCCGTTGGACATCTGGTCTCCGTCTTCTTTCATGAGGTCTGAAAATCGTGAGGGGTCATACGTATGGGCGGCCAGCTCTTCAAATACCCCGAAAATGGCTTTTCGCAGAATAATCGCTGCCTCATTCGGTGAGGCTCCGGCGCAATCCACCGCGCAGCGCCCAGGAATAGCCATGAAGGCAGCCTTCGTTTCCTGGACCATTCCATTCATGAGAGTGCGAACATGTTCGGCCTTGTGAACTTCGCCACGCAATAGGGCCAGCTTGATTTCCTCAATCCGCGCCTTGGCCTTCTTGCATCGGACTTCCGCCTCAAGGCGCTGCCGTTCCAGAGAAGAAGTCTCTTGGCGGTTCTGCAGGTACTTGATGTAGGAAACGAGGGATGCTCCGAACACATATCGTTTTCCCATGGGTGTGTCCTCGGTCACAAACGCCCCGTCCGCTCGCAATGCCTGAACACGGCGGACGGAAAGGTCAAGAAGCTTGGCAAGCTTCTCAGCCGTAATGTAACCCTTCCCGGCTTCTTCGGATTTAGTGGCCTCTTCTTTCATGCTCTTTTGTAGCGGTTTCATGCCGTTTCAACAGCATTTCGTGCTTTTTCCCCTCTCTTCCGAAAATCGACGCATGGGGGGTGAACCAAACGACGAAAAAAAAATTGAAAAATGCGCCTTATTTGGGGTGGAGCCCAGCGCATGGAGCAACGCTGCCGGACAGTACCTTGGCCCCTCGGCCGCCGCCCCTTGACCATTCCGATTCCCATCACCGCATCAATCTGTTGAAATGGTGGTAAAACCGGCTCTCCAAGTCTCGATTGAGCTTGGGCATCCATATAGCCTTGACCTTCTTGTTTGTAATGGCCTGAGGAACGGACGTGGACGCATGAACCATCGGGCGGTTGCTCTTACCAACTACGAATGCCCGATTCCTGCCATCCACAACAAATACTCTGTTCCCGTTTTTACCTTTGATGACCGCTGGCTTCCCTCTGAACGTTTCAACCGTCACCTCGTAGGGCTTGGGTACTCTACGCCGTACTCCGTTCTTACGGACCGTTATCTTTGTCCTGGGCCGTCTCTTGGGGGCAGTCTTCCACTCTGCATGCTTCCTGCCTTTGAAGGCTACAGCAAAGGAGGCTATCGTCGTGCCTTGGAAACTGGTACGAACATGGGCCTTTCCGGCATTTCTCCCTCTCCCTGTGTGATCGTAAGCGTAGGCTGAGCATGACGCCACTTCACTCTTTTTGATTCTGTACACACTGGCAGTAGCAGCAGAGACGGCGCCGGGCACGCGACGTTTCATGTCTCTTACCGTCAGATCATCGACCTTACGTGCCCGCTCATCCAGCATATCAAGCTGGTTCAATAAATCGCTGGCATCTATCTTGATTTCCATTATTTGGTAACGGTATAGAGTTTTGCAATCAGGGATTCCCCTTTCGGAGTCAATCTGTAATTGACGTGATGCCGTCCATCTTCCTTGCGGGTGATAAAGCCATTTCTCAACAGGGAACGGATGGAACCGAAGAATGATCCTTCATTGACCGGCACATCTGACAGAATAGCCTTTCTGGTTACACACCCCTTCTGAATGGCGACGAGAATGAGAATATCCAGCAAGGGGGCTTTCTGCCCCGGCCTGATGGACCAAACGTTTTTCAGCAATCCAAATCCAAAATCTAATGCTCTCATGTTATCTCTCTCCTTTCAAACGGGTCATGATAAGCTCCACCAGCCCCTTATGCTGGTTATGGCGATATTCCCCCGGGTACTCCATGTTGAACTCAATTTCCAGAGCTTCCCTTACTCTGTCATCGTCAAGCTTACGCGGACGTTTGGCTATTGCATAAATCTGAGATGCAGACCTTACACCAATGATTTCCACGTCGTAAAAGTATTCCTCAAGCAATTTCCTCAATGTGGCGTGGGTGTGGAAATGCTGAATGGTCCATACCCCGGCCCGGAAGGTGGCAGAGAAGTTTTCTTTATCAAGAAATTCAATGTTCCGGCTTGGGGCGTTCGTGTATTTGTAGTCTAAAGCCTTATCCAGAAACCCTTTATTGCGCGTGCCGAGTATCAACATGCCATTCTTGGAAGCCAGGGCATTACAGGCAGTCAAGACGTAATGCTCAAACTTGGAATTGACGACTGAATTGAGAACACTATCCAAAACGACCAGATTAAATAGTCCGGATCTGGCAATGTCTCGTTCAATGAGGCGTATTTGACGAACTACTTCACGGACATCAAGCTTTTCCTCCCTCTGGAAGTGTGGCTCATAAGGTAAAATGTGATATCCCTTTCCTGCCAAAATCTGAGCATACGCACAACGGCCCGCCCCAAAATCAATAATCCGCATGTCCTTACGCAACCTGGGAATCACATATCGTTCGTATGTTGTCGATTTGAGGTCACGTTTCCCGCCTCCGTTGAGACGGTGCATCTGGCACAGAAGCTGGTTGTAGGATTTTACGCCCAGGGAATCATAGTAATACTGTCCGTATTCAATTCCCAGCAGTTCAAGCATGTCCTGTTCGTCTTCATCACGGATCACGTAGCAAATGACCTCACGTTTCAGTTGCTTGGAGGCAACGGCATAGTCACTATTCAGCAGCACATCCCCCCGTGTATTGCACACGATGGAACCCCATTCCCCATATTTCATGATAAGGCGGCCCATTTCAAAGACGATGGTCGCATTATCATTTTTTTCGTAGGAAAGGTGGTCTGGCTGCACAATATGGTATTGTCCTGCAGAAAGGTTTCCGCACACGCGAGCTTTGCTCTTATTGGTTTCTACGCTGTTGTGGAACAGGTTGAACCTGATTTCATCAACCTGGGTAATACCGTTGATTCTGACCGCGGGACAATGCGTCATGCCCAGGGCTATCATGGCACGTGTACGCTGGTGTCCGGCAGTCAAAATACCGTTATCTCCATTCACAATAACAGGTTTGATGACTCCGAATCTCCGGATACTCTCTTGCAGTTTCAGGAATTTATCTTCGGCCAGTTTCCGGGGGTTGTAATCAGCCGGAGTCAAGGCCGCAATAGGATAGCGTTCAATGAACTCAATTCGCATACCGTTTGTCTCCCTTGTTCAACAATTCTGTGAATATCCCCATCACATTACCGTTATCATTGAGGTAACGATCATAGAATTCCTTGAAGCGTCTGGCCTCTTCTTCGCTCAAGATAATTTTGATTGTTCCAAACTTGACAAAGTTCTGAGATGTGGAACCGGCTTCATCACGTTCAAGGTTCAAATCTTCTGGAATGTCCTCTGGAATCTCATTTAACATATCATCAATTTCACGGTCGGAAAAACCGGTCAAAGTAAGAGGGAATTCACCTGATTCAGACATTTGCCGTATAAGAAGCTTCAAGGCGTCGTCATCCAAGTCAGCCAATTCTGCGATATGGTTGTCGGCAATCAAATCGGCCCGTTCATGTTCCGGCGTTTCGTAGTGCTGTATCTCTACAGGCACTTCTTCCAATCCGGCCAGTTTGGCCGCCGCCAAGCGGCCATGCCCCTTGACGATCATACCGGAAAGGTCAGAAACAGTAATAGGAGCTCTCCATCCGGCCAGCCTGATAACTTCAGCCAGTCGTTCAATCTGCGTATCAGGATGACGGTTCGGATTATCCGGATTTTCCTTCAAGTCAGCTACTTTCCGTATTTCATCGTAGCGACAGAATACCGGCACTCCTGATAAAATAACCCTGGCCTTTTCTTCAACATCAAGACGTTTCATACTTATGTTGAAAGGAAACTGACTATAGAGCGCAATCAAAAAATTATCAGGAATTATATTTTGAATAAATATGACGAATTTTGAAGAAAATGCTTGTTGTCTATTATCAGGTTAAACATACTTTCAATGCCGGATATAAAATTCCGGCATTAACACAAAACACGACTAAACAATGAACAACGAATACAGGTGGATTGCGACAAGCAACAACGGCAACAGCTCAACCTCCGCGACAACCTCCATTGAAAATGCTATTGCAGCGGCCCGAGATCACTGCGTAGAGAAGGGAGAATGGATTGAAACAATCATCATTGCCGACTCAAACAAGGAAACGGTTCGGGCATTTAAACGCACCGGCAAAGAAAGTGAATGGATTGACTGCCTGAATAGTGACACTCCCACAAAGGAGGTTCAGCAGGCCCATGCCAAATGATGTGCAATGACGGCTCCCGGCAGCAAACTGCCCCCGGAAGCCGCCACACACAAAACGGCGACTAAACCGTTCTGCGGAGTAGTTACCTCAAGCATTCCACGAAGTCAAGAGAAACGCCGCCCTTTTTACGGGACGGCGTTTCATTATTCATCTGACAACCTTTCGTCACATTTCCGCTGTATCTCGGATAAACTGACATTCTTTTTACGTCCAGGAGGGGGCTTACGTGTAAAAAAGGAACCATTTGAAGCTCTAAATCCTCCCTTGGACATTGCCAGGTCAACCTTCCTCTTCAATACAGGATCCCGGCGAGTGTAATAAGCAAGGTTTTCTGCCGTGATTCCCGCAGCCAAACAGGCATCTTGCTTGGAGCTTCCTTGCTCCATGTAAAACAGAGCCATGTTAATTCGTTCGTTGATAAGGCTTTTACTTCTTTTCATGCATATTTTCGTTGGGGTTCCAATTTGGGTCATGCAGAGCTTTCAAAGCTTCTTCAATGGATAAGCTATTTTCTGCGCTGACGGCATCCGTGGGTTCATCCTTTGACTTTGTGGCCTGTTGTGTCTTGGGCTTCCAACGTGTTTCCTTTGCCCATCGTGTGGCGTGTGTAAGCACATCGTTGAACTTCTCCCAAAATCTGCTTCTGGAATCGGGCCTCCAAAACGGTTTTCCTTTTCTGTCGGAGTCTAGGTCCGAAGCATAGTAAGCTTGCAAAAGCCGAATATCTTTGGGGGTCACACTTCCCTTGCAGCTTTCCCAGGCTTCCAGAGCTATCCCCTGTTCTTGGGCAGTTGGCATCGTCTTGCTCCACACAGGATTGACCTGTAAACATGCCACAATGAACTGCCATGCCCTGGGATCTGCTGCAGGATGATTGTCAGCAATCCGAGGCCGCGAGGGAGAGGAAAAGACAGGAGGCGGTGGAGGAACATCTTCCCACGGTGTACTGTCCACCGTAGTAGTTTCTCTCCCTATATTCCTTTCCTCTCCTTTCCTTTCCTTAGCATTGCCGGGTGTAATGCAGTCCGCATTACTATCTGCATTGCATTGTGGTATGCGTTTTGCATTACTCTCTGTATTAGAAAGGTCATTGCATTCCGTAATACCGCTTTCATCTTCTTTCTTACCCCACCTGGCTTCTGCGGCCTTCTTTCCGCCGCGCCGGTGGTTCAAGGCTTTCTCTTCAGCTTCCTTGTTGTAGGTTTCTACCACGAGGTTGTCTCCTTCCCAATGGTAAAGCCCTGGTACATCTTCTGGCCTACCCTCCAATCCGACACGGATCATCCATTGCCGGGCATTCCATGTTCCACAATCCAGAATAATCCCCCCATTGACCTGCTCTGCACAATAGAGGCAAAGCAACGCGCAACGTCCTACGCAAGCCTCGCCGTGTTCAGCAAGAGCAGACCGCATGTTAACGTCTATTGCGTAATATTTTAAAGCTCCTGTAGATTTATTTGCCATAATTAAAAAAGTGTCAGTTGAGGATTATAATTCATCCAAAGCACTTCCTGACGCCGTTTACTCATGTTGGAAAGAGTGTTGCAGGATGCCTTGTTCCACCCAAGTAGCATGGAATTGTAAAGATCGTTGTCATAACCGGACAAGACCACCTTTCCTTGCAAGGTAAGCAAGGCATTAAGTAATCTCCTGTGATCGTCCTCTGTGTATTCATGCGTGTATTTTCCTGTTCGCGTCCGAGTGGTGGCCAGATAAGGAGGATCAATATAATGAAGGGTACCGAGGCCATCATGGGCCTTCAAAACGTCCAAAGCATCCCGATTCTCGACATGAACGTGCTTCAGACGTTGTACAGCTAGCCACAGGGTTTCTGGTAAGCGGCACCAATCTGCAGCAGCGGATGGTATTCTGTTCCGGCTTACTCGTAAGCCGGAACAGCCAGTACGATAGGAGTCGCTGGCAATCCCCATCCAAGACCGCACCAGCAAACGCCGAGCACGCTCCACGGCATCACCTGCAGGAGCGGAGTCTCGCAGCTCATCACGGCTGTAGGGAGTCAATATAACCGCCTCAATCAGCTTAGAGGCATCCGCACTTCGGAGTACGCGGAACAGATTAACAATCTCGCTATCCTTATCATTGCAGATTTCCACCTGGGCCGGTACTTTGTTGAACAGGATACCCAAACTTCCACAGAACGGTTCTACGTAGCAGGTATGGTCCGGAAAATGACGGATAATCCATGGGGCAATTCTATTTTTCGCTCCAAGATATCTAAGGACGGCTCTCATAACCACTTCACAATAGTTTGATTGTTATATCCTTTGACCCAGTGAAACCAAGCGTAGGCAATGGCGCCGCCTTCGGTTTTGGAAAAATCCCCGTTCTTGGCGCAGGTCCGCCGCTCGCTGAATACCCACACGTCCGCGGGCGGCGCCACGTCATATAGACGGCGCCGGGCCTTGCCCTCCAAAAATTGAAGCCGGAGAAGCATCCAGACATTGGCTCCGTTCTTGACGCAGGCAAGCGCACGCTCGACAAATTCAAGGGCTGTGGCGTAGGGAGGATTGGTCATAATATCCACGTCTCCTATCTCGCCATCGTCGAACTCCCACAAGAAATCTTGTACGCAGGAATCAGGACATCCACGGTCAACAATGTCGGTTGCACAGACTTCATGCCCCCGCTCCCGCAGGACATTGACGATATGACCAGCTCCGCAGGCTGGTTCCCATACACGTTGCCGGAGGGGCGCGCCGGCATTGAGTAAATCTCTCACCATGTCCGGATCGGTGGCGTAATAATCTTCCCGTTGCCGATTCTCGGTGGTGTGACTGGATGCGCCCAGCGTGGCGCCAAGGGTTCGGTTGTTGCCGGTCCAGTCTTTCATGCTGTCTCCTTTCTGAATTCAAAAGCCATTTGCCTGCCGTGAACTTCCACGGCGCCGGGCATGGAATCGGCCAATGCCTGGGCCATGTTCCGGGCCATTTTCACCTCAACGGCATTTCCAATCCATTTTCGCTGTTGGGTCTGCGTGCCGCAAAGGCGGTAGTCCTCGGGGAATCCCATGACCCGCAGACTTTCCCGGACGCTGATTGGGCGCATGTAGATGTCGGCAATCCCCCGTTCCCGCATGGCTGACTTGAGTTCAAGCATGGCTGCCGTGTCTCCGGGGGCGGGCTGGTTGTAAACCGGGCATCCCATGTAGGAATACCGACAGGTGTCCAGGTAAAAATAATCCCTCGTCAGCAGGGTCTTCATGGGCTCGTCCACGGAATGGACAAGTCCCTTGGCCCTGGGGCGCATCATGGCGCGGATGTAGGATGCCGTAACAACTCCGTGATGGAGGTTGGTCGTGATGGTAGGAAACGGACAATCCAGGGATGCCGGGCCGCTCTGGCTGTATTGCTGGTCCAGGAACTGGCAGCGGACCACGCGGGGCTTGGGGTTGGTCGTCAGCGTCGGGCACGGGGATTCCGTGCTGGCAAGCTGGCCGCCTCCGGAATAGTAGTTTGCCAGGAAGACTGCCGTGACGGGGAACCGTTGCTGCTTGGTACAAAGAGTTCCGCACGGTTCGTCAATGGAGGTAGGATATCCGTTGCCGAAGTAGTTGTCCATGAAAGTTACCGTAACGGGGTACTGGTGGGGAATGGTTGTCAGAGTTCCGCAGGGGCCGTCCAGGGAAGTGTTGTGCCCCTTGCCGGAAAAGTATCTGGTCATGAACTTTCCGGCAGCCAGATACAGGTTCTTCTGCGTACACAGGGTGACACAAGGTTTCTCCGGGGAGTGTACATGCCCCGGGCCAGTCATGTAGCGGAAGACGAATTGAGGATTCGCAAACTTCCTGATTCCCTCAGTAAGCCTCCGCAGCGTATTGTCGCAAAGAGGCTTCTTCCTCGTGAAAATGGATTTTCCAAAATCGGTAAGGTCCAGAACTTCCCGGCAGGCTTTCCAGTTTTCGCGCCGGTGGGTCGGCTTCGGCCATGCCAGGGCAAAGCCGATCCGGGCGAATTGGATGAACAAGCGGGTTCGGGAGGTGTACGCCCCGAAGTCGGCGGAATTGAAGATGCGCCAACCGCCCTTGTAGCCCATCCCTTCAATGTGGGAGAACCACTCGCGGAAAGAGTCTCCTTTCCGGTCGGGATCCGGCATCAGTTGGCCGTCCTGTTCAATTAACGGCCCCCATTCGAGGAATTCGGTCACATTTTCAATCTGGATGTAGTCCGGTTCAAGAGCTTCAATGTAACGGTAAAGGTGCTCCGCGAGGCTTCTACTGTCAGGATCACGCGGCTTGCCTCCCTTCGCCCTACTGAAATTGGTACATTCGCAGGAGGCCCAAAGGATGGTTTTCGCCCACGGATACCGTGCCCGCATCGTTTCCAGCCGTGAGACCATCGGCGCGGTGTCCAGAGTCCTGATGTCCTCGGTGTAGTGGAGGGTGCGCGGGTGGTTGGCGGCGTGGGAGGCAATCGCATCGGCATCGTGGTTCACGCAGGCCACGACATGCACACCGGGAACCTGAGAAATGCCCGTCGTCACTCCGCCTGCTCCGCAAAACAGGTCAATGTACAGGAGATTCATTCGCTTTTGTCCTCCTTTCCGTCCGCCATGGTTTTCCCCCACGGCGCCTTGACGTTTTCCAATGAGTTATGAGGATTCCTACCCGGATTTTCCCCCGCGGCGTCCGCCGCCTCTTCCAGGCCAAAAGTCGCGGCATATTTTTTAACGTCATCGGCATGGAGATAGCCCAGCAGGAAACGCAGGGCATCTTCCACGGTGGCTTTTCGCATTTGGAGATTGTTGTAAAGTTGCTGAACGGCAGCGCCCTTGGTGTTGCCGTAGGCAATAAACCCATAGTCATCATACAGGTTGCACAATTCCTGGAGCATATCGACATTCCCGATAAAAACGGAATATTGCGGCCTGCACCAAGATCGATACGTTCCGATACGGTGCTTGTTGGCCTTGGCCCAGGCATCCACTTCCGGGGGCAGTCCCGCGGCATAGGGTTTCCGTGCATGATCACGGGGTGGCAGGTCAAAGAGGTATTTCATGATTCCCCTTCCTTTCTCGGTTCCCAGCGGTCCATGATTTCTGCGATATTGGCATGAGAGCATTCGCAACATGGAACATCCCATTCAGAATAGTCTGAATATTTACAATTCCCACAGTACCTCTCTTTAACCTGCCACACCCGGCACGCGGCCCGCTTCTGCCATGCGTCGCGGATGAGTGCATTTAATCCGCACATGTTGCGCTGCATATGCCAAAAGGAAAGCCCCATATCGGGCACATCAACAAGCAACTCTTTTAATCTGTGCGCTTTGAGCCAAGCGCGAGCGCGCCCGTATTCGTAAAAAGCTTTCTGTTCAGGCGTCATTTTCATGCGAGCCTCCTTTCCAGTATCGCCGCTTGCTCGTTCGTGATATACTGCCAGCTCTGCGGCGGCCGGGTCAGTCCAATATCAGACAGGGGCACGGCGGCGGGGAGCCTCACGGGGTCCTGGACTCCCCAGGCGTAGCAGGGGAGATAGGTCCGCAGGCGAGTTTTAGAGACGCAAGCATCTTTGATGAATAATCCAAGAGCTTTCCCGAATGGCATGTGGCGCATGTACACATAGGAAACCATCCGGCACTTGCCGATGATGGCCCGTTTTCCGTCTTTCCCGGACTCGTAGAGCCACAGCGTTACGGAGTCGCCTTTTTTTAAGCGCGGTACGTTTTTCCGCAACTCCCATCTCTTTTCCCCGGACAGAATTTTCCCGGAGAAAGGCCGCCTGACGGATAAGAGGATGTTAATCATTGCTGTTGGTTTCCGGTTTGTGTTCTTCCTCCCTTCTGGTTCCCCAGGTGCAGCCGTCCTTCTCCGGGTCCACGTACCAGTGCCCATCCGTTCCCAGGAGGTCGCATTCATGCTGCTTCCCCGGTTGGCGGAGATGGGGCCGGGAGGGTCGGCATCGTTTACAATCCCGACACATGGTCCAATGTTCCGCCGCCCGCAGGATGTTCCCGGCGTCTCGGATGGTGTAATATGTGAAACTTCCCTGGGAGCCGTGCCACTCCCTCATGCTGGTTTCATGGCGGCGTGCGTCAGATTCGTTGGCGTAAGTGAAATACCTTGCCCCCGCACCGGGTATGATCGCCACGGATATGTACCGGGCGGCCTCCCAATAAAATGTGTTCTGCATCATTGCTGGCCCTCCTTCCTGTTAAGCTCCCAGGGCCATTGTTCCACGTCATCCGGCGTGGCTATCTCTGTATTTCCATTGCAATCCTCAAGATAGATTTTACAGCGGTCGGTATCTTTACCAATGACAGTTAAAATATCGTCTTCAAAATCCAACTTGATATTGTCTCCCTGATTTACTCGCATAAATGGAGGGAACAGGGATATAAATTCTTCAACTTCCTTCCAGGCTTCTTCCGGGGAATTTGGATGTGTTGACCATTTGCATTTGTGGCAACCAACTTCCACGAGTGTTCCATCTCGCAATACGTTAAATTGCTCTAATTTTTCTTTGCACAGCGGGCATTTAATATCTTTCATTTTAGTTAAATTGAAGTTCCATTTGTTTCAATTCTCCCACATTGGAAGAGAATTGTTCTTGTTGAAATTTAAAGAAGTCAATAATGGCTTCCCACTTTTGCCTGAACTTTTCTTCTTGTTCGGCAATAATTAAAGATGGAGTTTTCCAAGTTCCCCATTCTTTGCATCTCAAGGTATCTCCATGTATGATCGTTGCCGGAATGTCCCAAAAAGCAAGGTTGACATAGGCCATTTTACATGCCAAAAGTTCAATATCTACGCAGGTTATGCGTAGGCGATTACGCACGTCTTCAAGCTCGGCCGCCATAGCAAGCGGCATCCGCGCAGAACCACAAGCAGGGTCAAGAATCGAGACGGTTTTCCCATTCTCAATCTTTCTCCGCAAATCGGCAGAGTTGACAGTTCCCGCGCACATTTGGCAAACCGAATCCGGAGTATAAAACGAACCCAAGGAACTACGGTGGCTCAAACTTGAAAGCTCCTGATGAAGAGAACCAAGAATATCGGAAAATGGATGACGTTCCATCTCATTTCCCAAAAGAATCATGGACTTCTGAATTCGGGCTATTTTCTCGTCCTGATCTTTTATGAACATAGGACGTTTTTCCCAATCGACTTTTCCTTGTGTAAGAGCCGTGAACATCAAATCCACAAATTCCACAAAAAGGGTGTAGTCGTTTTCTCCATTCCACTTCCCGGATTTCAAAAAAGTCCACCAAGCGCCGTCAGTATGAAACAGCTTGTCTTCTTCATCTGCTTTCATAGTCGGGAACTCCTTTTTGTAACCATGTTTTCGCTTTCCGAATGGCTTCCTCGTATGTGGTCAATGTCCATCCATAAATTCCCCACTCTTCAGGACTTGGCATGTATTCATCACCAGCCTTTGTTCCGGCAAAGTCATTGTCAGATTTGCGCTTTCGAATAACCATGACCTCAAAATTCCGGTGTGATTCCTTTTCCTGACTGTAAATGGCAATATCTCCGATACGTGTGACAAGCGTGTAAGAATAGCCATGCTTGTTGAATTCTCGCGGTATGGTCTTCATTTGGTTGGTCTCCATTCTGCAAATTCGATGGTTATTCCGACGTTATCGCCCCAATATTTGGATGTTCGACCGTCAAAGATTTGTGCATCGTCCGTCCAAAAGCCAAGCTTGGTCATCACATCGTTGAGAGTCTTTTCCATGTTGTCCCTGTCCGGTTTGGATGTCATCGGGATCTTTCCTAAAATGCGGTTCCGCTTCGGTTCCGACTTTCGCCAAGGAAATACAAATTCCAGGTTCAGAATGATTGGTCCGGAGAGGGGACGAGGGGGAGCATAGGGCTGTAATAGAGACATGTAGTCACTAATGACCTCCGTCAACTCCGGCTTGTCGGCAAGTTTGTGAAACTTTCCTATGCGGACAATCTTCTTTGAATGGTGTGTTGTCTTCGGCGGGACGATGGGGAGGAAAATCTTCATATTTCGCCTCCTTCCTCATTTTCATCTTCATCAAAATTGAATTCCGGCTGGCAATCATCCGGAAGGAGGGCTACACCTTCTCCCTTCACTTTGATGCTTCCGCTCATGCTGGCATCGGCCCGGAATTTCTGATAATCCACTTTTACAGAAAAACTTAAGGACAGGGGTACTAACGCTTCTATGGCTTCCTGTCGGATTTTGTCGTACTTCTTGAGGTTGCAGGATTCCACGATAGCACAGGCTACGGCATCAATCTCTCCTTTCAGCTTCTCCATGTGGGGATCTTTTGGAACACTCTCGCACGCCGTCAGGACGGAAGGACGAACCTGCAGAGGGGCGTAACGGGCAGCTAGTTTCCCCTTGACCGTGTAAACGCGTCGGTCAGGGTGCTGGCAGACGTTTTCCCAGGCCCCGGAAAAATTGGTGAAGGCCAGAATATTTTCTCCCATAGAAGGGACCAGATAGACTTTTTTTATTTTTTGCATAATATTGTTAGTTAATGTTTAATTTATGAATTCAAATGACATCCTCATGCGTCCTTCTGCCCTTCGGAAAGGATAGGCATGATGCGCTTATAAACGTCCGCGTAATAAATGATAAACCGTTCAAGGGCATCTTGTAGCGTGTCGGTATAGCTGTCTCTCTCCACCCGTAAAATCAGGGGCTTGAGACGCCGGCAGTAGCTCATGAAGTACCAGTAGGGCAATCCAGTCACAATCATGGAACCGTGTACCTGCGCCTTGTATTGGCCGGGTAATACGCCGTCCAGCAGGTATTCCGCGTGATTTTTTGCAAGAGGGCATTTCAGCTCCACACCCGCCGCGTACTGACCATTGATCTTGATCATGCCGTCAGGGGAGCAGCCCACCAGTTCATTGTCTTGGACGATAAATCCCACCTGTTCCACTTCCAGCCCCATGATTCGGCTGAATTCTTCCCGCGCTTCCGGTTCCAGTTCTTCCCCGCGGTCCGTGTGGCGGTTTCCTTCCCACTGTATTTCATCAGGACGGATGCGGCTGCAACACATTTCAATGGCAAGTTCTCGCCATTGGGAAGAGTCTTTTCCCGAGGGAGTTAAAACCCGGTGAAAATTGCTGGCTGTCAGACGGCCGGCACGGGCACGGAACCAAGCTTCCGAACGTTGTTCCATGGAGGGCCAGATTTTCATTTCTCACCTCCTTCCGCTATGCAGGCTTTCCAGGCCTCGTTGACGGCTTGAGCAAAATAGGCAACGCGGCTTTTGTTGGCGGGGTGAGTAAGCTTCTCTCGGGCATCCTTGAGTTTTGCAAAGGCTTCAAAAACGGATTCCTGGAATTGCCTCCATTCTTCTGATTCGCTCTTTGGAGCCGGGAATGTTGCAGGAGCCTGTACCGGTTCCTGGTCAAACGCGGTCATGTTGATGGAGGCGGGGGCCGGAGGGACAGGAGGTTTGCCCTGTTCTTCCAATTCCGCTTTTGCCCGTTGAGCTTCTTCCCGTGCCTTTCGGGCCTCTTCCTCCAGTCTGGCGCGTTCTGCGGCGGCTTTGGCAACATCCTGACGGCGACGCAGCTCAGCCTCAACATAGATAGTGGATTTCGTTTCAAGTTCGTCTTCGTCCAACACGAGGTTGCCACCGTACAAATCAATGAATTCACAAATGATTTCACGATTGGTTGTGATGTCTTTGTTTGCTTTTGCCACGGCGGCATCAAGCGCGGCCTCAATGCTTTTAATGGTGCGCTTGCTTTTGATGGCTTCCGCCATTGTGCCGCCAAATACTTTCTTCCGCAAATGGGGAGCGCATTCCAGGCGGTCAAGGGCGTCATCGATCAGCTTGTTGCGGATTTTCTCTTTCTCCCCGGCGATCTTCTTTTCCAGGGTAAGCCGTGCCTGCCGGATTTCTTCACTGGATTCGTCTAGCGCGGCAAAGAATTCATGGAGGCTCTCGGCATCCTTCAGGGCTTTTTCCCTGGCCGCCTTGACAGTATCTTCAGCTCCTTTGAGCATTTTGACGTTTTGTTCAGCAAGTCCGAATTCTTCATCGGTTTCGGGGGTGAGGCTGATACTGTCCAGGACGGTTTTGACGGAGGCGCGGAATTCGGCAAGATTGGAAGAGAGCACTTCGCCTTTGGCGCTCACATTCAGGGGGATAATTACAAGTTGTTCGCTCATGGCGTTTAAAGGAGGTTTGTGGTGGAGGGTTCGGAGGCTGGGGCCGGTTCCGGCATCGGGGTCGGGTCTTGACGGTCTAACGGGTAGTCATCTATGCCGGGGTCATCTTTCGATACAATTTCGCCGTCAATGACAACGCCGTCGTCGATTTTGACGACACGTCCCGTTTCCGCGGCATGGGAGACTTCAATGGCATTTGCCACTTCCACACTTTTCGGCATGTATTTGAGAACTTGCAGCAGAACCACCTTGCGGGCGTACATTTCGCGGTTTTTGTAGGAGTAATGCTTTTCTCCGACCTCGTTGTGTGCGTCTCTGTGGCGCCAGATGCGTTCCATGGGCCATGCCTCAATGACAGGGGTTTCCGCTCCGTTAACCCGGGCGCAGGCATAGGCCCATGTCATTTTGTTCTCATCCCCGTAGTTGATGCCGGGGATGTGGCGGAGGATAGGATAGGCTCCAAGCTCAAATTGGAACTGGTCGCCCTCGTAAACTACCCCCGTCCAGGCGGTAGCCCTGCCCGTGTTGTTGAGCAGTCCTACAAGGCCCTGCCAGCCGGGAACAAAGGTGCACTTACCTTTGTAGGGGATAAGATATCCCTGCCCGGCTACTCCCGGCTCAAGCCCAAGCTGGGAGGCAATGAGCAAGCTGGAAAAGATACTTACAGCGGAACACCGCTGCAAGGCTGGGTTTTGTGAAAAGCAAGTTACCGCGAGACGAATCATACGGTCCGGGTTGAGATGGGCCGGCAGAGCGGCGGCAATGGAGGTTTTTGACCTGGTTAAAAAGCCAGCAAGCTCTTTCGGGGTTGACAGGGTAAGGGCCTGTTGTCCTTGTCTGTCCTCGTATTTTGGTTTATAAGGTTTTGTGTTACTCATAATCTTTCGACGGGTTTGTTGTAACGGGCTGGGGATCGGTGGCCGCCGACCCCAGCCAACTGAATCAGTCTTGGCATTCTTTGCACTCGCAGCCAGCGATTTCGAGCACGGTCACAATGGGGTTCGTGCCAACTCTCTTATGAGCCTCCTTAAAAGCGAGCTTCACACCTTGGGAGATAGTTTCGGGATTGCCGGAGAAACAATTTCCGGAAGCAAAGATATAACCGCGAGCCGCGAGCCATTCCGTACCTTTTGGTCCGGACATTTCCACAACAGCTTCACAGGTGGTGCTCTTTCCGTCTACACGGTCTCCTTTCTCAATGAGTATATGCGCCAACACGGGGGTCTGGCATCGGTTCACCATGTTATTCAGATACTCAAAAGCTTCTTCGATCATCTCCACAGTAACGGGTGCTTGTTCGGCGGTATCGCAGCAGCAGCCTTCTTCCGGCGTGCCGTTTTGCGTATGATTATCTTCGGTTGTATTGTCCATTGTATTGTTTTTCTGTTTGTTATTACTTTCTCCAATCCGTGGAGAGCGGAACGGTTTGATAAACCGTCAAAAACTTGCGCGCCAAACGAACCAAGCAATGGTTCCGATTACCACCAGCAACGCAGAGAAAACCAGGCTTTGGACAATTCCGCGGGCGGGCCTCATGGGGTCTTCTTCGCAATAGGATTCGCCGTAGAATCCATCTATTTTGACGTGTGTTTTTTGTGGGGAAAGACTGCACTCAAACCGAGTTTTAGGGTTCAGCGCCTTGTAGGGAGATTTATATTTTTTCTTCATGACTGATTTGGAATTAAGATCATTCGTCTCGGTGACCGTCCGGGTTGGAAGATCCTTTAAGAGGTCCGGGCCATTCAAAGAGGTCTTCTTCCAGATCGCTGACCTGTTCGCGCAAACTCTCTAAATAATCGGTTGCCTGTTCGTGGTTCATCCATTGCTCATTCAGCCAAATTCGCCCCATCTCTTCATCGAAATCGTTATTCATATCGTTTTATTATCTGATGGTTAAAATATAATCTTGGAAGCTGCCTTGCTTTTCGTCTTTCCAAATTCCTTTGATGCAAGCCACGACTTTATAGCTATTCGGGAAAACTGAATCTTCCTGGCAGATAAACGGCGGTGTGGCAGCCCTTGCTTCCGAACCATATAAGCGACGGAATTTTGTGTTCTGAATGTTTTGGGGAACTCTTTCACAAGATCCGCGCTGGTCAAAATGTCTGTTTCTTCGTACATAATCAAATAGCGGGCTTGGAGGCCATAGAGGCGGCCACAATGGGTTTCACAAAGTTTAATGTGTTTCTGTTTACATATCCCTTCCAGCAGCCCTCAGATGGAGCCCAACGGAATCCGGAAGACTTCAAGTTCTGCCGTGTCTCTAAATCCGGTTTATCAGGATAAAAGATTTTCACCCGATTCTCGGAATGGGATATCTCTACGGAGATATCATCCTGGCACGCAAATTCTTGGTCTTGGGTTTCCTTGGCGCGTTTCAACTTCGCCAAACGTTCCCGGCATCTTTTGATGTTGGCGTTGTTGTTGCTCATTTCATAAGCCTGATACCCCTTCCGGAATTGGCCCCTGTTAGGATTTTTCATTAAAAGGAGGGTTATTTCCTTGTGTGATAACTTCGGGAATTCCTTGCTGATTTCCTCTCTGGCCTGATTGTCATTTCCCTTCGCCTTCCGGATAATAGCATTCACTCTTTTCATGCGTTCCTGAATGGCTTCCATCTTCTTGATTTTTGCCTCCATGCGGATAACGGCATCATCATCCTCAGTCCTGATAGCTGTACTTTTTCGTATTCCCCAATGACGCTTGAAGCAGGCCATTCGATTTGCGGGATATTTGATATATTCGACTCTCCATTTCTGTTCTGATTGGAGACGCTTCTCATTCTGTCGAACAGGGAAATTGGAACGTCCAACAACTGCGGAAGATGCCGTCCGAGAAATAGCCCTCAACAAAATGTTTGCACGTTCAAGATAACCGGCACGGAACTCTTCAAAAAATTCATCTACTTCTTCCATGCGTTCAGGATGCCCTTCAGCCAACGCATATAATTCATCACGGAATTTGATGACTTCCTGAGCATACGCTTTCCTAAATTCCTCTCCTCTTTTTTCAGGATCCCAGCTTGCAGCCTGGTATGCGTCGCGAGCAAACCCAGGCACAATATCATTCATGTAAGAATGAAAATCACTCATGCTTCTACCTCCTCCTTCTTAGCGTTGGTGTTCCGGGTAACGTTCTTTTTGCCACGGGCAACGGTTTCCACAATGAGAGCCAAGGCATCTTGCGGAGTGATATTTTTTTCGGCGGCGACGCTAAGTACAAACGCGTTTGCTTCGTTGCTTCGCTGGCTTGCTTCGTATGGGACTATTTCTTTTTTCGGTTGCATGCCCCGACTATGTAGATTTTTTGACCACGAGTCAATACATTTGTGGTCTTTTTATCCACTGCCATTCTCAAATGTCTTGCTATGTGTTGATTTTTAGGCTACACTACATCCATGCATGAGATGACAGACGACAAAATCAGAGAAAAAGTCCGAGCATGGCTCAAAGACAATAAATATACTCAAGAAAAACTTGCGACAAAACTAGGTTTGAAAGGACAATCACTCAGAGCACAAATGAGTAAAAAACCTATTTCTGCAAAAACAAAACTGGCTCTTATGAACCTAATTCCACAAATATTTTCTAATGAGCATCAAGAATTAGAAGATCTTCCATTTGTAGAAAATCTCGGAAAGATGTTTATTACCCTTGAACCCAATATTCAGGATTTAGTCCACCAAGAAGCCTACAGACTGGGACTGACTGTTACGGCTTATTGTTCCCTGGCTGTGGAATATGCTGCCTCCAACGAAGAAATGAGAACTGAAATTACCTCTCTTCACGTGAGTAAAAAGAAAAGTCATTCCTTCAACACAGACACCACCTCGCCCGTCGTTATCGGAGAAGGAAATGCTCCGAGCAGCAATCCGCTGCATCAGACGACTACTACCCAAGGGGAAGATCATTAACTTACTGGATTGGTAACTCCACCCCTCTCTGCTTTGCATCATAAGCAGAGAGGGGCTTTTTATTTGAAATCCGGCATAATATTCTGATACATTTTGGGAGTTGCTACGCTATATCTCATGAATGTTCAGTATTCTAACAAGGCAAGTAAAATATCTCTCTTTTTAAGTATTTCCTCCATCCCTCTTTTCCCCTTTTTGATTCCTTCCATAGCTGGACTCATTTGCGGAATCAAAGGCATCAAGAAAGCAAATCAACAAGCAGGATACGGAAAAGTGCCATCTTTGATCGGACTTATTCTATCAAGTCTTTCCCTCTTTGGCTTCATACTGATCATTCCCATTATGATTTTTATGGACTCTGTGAGTCCCCTTGCAGAGACGGTCAACAAAGGGGCGACACATGAAAATCCTCAACAAAACCATACTTCCGAAACATTTAGAACTGACGCAATTGAGGATCAAAAAAATCTAGAAGTAAATGATTTACAACCAGAAGTTTTAAAGGAGGAATTCATGAAGCCGTCAAGGCTTCATGGACTAACAGAGGTTAAGAAAAAAGAAGCAGATGCTCCTATAGACGAACCATACAAAGAACCAGCATTTCCACCATGCCTTATGGCCAGAAAGTATCAAGCGGCGACTGGAATTTATACGAAAAATGATATCCTCCACTTGAAAATAACGGAAGAAGAACGAGAAGAACTTCTGAATCTTCATATCAAAGCGGAACATCAAAAGCAAAATGACGATCCACGAGCTTCCGACCGGCGACTGTCTGAGAAAAGTTGCCTTGCCGCGTTCTCGCAAAGAGAGCAAGCATTCTTTGTTTTTAAAAAAAGGTTTCTGAACATCATGTCTGGAGAAGGAACTTACAGGTTCCCTCTCCTAGAATCCCTCATTAAACCTACCCTTCACGATCCAGCCTCATTTGAGCATGTTTCATTAACCTGTAAATTCAAAAAGGGTAAGAAAAAAACAGACCTTGGACAACTCATACTTCAAGAAGCATTTCGAGGAAAAAATGCTCTTGGCAATAAGGCAATTAACTACGCCGTTGTCGTCTATGACTACGACAAAGATACTTTCCTTGACGAAAAAGCAACAACAAGTACAGAGCCATCTTTCCAAGGGATTTTAATTGAAGATGTGCAAAGGCACCAAGTTGAAAATCCGCAATAAAAAGCCCCGCTCATATTTCATGAGCGGGGATGATTCAAATTAAGTCGAAGCAAGAAGGGAAGACCGAATTACTCGCCGGATTCCGGCTGGAAACGGGCAGCTTCCGATTCTTCAGTAATACGACCTTCTTCTACGCGCACCAGCTTTCTAAAAGCCGCTAGCCCTTCCCGGTCAGACCAGGAGAGAGGATTAAGCCACATCGTATCCAGCGAATATTCACAACTGTTGTTTCCCAAGTTCTTCAGCTTACGCGAATCCAGGAATACATACCACAACGTTCCCGGCACCAGGGCGGATATAAAACGATTATCCCCCTCTGTCCTCACTACTCCTGCGTCAGGCAGACTCTCCGCCTTCTTGTGCAGAACCAGCAGGCCCCCCATGGGAACCTTCCCCCGCAAGGTCTGGACAATGCGGCACTGATAGTCCTTGTCCCATAGAACGCCTTTCCTGACAGCTCTCGGAGAAAATCGCGCTTCATATACACATACCAGCAACACAGTATCCGCCCGCTTCAAGTAAGCGGTCAGCACATCTTCGCAGGATTCTGGTGCAATATCTACCGTTTTCAATACCTCGGAGCGGGCGGAAGCTCCGCACAACAAAAAAGCCGTTAAAAGAGGAAACAATAAAAATTTTTGAAACATAAAAAATACCTACCCCATAAATAAAGAAAATGCAAACGAATGTTTCGCCATTTCCAGACATCTCTTCACCGCTTCACGCTAATAAAAAAGGGAGAAGGTCGCCCTGCTCCCCGAAAACAAGCGGGATGCCCGCTTATTCCTTATCGTCCAATGTGCTTCGGTACAGCAACCAGACTCCCCCAGACAAGAATGATCCCACACTCTCATCGTCACCGGGGCACATCCCCACATGCAGGGAATCACCGAAAATCACAATATCCCCCTGCTGCGGGGTACTGTAATCTTCGGGGGAAGTGTAATCCGAGCCATCGCATCCCATGTTCTTCATGATGGTGCCGTTCAGGTGCCCGGCCATGACCTCGGCGCTGATGATAATATGCTTACCTAAACTGGACGGATCGCTCTCCGGAGTCATGCCGGGATTCAGAATGCCGATGTCGCCCCCCATGTTCAACACATTATTGGATGCCTGGGAACCATTAGGGTACTTGGCCCCGTTCAGCCGGTATCCGTAGCGGTTCAGGGCAATGCTCAGGCGCGTAGCACAGGTTTGTTCTCCTGCCATATCCGTAGCAACCTTCTTTCCAAACTTCTCCCAGACCTTATCGCTTTGATCAGAAGGAATCGTCTTGTAATCCACCAGCCCTTGGTAATGTCCCAGCAGCTTCTGAGCATCCGCAGCCTTCATCAGGTTCTTGGGAGCATCAATTTCCCAAAGTTCCAGATCAGTTTCTCCCATCTTGGGAACGAATTCCTCTGCATTGGGATATGGGGCGATGGCTTCCGGGACTTCCTCGTTCCGGTGCTGAAGCTTGGTATAGTGGAATCCTTTCTTGAGGTGTACGGGGTCTCCTGTCTTGGATTTGGATGAGTTCGTGCCCGTGATTTCCACGACCTTCTGGCCGTTGATTTCAATGTAGCCGTTATCATCCAAAGTGACGGAGAAGGTATAATCTCCCTCTTCCGGGATGCGGATATAGCCTTCCCAGTTATGGGCGCCGGTTTCTTCCGTCTTGTGCCATGCGATCTTGGGGGCGGCTTTTTTCGTCACCTTGTAACGGCGGTTGTTCTCAGCATCCAGCGGGTGAAATGGTTTAGTTGATATAGCCATAATGTTATGTTTTCTAATCGTTTATTGTTGAATGAACTGAACATTCAGTTCATGGATACCTTGAAAAATTTCTCGTTTCTTATCAACACGTTTAACGCGTAGTTCACCCCTCATTCACCACGTAGGGGAAGGTTAAAACGACACGATAATCAAGCGGAAAATAAAGGGTATGGAAAGGGTACAAGAAACATAACCATTGACTATCAATAGTCAAAAAATGAATTCTCTTCGTTCGGGACGAAGAGGTCGCAGGTTCGAATCCTGTCAGCTCGACCAATTTCCAAGCCGCCTCCGGGCGGCTTTTTGATTACTTATTTACTGATATAAAACAATTTTACTCATTAATAACTCTGCACTTCCCCTATTTTGCGCCAAGGCAAATAAACAGCATCATGCTGATTGAATTTACCCTCCTCACAGGAACAAAATCAAACGGGCAAATCTTCTCAATTAAGCCTGGAGGATGTCGGGGGTATTTACCGATGCAGAGGAAAAATTATCTATGCCCAATTCTCACCCCTATGCCAGGCAGCATCACAGCCGCTGCGGAAGTACTCTATAACATCCCCCCTAAACACAGGAGAATGAACCTCCTCCACAAAAAAGCCCCG
>NZ_LBCB01000002.1:0-9942 GCF_000980515.1 Akkermansia sp. UNK.MGS-1 | reverse complement strand
CTTCGTTCGGGACGAAGAGGTCGCAGGTTCGAATCCTGTCAGCTCGACCAATTTCCAAGCCGCCTCCGGGCGGCTTTTTGATTACTTATTTACTGATATAAAACAATTTTACTCATTAATAACTCTGCACTTCCCCTATTTTGCGCCAAGGCAAATAAACAGCATCATGCTGATTGAATTTACCCTCCTCACAGGAACAAAATCAAACGGGCAAATCTTCTCAATTAAGCCTGGAGGATGTCGGGGGTATTTACCGATGCAGAGGAAAAATTATCTATGCCCAATTCTCACCCCTATGCCAGGCAGCATCACAGCCGCTGCGGAAGTACTCTATAACATCCCCCCTAAACACAGGAGAATGAACCTCCTCCACAAAAAAGCCCCGTTCATATTTCATGAACGAGGATGAGTCAAATGAAGTCGAATCAGGGAGAAAAAACCGGGTTACTTGCCGGATTCCGGTTTAAAGCGGGCTGCTTCCGATTCGGCGGTGATTTTTGCAGGCTCGATATGCAGGAGCTTTTTCATGGCACGGCCCGGGTCGCTCTCCGTCATCGGAAAATATCTGACGTGATCGCCCAGGCTGTAGGAATCCAGTCCATAAATGCTGTCAGCCGGAGTAAAATCTTCCGGCGTGTTCAGCAGTTTTTTTACCTCCTTTGAAGACGCAAGGACATAACTCAGATTACAACTGGAATACAATTCCGTTTTAGGAAAGCTTCCCTTGGGAAGCTTATTGGCGTGCCCATTCCACTTGACCAGAGCTTCTACAGGAATATCTCCCCGCAGCGACTGAACGACGCGGGCATAGTGCGTCGTTCCCTGGTCAGTGGAGACTATTTTGTAAATGATAACAGACAGGACCACATCGCTTTTTTCTAAATTTCGGGCTGTACCCCTGAGAAAACTATCCTGTTCTACTTCGGCCTGCGTAGCAACATGGGAAGAACGGTCTGGCTTTCCAAGGGCTACGGTTGAAAGTAACCCTGAAAACAGAACGCAAAGAAAAGAAACATACTTCATATGTATATATTAGATACTGATTTTTTGGTTTATATTCAATAAAAATAGGGCGAACACAAAAAATGTCCACCCTATGAATATATTATTTAATATCAGTTATTAATCATCCAGTGTCGATCTTTGGAGCAGCCACACGGGGCCGGAAATAAAACTGCCCACGCCAATGTTATTTCCCGGACACATTCCCACATGCAGACTATCGCCAAATACGATAATATCTCCAGCCTGGGGAGTGTTGTACCCATTTTCTCCATCATCCGGATAATCAGGAGTCCCCAGCAGGGTACGGAGATAAACCGCCATTTGAGCTGTGCTGATGATAATGTGCTTTTTACCCCCCAACGCCAGGGAATTACCTTTTGCCCCAATATTATTGGCTCCCGGAGCTCCATTAAGGTCAATACCATAACTACTAAGAGCAATGCTCAGACGCAAGGCGCAACTGTTAATGTAATTGGCATCTCCCGAAACGTGGCTATCGTTCAGCCATCCTCCAATATAGTTCCACACATCATCTGTAGTCATGGTGGGATAATCCACTACATTATAGCATCCCAGTAAACGTTGTGCATTGGCAATATTCCAAAGATTTTTTGGAGCATCAATTTCCCAAAGTTCCAGTTCGGAATTTCCCATCTTGGGAACAAACTCCTCCGCATTGGGGTAAGGAGCAATTTCTTCCGGTACGGCAAGGTTCTCATGATGCAGTTTCGCATAGTGGAAGCCCTTTTTAAGTTCCTTGCTTCCAGAAACGGATGTGGACGAATGTGAGCCAGTCAATTCCGCTACCTTTTCACCATTGATTTCCAGATAGCCGTTGTCGTCAATCTGAATCGTGAAATTATAGGTTCCATCTTCCGGAACGCGGATATATCCTTCCCAGTCATGTACCCCGGTTTCTTCCGTCTTGTGCCATCCAATCTTGGAGGACTCTTTCTTCGTTACCTTGTAGCAACGGTTGTTTTCCACATCCAACGGGTGGAACGGTTTTGTAGAGATATAGCCATAATGTTATGTTTCGTATCGTTTACTACTGAATAAACTGAATATTCAGTTCATGGAAACCTTGAAAGATTTCTCGCTCCCCATCAACAAGTTTAACGCGTAATCCAACCCTCATTCGGAACGTGAAGGAAAAGGTTAAAACGGCACGACAATCAAGCGGAAAACAAAGGATTTGAAAAGGGCACAAGAAACGCAATCATTGATTATCAATAGTTACATTTCAAATTTTCTTCATTCGGGACGAAGAGACCGCTGGTTCGAATCCTGTCCTTTCGATTATTTTCTAACAACCTCTTCCGGACGGTTATTTTCCGGTAAAATCACTTCCCCTTCAAAAGCCAGTCAGAAACCCACTAGCAGCTGATTCTTCTATCTGAAAAAAGCCCCTGCTGGGATACTTTATCAGTCATCCGTCAAATTCCCATTGCCCCGCGCATGTTTCTTTCTCTAAAATGCAGGTAATGAGTGAATACTTCCTGAAACTTCCCGGCGATTCCCAGCCGAGAGCCTATTCCGAATACGAAGTCCGTGAATTTCTGGGACAGGGCGTGATCGACTCAAAAACGCTTACCTGGAAACAGGGCATGGAAGGATGGCAGCCCGTAGCCCAAGTTCTTCCGCCAATGTCACCTATATGGGAGGAAACACAAGATCAAGAGAGCAAAGATCAACCAGAGGAGCAGCAGTACCGCTTGCGTTATCCTTTAAACGGGCTAGCCAAATTATCCATTTTGGCATGTTTCGTATTGCTGCCCTTCATGCTCTGGAGCAGCTGGATTGTTTTTTCCAACAATGTCGTTAATTATGAAGAAATTCAGACACTCATTCAGCAGAATATGGTTCACCTGCCATCTTTTGCGGCGCCATTGGTCTTCCTCCTCAGTATCCTGTTCATTCCATCCCTGCTTATCCAGCTGATCTGGCTGTACCGGGCATCTGCCAATATTCAGGAATTTCAAGTTCAGGGAATTCGGTTCACTCCATTCCTTAGCGTTCTTCTAAGCTGTATGCCGGTAGTCGGCATGGTGCTCAATGCCCTGGTTCTTCAGGAAATATATAAGGCATCTAAAAACCCGGCAGAATGGATGCTGCAAATACCCTCCCGTTCCCTGCGATTATATCTTCTGGTGACTACGGCTCTAACTCTGTGCACCCTTTTCCCTTTCGGGGCGGAACATTACGTGACGGCCTTTCTGCTCACCGGCGTACTGATGACGGCAGCCAGCATCCTGTGGCTGGTCTGTGTCCTGCAAATCACCAGAAAACAGGAGGAGCTGGTCTCCAAAAATCAAAACTCCTGTTCCTGATCGAAAAAACCGTAATCAACGTTTTTCCTTTTCTTCCGAGGACGGCTGACTGCCTGGGAGGATTTTATCCAAAGCTTCCATGCTGTTATCCTTATACAGATTCTCCAGCAGTTTTTCCCACCCCGCCGCCATCTGAACCTGTTTCAAGGCAATAATAGGATCAGGCATCATCATTTCCGGGTCGGGAGCATATTGCTTTAGCACCTCATCCGGATTGATCCTGTTAAACGTTGTCTTCCCATAGCCCGGCATTCCCGCCTCATGAGCGATGGATTCAATCATCTCAAAATGCAAATGCGCCAAATAGTTGCCGTGCGCAGTTCCGACTGAGCCGATTTGCTCTCCGCGTCCCACCAGAGTCCCCAGCGGAATATCGCTGACGGTTTTCAAATGGGCATACAGACTCTGTACAAAACGCCCGTCCGGCAAGCGGTGCAGCAGCACAACAACATTTCCCCAATCTGAAGAAGGCTCTCCTGCATAAATCAGCAATCCGCGGCCGGCGGCCCGCACGGGCAGTCCCTCATCCGTATTTTCTCCTCCTATTCCATTTAAATCCTGTCCTGCATGCCTTCCCTTACGGGCGGCATTCATATCCCCCACACCCTGGGCAACATAGGTAAACGCTCCATTTTCATCTCCGAGGGGCGATGTAAACACATCGGCCAGAGGCGCCTTTGCCAGTTCCTGGGGTGTCAACAAAACCATCCGGTAATCTACAGGAACCGGAGCAGACCGCGGAATATCTTCGTCATAAATATTATGGGGCATCCCGGCCTCCGGGACGGCGGCATATTTCGTCTTGTACCAGGCAAATGCCGTAATCAAGACACAGGCCGTTCCCAAAAGCCCCATAATGACGCGGGATGTCGTCTTATCTATCATCGTGCCGACTCTATACCCACGGAACCGGATTTACAATCACAAGATAGTCAGGCCAGCGTCTGCGGAAATTTTTCCATCCACAATTTGCGCGCCGCACGGATATCTTCTGAGGAAACACGGCTGGAGAGCTCCCATACGAGCGGAACTCCATGCGGGAAAAAAGGAAGAAGGCGTTCAAAGGGAACCACTCCTCCCAGAAGGGGAACCTGATGATCTCGCGCGGGCCATTTGACGTCGTTCACATGTCCTCCAATCAAATGGGAGGACATTCGGCGAAGAAACTGCTCATGATTTAATATAAGCAAATTGTGCTTTCTTTGAATATGCCCGAAATCATGCCAGTAACCGATAAAGGGATTGTCACCAAACTCCTTCATCAACAAATTCATTTCATCCTCACTCGGCACCTGCTCATAATGGCTGCGCCCTTCAATGCCCAGCTTGACGCCAAATTGTCCGGCTTGCGGAAGGAGCTGCCGGAGAGCTTCACGCGCCCGTTCCAGATAAACGGGAGCCAGACGGTTGCGGCGGCGTACAAATTCGCCCTTGGCGTCGGCAAACGATTCCGTTCCCACTATTCCCTGACGCGCCAGGTTTTGCAAATGAGCCGTATCCGTGCGTTTCGCCAGGGGTTCCACCGTTCCCATATGCAACACGATATATCCGGCCCCCAGTGCTGCGCCCTGTTCAATAGACTTTTTCGTCAATTCAATAGCCTTGGAACGCACCTGCAATAAATCCGCCGTAAAAGGCCTGCTGTCAGGAGAATCCCCCACCTCGTCAATCGGAGCGGGGAAAAAATTATGCACCCCGGCCACTTGCACCTTTCCGGCATCTACCGCCCTCATGATACCGGGCAGAAGGGATAACTTGATGCCGTGGGAAAGTTCCACATGGTCAAAACCCAAAGAAAGAATCTCATCAATCATTTCTTCCCCGTCCTGATGACGGTGGGAATTCCAGCACGTAGAAAATACCAGCATAAAAAATCAATTATTATGAGCTGATGGAACCGGGGTCCGTATAGCAATCTTCCATCCACTCCTTGACGGCGGCAGTCATGCTCCCGGCTACGTCCGCGCGAGGTTTGACGAAAGCCGGAATAAACCACGGAAATGCGCCCACCAGGTCATGAATCACCACAACATCGCCATCACATGTATGGGAGCCGGAACCAATACCCAATGTGGGAATGGAAGAATGTACGGTAACTTGTCGGGCAGCATGAGGCGTTACGCCCTCCACAACCACAGCACAAGCCCCCGCCTCTGCCACAGCCTCCACATCCCTTACCAAGGCTTCCTCCTCCGCGGAGGATTTCCCTTTAATCCTATATCCTCCCTCCTCCAGCACTTTCTGCGGTAAGAGGCCGATATGACCCACTACGGGAATACCGGCATCCACAATAGCACGGATATTTCCTGCCTGGGCTGCCCCCCCTTCCAGCTTGACAGCATCCGCTCCAGCCAAAAACAATTTCTTTGCGGATTGCACGGCCTGTTCCACCGTATCATAAGAATGTATGGGCATATCTCCCACCAGCAGGGCGTTCTTCACTCCGCGCGCAGTAGCTTCCACATGATGAAGCATATGATCCAGCGTCACATGAGTGGTATCCGGAAAGCCCAAAACCACCATCCCTAAGGAATCCCCTACCAGCACAATATCTACGCCGGCTTCATCCAAAAGGCGGCCTGTAGGATAGTCATAAGCAGTAACCAGAGTCACATGCCGCCTGTTCTTGCAGGCGCGGATTCGTTCCGCTTTCTCAAAAGATTGATTCATGGCGTTCAATAAACATGCAATTTACCAGCGTTCCGATACCAGAAGCGGCTCAGCCTCATCCGTATCCAATTCCGCCAACAGGCAGGCAACCGTTTTATGCTGGCGCGGCAGGATAAGCTCCGGCCTGATATCTGAAAGAGGTTTTAAAACAAATTTCCTCAAATGGGCTCTGGGATGGGGGAGAATCAGACGAGGAGGATCATTGACCACCATGTCCCCCACATAGATGATATCCACATCCGCCGTGCGGGGTTCACAGCGAATCCCGGAACGAATGCGTCCCAAGGCTCGTTCTATACCCTGGCAATGCACGAGCAATTCCTCCACCGTACCGGGCCAGGTAAATTCCACCACGGCATTCAAATAATCATCCGCACCATGCGGACACCCTTGAGGACTGGTGGCATACAGAGAGGATTGCAAAAAAGGATCATCAGACAGGCTCATCTGCAACAAATGATCCCTGGCCTGAACCATCAGGCTGTTTTTATCCCCAAGATTGGACCCCAGTGCAATGCCTGCTCTCTTCATCAGTAAAAAACATCGTGGCCGTTCCGGAAAAGAAGAACGGCCACGATGCCGAAAAAGTTATAATTGGGACAACCCCAAAACGTCTTCCATGGTATACAGACCTGGTTCCCTGCCTTGAAGCCAGAGAGCCGCGCGAACTGCTCCGGAGGCAAATGTCATACGGCTGGACGCCTTATGGGTAAGTTCCAGCCGTTCACCATCGGAAGCAAATATTACAGTATGGTCTCCCACCACATCTCCTCCCCGCAGGGAATGCATGCCTATTTCCTTGGCGGGTCGAGGCCCTACCAACCCTTCACGGCCAAAAACCACACTATCTTCATAATTCCTGTCAATGGCGCTGGACAGGATTTCTGCCAGTGTCCGGGCAGTACCGGAAGGAGCATCAATTTTGTGACGGTGATGCATCTCCATTACCTCTATATCGCAGCTGCCTCCCAGAATCTGGGCAGCCTTGCGCGTCAGCCAGAACAGGGCGTTCACCCCTACGGAATAATTGGAAGCGAACACAATCGGAATGGATGCCGCAGCATCCACGATCTCCTGGCGTTCCAGCTCCGTATGTCCCGTAGTGCCAATCACCAGAGGTTTGTTATTGGCAACAGCTTCCGCCAGCAGAGTGCTGGTGAAAGCATGATGGGAAAAATCAATGGCTACGTCGCATTTGGCGAGGGCGGGATAAAGCTCCTGTCCCTGATCATGAGTAGAACCCACGCAAGTATCCGGATTCTGCGTCACCGCCTCTTGAATAGCCTGGCCCATGCGGCCCGAAATGCCTGTAACAAGAATGGAAATCATATCACTAAAATATTAAAGAATATTGAAACGCTGAAGAAGAGCGGAAAGCTGAGCTTCCTTCTCTTCTGCCAATGGAACCAGCGGAAGACGTATGCCGGGCTGTATATCTCCTCTCATCGCCAAAGCCGCCTTGATCGGAACAGGATTGGAATCCAGAGTCATTAGCCCTTTCATCAACGGATAAAATGTCTTCTGGAGGGAAAGCATTTCCCCCATATCCTGATTCAGGCCAGCTTTGACAATGGAATTCATGATGCCCGGAAGCAGATTGGATGTTACGGAAACCAATCCGCTGGCGCCACAGGCCATAAAAGGCACCGTCAGGCCGTCATCGCCACACAGAACAGTGAAATTTTCCGGAACCACCTGCATCAGCTGGTTCACGCGGTCCACATTGCCGCCGGCCTCTTTCACACAAACAATATGCGGGCAATCCTTCGCCAGACGGCTGATTGTTTCCACACTGATTTCAATCCCGCAACGCCCCGGAATGCTGTACAGCATCATCGGCAGACGGGTAGCGTCCGCAATAGCCTTGAAATGGGCATAGACTCCATCCTGAGAAGGTTTATTGTAATAGGGGCACACCTGGAGCGTTCCGTCTACTCCCATCTTTTCCGCTTCCTGGGTCATATGGATAGCTTCTGCGGTGGAATTAGCACCCGTTCCCGCAATAACCTGAATACGGCCAGCCGCGCTCTCCACGGCCAATTCTATTACCCTCAAGTGTTCTTTTACAGTCAAGGTGGGGGATTCTCCCGTGGTACCGACAGCCACAATGCCGGCCACGCCGGCAGCTATCTGCGCTTCCACAAGCATTCTAAAAGCCTCTTCATCGACCCGGTTGCCGGCAAACGGAGTCACAATTGCTGTATAAAGACCTTGAAACTTCATAACCTTACTTGGAAATATACTATCTTAACAGACACTTTTTGTCACGACAGAATACAGAAATATGGCACGCCTGTCAGGCATCCTGAAATACCATTCGTGAACAAATGGAGCAAAACTCCAGGCAGGAATTAAACAGGGACAGGAATGATTCCGGCCGCCTGCCGGGCCGCCAGGCAGCTTTCCTTCCATTGACCACGATATATTCCCGGTGAATATGGCGACCTTCGTTCCCACATAAAAACAACGCAGCCGCACAGGCGGAAGAAGCCAATCGAGACTGGGAAACATACCGAAATACCGGACGGTGAATTACGATCTGGCTCATTCTGACATCTCTCCGGTTCAGGCAATTTTCCAAGCCCGCGGTATCTTCCTCCCATACTCCCTTTTTTCCAGAACGGGAAACCATATTCACAATCATGGCCCCAGAAACAAAGGCATGTTCCAGCAAAACGGACAGACGAACACGGGAAGAACAACTCAGCCCCTGCACCTCGACTGAGGCATCTTCACAAATAATCAAATAATCAACACGGCCATAAAGAGTATGTACCAGACCAGCAAAAGAAGCCAAATCGGAAGAATGGTTCAGGCGGCCTGACATGACCAGGTGGCTGCTGCCCGGAAGACAATCAACGATATGGCAAGATTCTTCACCGGCCTCATGAAGCATGGCAACCACAGTTCCCTGACAGGCAAATACCTTGGCTGCCAAATATCCTATATTGCCGGCGTTGCCCAGAATGACGACCACAGGTTTCTGAATGACTTGGGATTTCATATGCCGCCATTCTGACGAAAGAGTGTAATCCGTCAATACCCCACACATACTTAAGTCATTAAGAAAGAAAAAGGAATAGTTAAGAAAAAATTATATGGTCACGATATTTTACAAGGGCTGGAATTTTATTCATCGTAGAGACTGAGCAAGAGATTTAAAGGGGGAAATAGGGATATGCAAGAAGCGAACAGGCCCCGCGAGTCAAGTGACTGGCGGGGCCTGATGGAAAAAAATCCCGGCGGCGACCTACTCTTGCGGGACCTATCGTCCGACTACCATTGGCGCGGCAGCGTTTCACTTCCGGGTTCGGAACGGGACCGGGTGGGACCACTGCGCTCTGGCCACCGGGCTTCAGGGGGAAGAGGTGATTTTTTCTTCATCCTGCCTGCCCGGGAGCCCTGCTTTTTTGGGGGCTTCTGAGTGAGGGATTTTTTTCAGGGTATGTGTGTGGCGGCTAAGAAGATTTCCGTCCTTTGTGTGGGGAGGGATTCAGCGTAAACTGACATCTGCGTGGCTGGTGGTTGATGAACATGCACAGGTAAATGAGACAAGAGCAAGTTGTCATTCACGACGGGGAGTGATGTAATATGATGAAGTCAATTGGTAATTAGTATCGCTCGGCTCAATACATTGCTGCACTTACACCTGCGACCTATCAACGTGGTGGTCTTCCACGAACCTGTAGGGAAAACTCATCTTGGGAAGGGCTTGGCGCTTAGATGCTTTCAGCGCTTATCCCGTCCGCACTTAGCTACTCGGCCATGCACTTGACAGTACAACCGATGCACCAGTGGTGCGTCAGACCCGGTCCTCTCGTACTAAGGTCTGAACCCCTCAATTTTCCAACGCCCACAGAGGATAGAGGACCGAACTGTCTCGCGACGTTCTGAACCCAGCTCGCGTGCCGCTTTAACCGGCGAACAGCCGGACCCT
>NZ_LBCB01000001.1:195250-250220 GCF_000980515.1 Akkermansia sp. UNK.MGS-1 | reverse complement strand
GAACTTCTCATCCAAACCGGAATACCGGAGGATAAAATCAGGGTTATTCCACATTTCATCCGGCAAAACCCCGCCCCTGCCGCCGACCAGCCCCGCCGAGACGTCCTTTACGCCGGACGCCTGACGCAGGAAAAAGGAGTCCTGCAACTGGTTCAGGCGTGGGAACTCCTATCCCCCCCCGGTCGCATTCTCTACCTGATGGGAGACGGCCCCCTGCGCGGAGAACTGAAGCGTTATATCTCTTCCCGCCATCTTGAATCCATCCGCCTGACCGGGTTCATTCCCCATGAGGAACAAGGAGCCGTCCGCGCCGCCTGCGGCCTCTCCGTAGCGCCCTCCCTCTGGGAGGAAACCTTCGGTATGGTTGTCCTGGAATCATGGCTCCACGGCACGCCCGTCATTGTTACCCCGAACGGCGGCCTGCCGGAGCTCATCACCCACGGCAGGAATGGCTGGATTGCACAGGAACCTTCCGCGGAATCCCTGGCGGAGACGCTGCACACCGCCCTGAAGCAAGAAGAACGCTGGCCGGCCATGGGCGCGCACGGGCAACAACTTTTGTCCTCCACATACTCCCCCGCCGCATGGCTCCGGTCCATGGAAGCCCTTCTTGGCGAGCTCCGCGTTTTCCATTCATCTTCCACCCCACCAACATCATGAAATGGTATACATGCACGCCCGTTTCCTTCAAAGGGGACCATACTTTCTTTTCCCGTGATTCAGGCGCTTTCTGCAAGGCCTTTCAGAGAATCGGAGTGGAGAGCAGAGCCATCATGCCCACACCTGTCCAGGAAAACGATGAGCCCGATCTCATCCGCACGGAATACGCCAACCTGGAAGACCCCGTCTGGTGGAAATCCCTGGGTATTGACGGGTTGATCCTGTACGGCTGGGGAATGGGAAAATACCTTCCTATCGCCAGAGCCATCCATGAAGCGGGAATTTTTCTGGTAGTATACATGGATTCCTCCGGGCTGTTCTTCCCGTGGCAATACTGGCTTCCCATCGCGGAAAATATGTACACCAAAGACGTCTTCACCCACGGGAAAATCAAAGGTTCCGCTTTTTTCCTGCTGCGCCTTCTGAAACAACACACATGGAACCTCGCCAGCAGGGGGCGCAGAAAACATTTGGACTCAGGGGACATGGTCACCTTCCCCATTCCGTCAGCCCTCCAATCCGTTGCAGATAGGGAATGGCTCTATGGAAAATCCATCGTCCGGAAACTGGCTCTGGTTCCCCCCCCCATTTCTTCCACCTGCCGCTTTGCAGGAGAGAAGCGCAACATCATTATGGCCGTAGGCCGCTGGGACGATCTTCTCTATAAACGCCCCTGCCTGCTGATGTCCACGCTGGAACAGGCGCTTGCCCACGCCCCGCACTGGGAAGCGGAAATTTACGGCAATATTCCTGACTTTCTCCGGGAATGGCACGGCAATCTTCCGGAGCCCCTTCGCACCCGGATTCATCTGGCCGGCTATATCCCAAACATTGAGCTGCAAAAGAAACAATCCCTGGCCAGAATCAGTCTCTGCACCTCCCTATCCGAAAGCACGCACCTTGCCTCCGCAGAAGCGCTGTGCGCCGGGGCCTCTGTCGTAGGGCCCCGCCTCACGCCTCAGCTGAACTGCCTGCAATGGTACGTTTCCCATGATTCAGGCACACTCAGCCCGGACGATTCTCCGGAAAGCCTCTCCGGGGCGCTTCTGGAAGAAATCCGCGCCTGGGACTCCGGAAAACGCGACCCGGAGGAAATATCCCGCTATTGGTGTTCCCTGCTGCATGCGGAAAATTCCTGCAAACGCATTATTGCCGCCTATGAAGCCGCCCAAGGGGGAAAAACCGGCCTCTAACTACCCGACAGGGCATGCGCCTCAATCCACACATCCTCCCATTTCCTGTCCGCCAGCGCCCCGTAGAGAGGATGGCTCCACAACCGGGCGCGCATGGCCGCGGGGGAAGCCAGTCCCAGCAGAAAGCGCGCCAACTGGGAAGGGCGGGCCAGCGCGGGCTTCCTCTGCCCCGCCAGCTCCATGACGGCGGAGCGCAGCTCTTCCGGTAACGGGGGGAGTTCCTCTTCTTCCATGGCCGCAGGCAACATCCCGCAGCACGCAGGACAATGCCCGCAAGGTCCGGACAGGTCCCGGAAACCGAAATAGGCATCCAGGCTTCTATTCAGGCAGGCGGAAGACGTCAGCGTAGAAACGCAGGTTTTCCAGCGTTCCAGCCCGTTCAACCGGGATCTGGAAAAATACTGCGCAAATTCCTCCGCAGCCTCTTCCGCGTCAAATCCTTCCGAATACAAATGAAGGGCTGCCTGGCGCAGCTCCACTTTCCATTCCCCGGAAAGGGCCAGGTCACCAAGCCAGGCGACGGCTTCTTCCCATGAAATTCCCCATTCCACAGCCAGATCCTCCACCTCTCCCTGCCGGCGCATATCCATCCATTGCAGCCGGGCGCATTCCTCCCCGCCGCGGCCGCACAGAATTTCCTCCATCCGGAACAGAGGGCGCACCCTGTAATACTTGAACCCCGTCCCCTTCTCCCGTACGGAACCGGAACGTTTCAGGTCAAACAGCATCCGGTCCACCGCCACATCCGGCAAATCATAAACGGAGGAAGCCTCATACAGGGAAACAATGTGCTCCCCCCTGCGGGACAACAGGGATACCAGCCCTTTCATGCCGTGCCGGTCCGGCTCCGCCGCATGCAGCCGGTTGACTACGGCCACGCTGTCGCGGGCGGACAACATCACCAGGCTGAAGGAAGGAAGGCCGTCGCGTCCTGCACGGCCGGATTCCTGAACATACGCCTCCAGGCTGGCGGGGGGGTGGTAATGCACCACAGAACGCACGTCCGGCTTGTCAATCCCCATGCCGAAGGCAATCGTCGCCACCAGCACGTCCGCCGTACCTGCCAGAAACTCATCCTGAACCAGCCCCCTCGTCTCCGGGGGCATGCCCGCATGGTAGGACTTGACGGAGAAACCGGCTTTTCCCAATTCGTAGGAAAGGTTTTCCGCATCTTTGCGGGTCCGCGTGTACACCACGGCAGGACGGCGGCCTCCCTCTTTCAACAATTCAACCAGCCGCGCGGTCTTATCCTGATCCTTCAACGTTTCCACCTGGCGGAAGATATTCGCACGGTACGGCGCAGCCCGGAAAATACATTCATCACTCACGCCAAACAGGCCGGCCAGATCGCGGCACACCCGCTCCGTAGCCGTGGCCGTCAACGCCATGACGCTGCGGAACCCGTGCTTTCTGAAAAAAACGGGCAGCCCCAGATAATCCGGACGGAAACTGTGCCCCCATTCCGAAAGGCAATGGGCCTCATCCACCACGAACAAGCCGGGGGGAACAAGCTCCATGGCCCGCTGAATCCACGGGGATTCCAGAGACTCCGGAGCGGCAAACAGAAGGCGGACGCCTCCGGACTTCAATCTGTCCATCAGGGAGGCCTTATCTTCCTCCGCCAGGGTCGAATCATACCTGGCGGCGGCCACGCCCAGTTTTTCCAGACCCGCCACCTGGTCGCGCATCAGGGCAATCAACGGAGAAACCACAACCGTCAGCCCGTTTCCAAGCACCGCCGGAATCTGATAGCAAAGGCTCTTGCCGGAACCCGTAGGCAAAATACCGATGCAGGAACGGCCCTCCAGCGCGCACTCCACAAGCTCCCTCTGCATGGGACGGAACCGTTCCTTGCCGAACAAACGCAGCGTGTCTTCCAGAGCAGAGGAAAGCATGGGGCAAAAATACCATAATGCAGAATCCCGGCAAAAGGAATCCTATGACATTGACACGGCGCCGTCATCCTATATCCTCCAGGCAATATGAGACCTTTGAAAACCATCATCGCCGGAACTCTGGCCCTGCTGGCGGCAGCTCCCCTTTCAGCCCAAACCAGAGCTGAGGAAAATAAAAAACCGAATATCCTCTTTATCATTACGGACGACCACGCCTACCAGACGCTGGGCACCGGCAATAATGATTCCCCCGTGGCCCTGCCCAATTTCAACAAACTGGGACGCCAAGGCATGGTTTTTGACCGCAGCTACTGCGCCAACTCCCTGTGCGGCCCCTCCCGCGCCTGCATCCTGACCGGCAGGCATTCCCACATGAACGGCTTTGTCTTCAACGGACAAAGACCGCTGGACGGCTCCCAGCCCACCTACCCGAAAATGCTGCAGAAAGCCGGATACCAGACGGGCCTTTTCGGCAAATGGCACCTGGAATCAAATCCCACCGGGTTCGACACGTGGGAAATCTTCCCCGGCCAGGGCAGCTACTACAATCCGGACTTTATCAGCCTCAAGCCGGACGGCAAACGCCAGACAAAGCGTTTTCCCGGATATGCCACGGACGTGGTCACGGACAAATCCATCCAGTGGCTGGAAAACCGGGACAAGAACAAGCCTTTCCTGCTCGTTGTGGGCCACAAGGCCCCCCACCGCGCCTGGTGCCCTGCTCTGCGCCACCTGGGCAAGGTGGACACTTCCAGCATGACGCCGCCCGCCAACTTCCATGACGACTATGCCAACCGTCCGGAATTCCTGAAGAAAAACCAGCAGACCGTCGCCAATCACATGGCGATTTATTCCGACCTCAAAGTGCTTAAGGACCAGGTTCCGGAAGAGATGCGCAAAAGCATCGTTTCCCCCGGTTACGGCTGGGACCTGGGCGAGTTGAACCGCATGACTCCGGAAGAAAAGAAAACCTGGACGGACTATTACGCCAAGCGCACCAAATCCCTGGTGGACGGCATGAAATCCGGAAAACTGAAGGACCCGAAAGCGTTTGCGGAATGGAAGTGGCATGCCTACATGGAGGATTATCTGGGATGCCTTCTGTCCGTGGACGACAGCATCGGCCGCCTTATGGAATATCTGGACAAAGAGGGGCTTGCGAAAAACACGCTGGTCATCTACTGCGGAGACCAGGGGTTCTACATGGGAGAACACGGCATGTACGACAAGCGCTGGATTTTTGAAGAATCCCTCCGCATGCCCCTCATCATGAGATGGCCCGGCAAAATTCCCGCGGGCATCCGCAACAACACCATGGTGCAGAATATCGACTACGCTCCCACCATCGTTTCTGCGGCAGGGGCGGACACTCCGGAAAACATGAATACCTTCCAGGGCGTATCCCTGCTTCCCACCGCTTTCACGGGCAAAACTCCCGACAACTGGAGGGATGCCATTTACTACTGTTTTTACGAAAATCCCGGCGAACACAACGCCCCGCGCCACGACGGCATCCGGACGGACCGCTACACGCTTTCCTACATCTGGACCAGCGGCGAATGGATGCTCTTTGACATGAAAAAGGATCCCATGCAAATGAAAAACGTCATTGACGATCCTGCCTACAAGGCTACGGTGGAACAGCTCAAGAAGCGTTACCACGAACTGCGCAAAACCTATAAAGTTCCGGAAAACAGCCCCGGAGGCAAAGGAACGCCTATCCCCAAATTCGACGCTTCCTGGTAAAAGCCACACGGGAAACTACCTTTCCAAGCGCCGGTTTTTCCGGCGCTTTTTTTATTTTCGTCCATAGCAGGCCGGAGAGATCCGTCACGGAGGCCGAAACAGGCAAACTCCCCTTCCGCACACAACCGTCCATCAACCGTAAAACCCGCGGAGGGGTCTCAAGCCCGCCAGCTTCATCAATTTATTCATGGCTTTTTCATACAGGAAAAACGCCTGTTGCATGCAGCAAAGCACGGGCATTAAGGGATGCTCCGCTTTCTTTGCGCCAAGCTCTTCCAAAAACCGGTCCGGGTCCTTGTCGTCAAAACCGGGATGCCGCTCAAACGCCCGGCGGCCTTCCAGATGAATGACGCCCTTCCCGGAATACAGGCAGTCCAGATGATGTTGCGCCGCCACGAGAGACAGCAGCGTCTGATCGTGCGTATGAGCTACAAAATTATCGCGGCAACGGCTCTCTTCTTCCGTAGTGGCGGAAGACACCAATTTGAACTGACGGCACAAATCCATCCATTCACGGAGAATTCGGAGGCTTTGTTCCGATTTTTTCAAGAAAAGGAAGGAGCCCTGAATCAGGGGAGCCTGTTCAAAATACCCGCTATCCAGCTTCAATTCATCAAAAACGCTCTGCTTGCACCACCGCGTAAGGCCTCCCGTATAATAGGAAATATTCACGCCCGGCATCATATCCTGCCCCTTCTCCCGGAGCCATTGGACAAACGGCTCCAAGGAATGATGGAAAAGCCTCCCCGGCGGGCGCCCCGCATCCGTATAAAGCAGGTAATCCCCTTCCTCCAAATGTTCCAGCTCCTTGAGAATGATGAAGGGTTTCCATACCCAAAACCCGGCACCCTGTAAATTCGGGTCAAACCATGGAATAGCTTCCCTGATTCCTTCCCTCTCCAGGCGATTAAGATTCCAACAGGACAACTCCACTGAGGAATCCGCCAGCCTCAGGCTCATCATCTGCATCCATTGCCGCAAATGATAGCCGCGGGTCGCGAAAGAACAATAACGGATAGCCATACTCCCAGATTCCGGTGGAAACCATGTCCCTAAAAACGGGAACACATCTTCTGCGTCCGTACCTATAACGAGTTGTAAATCCGCTGTCAATGGAAAACTTTAACGGAGAATCATCTCCGTGCATGGAACCACGGATTGAAACAGGATTTTTTTAATTACCAAAAAACCATTCAACACGATAAGTTATTTATAGTTATCTTTTTATAACTATATCTAAACTTTTTTAAAAACAGGCGGATTTACAATCCCCCGTTCAAATACACCACAATGTCCAGAATTTGACTTATCCCCGTGGCATCTGCTCCGCTGCCAGCCTTTTATCCAAATCAAGAGCCGCGCCAATGGCCGCATCCATATTGTAGTATTCCCACTCCGCAAAACGGCCTAATAAATAAATGCCTTTCGGTTCCAAGCGCTCCTTTAGTTCCCGTATGAGGGTTCGGCTGGAAGCATCCTGAACGGGATAGGTATATTCTTCCCAGTGATGGGCCAGATACACAGGGGAAAAGGGAATAAGCTCCAGCTGGCGCCTGATTTCCCCTTCCGTCATTTGCTCGGAAAATTCAATAGTCGCGGTGGTGATGTCCCCGTTATTATTATTTCTGGAAAAATTCCCCGTGCAAATGATCCGGTGGGAACGGTGGGACGGAGAGGGCATGTAAATCCAGCTGTAATCATTGGGGGAAATCCGGCAAAGCACGGAAGTGGTTCCGTGAGAGCGCAATTCTGAAATCCGGGGGAAAAACGGGCGCAATTCATCCACGCAGGGGAAACAATCCCCAAGCTGCCTGACATTCCCCGTAAAGACGACTCTGTCAAACAATTCTCCCTGCACGAGCCATTTCCCGTCCTTCGGGAGGATATTTACAGCTTCCTGCCGGTACCTGACCTTAAGGCCGCGAGCCAGCGTATCCGCCAGAAACTGGGAACCGCCGTTTTTCGCATAAAAGAAAGAACTGTGCACCATGGCGCTTTCATTGATGTGCCCAATATTGTTCAACAGGATTTCCGCCACGCTCGGCATGGGAAGCTTGTCTTCCAGCCAATCCATGGCAATTTGGCTGATATCCTGCCTCCACACTTTGTTATTGTACGGCGTGAAATAAAGGTTGTTCAGGGTTTTTCCGAAACGGTTCAGAAAAAACTCACCCAGGGAGCGGGGCTCCGCGGGAGGATTCCTGTAAAGTTCCAGCAGCTCATGGACGATGGAGGAACGGACGGCCTCGGGAAACTGGTCGAGGTGGTTCTCAATGGGATAATCCACCACATCCCCGCCCTCCAGGGAAATGACAGCCCGTCGCCGGGCGGAAACAAAATCGCGCTCCCTGTCAAACCGGGACCAAAACCAGTCCAGCACTTCCTGCCGCCGGGAATTGAACACATGGCCGCCCACACGATGATACAGGTTCCCCTGTACTTCCGTGCATTTAATCAGGCCGCCGGGCCGGGAACCCCTCTCATAAACGACCACCTCATGCCCTTTCTTCAGCAACATTCCGGCCATGGACAATCCGGAAACCCCGGCTCCGATCACAGCATATTTCATCATGGGATAAAAAGACCAATTTATTGACGCCACTATCTGGCGAAGCGGGACAATTTCACGGGATGGAGATACAGGTATTCCTCCGGAAAGGAGGCAAGCAGCTTGCCGAGGTCTCCTCCGGAAGAGGACACGAGCCCGTCAATGACGGCATTCATGGCTTCAAAGTGTTCCGGATCCTGGGGAAACCAGACGTTTCCCGACTTGTACTGAGTGTCCTCCAGCGTAGCCAGCTTTGTTCCGGGAAGAAGCTGCAACGCCGTGGGAATGGCCAGCTCCACAAACATGTTCCATGCGGAGAACACTTCAAGGATACGGCAGAAATCGTCCAATTTCCCTTTCGGAATGCAGACAATGTCCGAATATCCGAAAACGACAGGATAGGAATACCGGTATTTTTTAATCCGGTGCTTCCAGTAATTCAGCAGATGCCATACCCTGCCCTTCAACACTTTCCAATTCGCATGAATCCCCCCGGAGCTCCATTTGGGCAGAAACATGCGTACGCGCGACAATTCATCATGCCGCATGAGGTTCCTGGATTTTAAAATCCGCCTGGCCTCCTCATAGGACGGAACGTTCCTGTTGACGCTTTCCGCATCAATACCGGGAGGGGTTATGGAAAAATGGTGGGCTTCCGCCGTTCCCCGGTAACACACCGGAAGAGAAACATCCACAAAACCGTCAAGGTAACACGTATCCTCCCCATGGATTCCCAGCAGGGACGGCGTTGAAAATTCGTCAAACCTGGGATTTAAAAGAAGATCGTCTCCGATAATAAGAAAATAATCGCCATCCAACCGCCTGATTCTTTCCCTGGACTGCAAAATATAATTATAGAACTGGAAAGAATTCCCGAAGACGGAACATACGTCAGGGGCATCTCCCTTGTAGTAGGGCATTAATTGAAGCAACCCGGAAAAGCGTCTTGAATAAAGCTCTCTGATTACCGGAATGTTACGTTCATACTGATGGTTGAACAACACAACAAGAGACGTTTTCCGGGAAGAAGTATCCATGGCCGTTTGATGTTGAGAAACAAACCGTACCCTTCAACATAAATTATTGAAAAAAAGGGATTTGCTCTCTGAGTGCACGCACAGTAAAAAGAGTGCGGGGCATATTACACGGATTCCAAATCCGCTGTAATTAAAAAGAGATTGCGTGCGGTTGTTTCTGCATGACAGGAGAGCCTCTTCGCAGAAAGGAAATAAAACTGATGATCAATAATTTTCTTTGAAATACGGACTTTCCGGCAGGTATGGATGTTTCTGCCGGAATGGGAATTGATGGGGTTACCCGGATGGAATCATGAAGACGGAAGATCCCGGTCATTGGGGAAGCTTATTTTCAGAAGTTCCTTTCTTTCAAAATTTAACCTTGACTCCGGATTTGGAATTCCCCAATCGAATTTGGAATTCGTTATTTTTAGACAGTTTAAAAAAACTTAAACTGTTTATTCGATTTCATGATTTCAGCCATTCTTCTTTGTTACAATCAGAAACGTTTTATCAAGGAACAGTTCCGGGCTATTTTAAAACAGGATTATCCAGGAGAATGGGAAATAATTATTTCGGACGATTTTTCTCAGGACGGTTCTTTTGAATGCCTGGAAGAAATGGTGGAAAAAGAGGGAGAAGGACGGCGTATTATTCTCCACCGTAACGAAAGCAACCGGGGAATTGCAGGGAATTTGCAATGTGCCGTTCATTTGTCCCGGGGGGAATGGATTATCAAGTTTGACGGCGATGACATCGCCCGGGAAGACAGGATTTCCTCGTTGGCGTCTCTGGCGGAACAATATCCCGGTCATCTGGTTTACTGCCATTCTTATAATGAAATCGATGAAGATGGACAACCCGCCTATGGACGCATGCTGCCAGACTCAGATTCCGTCGTCGTCAAACCTTACAGGGAATGTATTTTTGACATTTCCCATGTTTACAGCTGTTTTGGCGGAAATGCCATGTACCACAGGTCTTTGTTCAGCGACTTCGAGTATTTGCCTTCAGGTCCCGGCATTTCGGACGATATGATGCTGTCCATGCGCGCCTATTTGAAAAAATCAGGCATGGTCGCATCCGGCAAACGGTGTTCGTACTATCGGAGACACAACAGCAATATCTGCAATTTTAAGAGCGGGAACCCCAGGACAACCCTGATCAAGAGATCGGAATTCCAGATAACAACCTGGATAATGATCATGAAAGAGGTATACGGAAAGCATAAGTCCGGGGAAATAACATACCAGGCCGCCGACCGCCTGATGAGGCTGATTCAGGCGGAACAGAGAAGGCTCCTGCTCTTCCCCTATGCTTCATTCGATAACAGCCTTCTTACCAAACTCAAATGGTTTTGGAACATCCTGCAATGCAGGCCGGGGCTTTGGCTGGTCAGCATTCCAAGATTGCTCCCGTTTTGCCTGCTGCAAAGGTATTTGAACATTAAAGACCGGATAAAAAGTCTTCCTTTTTTTCACTAACAGCAGGGATCCTGCATAAAAAACAGGAAGAAAAATAAACGTACTGATACCCTGCCTCCCTCCCTTCCATCATCGGGAAAACAAAAAAGCCGTTCCGCCGGACAGGCCTGCGCGGAACGGCCGGGAAAAGAAAACCTTGACAAGGTTAATACCTGTAAAAGTCCGGCTTGTAAGGACCTTCCACCGGAACGCCGATGTAGTCCGCCTGCTCCGGACGCAGGACAGTCAGCTTGCACCCTATCTTGGCGAGGTGCAGCCGCGCCACTTCCTCATCCAGCACCTTGGGCAGCACTTCCACGCCCACGGAACGGTCTTTACGGGTATTCCACAATTCCAGCTGGGCTAGCACCTGGTTGGCGAAGCTGTTGGACATCACGAAGCTGGGATGGCCCGTAGCGCAGCCCAGGTTGACCAGCCTGCCTTCCGCCAGCAGGTACAGGCTGTTGCCGGACGGGAACGTGTAGCGGTCCACCTGGGGTTTGATGTTAAGATGCCTGATGCCGGGATACGTCTGGAGCTTGTGTACCTGGATTTCATTGTCGAAATGGCCGATGTTGCAGACAATAGCCTGGTCCTTCATCTTTTCCATGTGTTCGATGCGGATGATGTTGCAGTTTCCCGTGGTGGTCACGTAAATATCCGCCCAGCCCAGCGTGTCTTCCACCGTCAGCACGCGGTAGCCTTCCATGGCTGCCTGAAGGGCGCAGATGGGGTCTATTTCCGTCACGACCACCTGGGCTCCCATGCCGCGCAGGGACTGGGCGCAGCCCTTGCCCACGTCCCCGTAGCCGCAGACGACGGCCACTTTGCCGGCAACCATCACGTCCGTGGCGCGCTTGATGCCGTCCACAAGGGACTCACGGCAGCCGTACAGGTTGTCAAACTTGGACTTGGTTACGGAATCGTTTACGTTGATGGCCGGAATCAGCAGACGGCCGGCTGCCTGCATCTGGTACAGGCGGTGCACGCCGGTGGTCGTTTCCTCGGAAACGCCTTTCAGCTCGGGAAGCCAGCGATGAAAAATACCCGGAGTCGCCTCGGCAATTTTTTTCAACAGAGCCTTGATGACTTCCTCTTCTTCCGATTCCGACGGGGTATCCACCCAGTCGGAGCCTTCTTCCATTTCATACCCGCGGTGGATAAGCAGGGTGGCGTCTCCGCCGTCGTCCACAATCAGCTGCGGCCCCAGCCCGTCCGGAAAGTTCATGGCCTTCCACGTACAGTCCCAGTATTCCCGCAGCGTTTCCCCCTTCCAGGCGAAAACGGGGGTGCCGGATTTGGCGATGGCGGCGGCGGCGTGGTCCTGGGTGGAGAAAATGTTGCAGCTCGCCCAGCGGACGGAAGCGCCCAGAGCCGTCAGCGTTTCTATCAGCACGGCCGTCTGCACCGTCATGTGCAGGGAGCCCATGATGCGCACGCCCTCCAGGGGTCTGGCGGCAGCGTACTTTTCGCGCACGGCCATCAGGCCGGGCATCTCATGCTCCGCAATATCCAGTTCCTTGCGTCCGAAATCCGCCAGGCCGATATCGCGCACCTTGTATTGTTCCGTTTCTGAAAACATGTCTGTAAGCGTTGTCGTAGGATTAATGAAGAAGTTGTTTCAGGAAGGCCAGGCGCGTTTCGTCCAGCTGTTCCCAGGGCAGTTCCGGATTAGTGAAATGCCCGTAGTGCGTCGTCTTCCGGTAAATAGGCTGAAGCAGATTCAGCTGTTTCACCATATCCGCGGGCTTGAAGGAAAAGATGTTTTCCAGCGCATTTTCAATGGATATTTCCTCCACTTTCCCGGTACCGAACGTATCCACCCGGATGGAAACCGGAGCGGGGTAGCCAATGGCGTAAGCCACCTGCAATTCACATTTGTCCGCCAGTCCGGCAGCCACAATGTGCTTGGCAACCCAGCGGCACATATACGCGGCGGAACGGTCCACCTTGGACGGGTCTTTCCCGGAAAAGGCTCCGCCGCCGTGGCGCCCCATGCCGCCGTATGTGTCCACAATAATTTTGCGGCCCGTCAGGCCGGAATCCCCGTGGGGACCGCCCACGACGAATTTCCCGGTGGGGTTGATGAAATATTCCGTCCTCTCATCCAGAAGCTCCGCAGGAAGCACATTTTTAATGAGTTTGACGCAATATGAGTAAATCGTGTCATGGTCCACGTCTTCCGTGTGCTGGGTGGAAATAACTACGTTTTCAATATGCGCGGGACGCCCGTCTTCGTCATAGGCCACAGCCACCTGGGACTTGCAGTCCGGGCGCAGCCAGTCCACATGCCCGCGCTTGCGCCTCCTGGCCAGCTCAATGAGCAGTTTATGCGCAAACACGATGGGGGCCGGAAGCAGCTCCGGCGTCTCATTCGTTGCGAAGCCGAACATAATGCCCTGGTCTCCGGCGCCCTGCTCCGCATGGCCCTTGCCCTCCGCCTCCCGGGCGTCCACTCCCTGGGCAATATCCGGGGACTGTTCCGTGAGCAAATTCGTGAAAAAGACGGTATCCGCATGGAAAACGTCGTCGTCCTGCCTGTTGCAGTACCCGATCTCCCGAATGGCCTGGCGGGCGATTTTTTCCGGATCGATCACCGCTTTGGTCGTCAGCTCTCCGGCAATGATGACCATATTGCTCTTCACCAACGTTTCACATGCAACGCGGCTAGTTTTGTCTTGAGCCAGGCAGGCGTCTAAAATAGAGTCGGAAATGTAGTCGGCCACCTTGTCCGGATGGCCTTCTCCAACGGATTCCGACGTAAAGATGTGAGGGGTGTTTCTACTCATATCGATAAATCTCGATGTGTTGATATATTATTCCGCTATGAAGTCAACCCTAAAAACGCTCAAACTCCTGGCAGATCCCACCCGCCTGCGCATCATCAACGTTCTGAATGAAGAATCCCTGAGCGTCGCGGAACTTCAGGAAATTCTCGGCATGGGGCAAAGCCGCATTTCCACCCAGCTGGCCCAGCTCCGGCAGGAAGGGGTGGTGGAGGACGCCCGTTCCGGCAAAAACGTCTTTTACACTCTTTCCCTGGCAGGTGATCTGCACAATGTAGCCCTGAAAGCCTGCGAGGAATTGCCGGAGGCGGAAACGGACAAAAAAGCCCTTCAGGTTATCCTGGACAAGCGCAAAAACCGCACCCAGGCCTATTTTGACGAAGTAGTGTGCCGTCTGGGCAAGAACTACGCGCCCGGCCGTTCCTGGAAAGCGCTGGCCGGTGCTCTGCTCCGCATTCTGAACTATGACGTAGTGGCGGACCTGGGAGCCGGGGAAGGTTTCGTTTCCCAGCTCATCTCCCCCAGCGCCAAACAGGTGATCGCCGTAGACAACTCCCCCAGCATGGTGGAGCTGGGGCAGGAGCTGGCGCGCAAACACGGGCTGGACAATCTGGAATACCGCCTGGGCGATATCGAAGCGCCGCCCATTAAACCCGGCACGGTGGATCTGGCCCTGCTCAGCCAGGCCCTGCACCATGCGCAAAAGCCGTCCAGAGCGCTGGAAGCTGCGTGGGATATCCTGAAATCCGGCGGTTGCCTGGTGGTGCTGGATCTGCTCCAGCATGGACAGGAGGAAGCCCGTGAACTTTACGCGGACCGCTGGCTGGGCTTCACGCCCGCCGCCCTGGAAAGCATGCTGAAGGAAGCGGGATTCCGGAACATCCACACGGATATTGTGGACAGGGAGCCGGACCCGCCCCATTTCCAGACTCTGATGGCCGCCGCCTGGAAACCGTGACGTACAGCCGTCTTAATCCATTTTCCTTCCGGAATAGCCGGAGCGGACTTTCCGACATGCCTCCACAAGATTCCTCACGGTACCGGCATGCCATCCATGAAAAGCCGCTACATCCCGGAAACCCTGTCTTCCGGAGGCCTTTCCGCCGGAAAGGGGCGGCTTCCGGATTGCAGGGCTTCCCGCATTCCCCGGACAATATCCATCATCTGTCCTGCAGACAGCTCCTCCTTACCCTCAATTTCCTCATCCACCAGCGCTTTCATTTCCTCCAGCAGATGCTCCGGCTCCAGACGGTAAGTAAGCAGCACCCGGAACAGCTCTCTTCCGGCAGCCTGCAGAGGGACCGCAGGAAAATCCGCGACACTATTCAAATCTTTTTCTTCAAAGGAATTCAGGAGCTTTGCATACCGCAGGAAAGCGCACTTGAATTCCCCTGGGCATCCGCCCATATCCACTGAAGCCAAATACCGGCGGAAGGAAATCTCCGCCGCCAGATGCACGGCCTCATCCCCCGTGGATTCCGCCAGCCACGTTTCCTTTTGCTTCAGATGCACAAGCAGGAGGACCTTCCTCATGGCTTCCCTCTGTCTGCCCTTGGGGCCACTTTTCAGTTTGACCAGGTCCAAATCCAGATCCGCGGCATCGGGGCTCGCTACATCCTGGGCGAGAGACACACCCAGGGAGGCCGCCATTATGACAAACGGCAGCCACCTCCTCATGCATTCCCGAATATGGACCATTGCGGTCAGCCATTACATGAAAAACGCCGGAAAATCAACCCAAATCCAGCGCCTCCGGCATGAAGAAAATCCATGCCGGAATGTTGTGCCCGCCCAGAGGAACACCCGGAACTGCAGATCATTCCGACATAAGCTCCATCCCTCCGTTTTCCAAGCGTTCCGGGCGGGAAAAGAAGGAAAAAACGATGTCCGCACCCGTACCCGGCTGCTGGCCGGGAAGGACGGCTTCATGCCAGCCGGAGAGATTGACGGACACACGGGCATATGAGAAAAAACCGTCTATGCTATTCGCAGTAGTGATTTTCCTTTCCGTGGTCGTGCTCGGTGTCATTGCCGCGCTGCGTTTCACCAAAGGCATCATTCCCCTGCGCACCTACGAATCCCGGGAACTGCCCGGCTTCCCCGGCCCGGCGGGATTAATCCACCGCCTGGACGGTGCGGAAAAACGCCAGCGGAAACTGGAGAAAGCCCGGTTTCCCGGAGTGGATGAAAACGGATTCATCAGCCTTCCTCCGGCATGGGAAGGCAAGGTGACCGCAGGCCGGCTGGCCTGCGTAGCCCATACCTGGGCCATGAGCAGCCTGGTCCGGGAAGACCCGGAGGCGGCAAAAGCCCGCAAAACCGCCTCTGCGCGCGCCACGATGATTCCTTTTTTCACAGCTCTTATCCTGCTGGGAATGCTGACGGCCGGACTGTTGAAATTCCAGATCGCGCTGGCCATCGGGCTGGCCTGCTGGGCCTTTTTCACTTTCTCCGCCCTTCCCTCCCAGTTCCGCGAATGGAAAGCGGCGGAAATAGCCAAATCAGGGCTAAAGGAAGCCGGGCTGTGGCCCGTGCTGCCTTCGGACGCCATGGCTGTGGAACAATGCCTGAAAGCGTTGTCATGGTGCCACGTGGCAGGCTTCCGACGCATTCTGCCCAGATAGCGGTTTCCCCGGCGATGAAGCGCATTTTTCCGGTCAAACCGGCCTTTGGGAGAAAAAAATCTTGAAACGGGGATGCGTGTAACCCACTCTTTCATCGTCGTCAACTTTTCCTTACCGTTTCCATCTCTCCATGAATGAGTCCGCAAACCCCATCCTCAAATATTTTTCGGAATTCAAGATCCTGAAAACCGTATCCAAGGATTTCTGGCTTACCAACGTCGTCCAGTTCTTCGACGGAATGGCCTATTTTTCCATGATTACGGTATTCGTCCTCTACCTGACAGACTATTGCAGCTTCAACGATGCGGACGCCGCCCTCTGGGTAGGCCTGTACACCCTTTTCATCTCCGCCTTCGTCTTCGCGGTGGGTTCCATCTGCGACATCATCGGCATACGGCGCACTTACCTGATCGGCTTCATCATCCTCATTGCCGGGCGCCTTATCATGGGCTTCGGTCCGGACCTCAGCCCAACCGTGGACTCCGGAAGGCTGGCCGTCATGGCGGGCATTCTGATTATGTCCTTCGGCACGGCGTTCATGTCCCCCGTCATCCAAACTTCCATCCGGCGCTTCACTCCGCTGAAAGCGCGTTCCACGGGCTTCAATATCTACTACCTGCTGATGAACATTTCCGCCGTCATCGCGAACGTGTTCCTGATTGAATTTTTCCGCAAGCACTTCGGCGCCGTGGACGGCGGATACTGGATTATCAACTTCGGAACGCTGATGGTGCTGCTGGGCTGCATCACCACCCGTTTTATTAATGAAGACAACTACGCGGAACCCAGCGAACGGGAGGCGAACATCAATGCCCCCCTCCGCAGACCTCTCCAGCTCTTCATGGAGGTGTGGAAGGAATCCGCCTTCCGCAAACTTATCCTCTTCCTTGTGCTGACCATGGGCGTGCGCATCGTTTTCACGCTGCAATTCCTGGTGATGCCCAAATACTACGTGCGTACGCTATATGACGACTTTGCCATAGGCTCCATCAATGCCGTCAACCCGGCCATCATCGTCTCCGGCCTCATCCTGCTCATTCCGGTGCTGGGCCGCTTCTCTACCGTTGGTCTCATGATTGCGGGCATGTCCATCTCCGCTTTCTCTCTCGTTTTCATGGCCATTCCCATTGAATGGTACTACCTGGTGCCCGGCATTGAAACGCGCTCTCAGGCGTATCTGGTAGCCATTGTGGCGCAGATCCTGGTATTCGCATTCGGGGAACTGCTCTTCTCCCCCCGCTTCTCCGAATATGTGGCGCGGGTAGCTCCGAAAGACAAAGTGGCCTCCTACATGTCTCTGGCGGCGCTTCCCATGTTCATCGCCAAACCCATCAATGGCATCATCGGCGGCCTGCTCGTCGCCTACCTCTGCTATGACGGCATCTGCGCCAAGATGGATACCGGGCACATCGGCTTCTGGGACTCCCCGGAATTCATGTGGACCATTTACCTGGCCATGGCCGTAATCAGCCCCATCGCCATTATCATGACCCGCAGGACCATCACCTCGGACCATCCCGAGGAAGACGCGGCATCGCCACCCATCAGCGCCATTGAAGCGGAAACGGATCCCGCCCTGACGGCGGAAGAATTTACGGAAGCCAACTCCTGAACTTACGAGACCATGAACCAGCACACGCGCAACATCATTGTGGATTCCCTCATCCTGGTAGCTTTCAGCTCCCTCCTCGGCGGTCTCAGCCTGTTGGTCTCCAAATCTTTCTCTGGAGATCCCAACCCGGCCCTGGACCTTATCACCGTAATGAAGAAAGCGGAGGCCAAAGAAGTCAACGCTTCCTCCGAACAGGAGGAGAAGGAAGCCCGAGTCAAGGGGATGAAGGAATTCGAACAAACCCTGAAGGAAGGGGAAGAACTGGCTGCGGCAGAAGGAAAGGCTTTTGTCAACATGACGGATCCCCATGGCAGAACTCCTGTCATGTGGGTATGCTACGCCAACTACAACAACATTGAGACCACGCTGAAGCTGGAAGCCACTCGGGCCCCCTATCTGGACCGGCTTCTGGAAGACCCCCGCGTGGAAATCGACCGAAAGGACAAGGACGGGTGGACCGCGCTGCACTGGGCTTCCTGGAGCGGGCTGGACCGCCTGTCCGACATGCTGATTGAAAGGAAAGCAGACATCAACAACCGGGAGGGCAACGGCTTTACGCCCCTCATGCTGGCAGCCATGCGCGGTAATTTCCAGGTGGCGGCCCTGCTACTGGAAAAAGGAGCGGATATGACTGCCGTCAACAAATTCGGAAAAAACGCCCTTCAACTGGCGGAAGAAGGAGCTCTCGCTTATCAATCCAGCTTTGACCTCACTAAGACGGAAGTTTCCAAAGCCCCGGTGGATTCCTTCATCCGCGCTTATGAAAAGGCCGTGGCCGGCCTGCCGCCCGAACACGCCCCGGAATTCATGGAAGCCATGAAAAAAGCCGTGGGACGCCAGTCTTTCGTGGAAACAGGGTACGTCCTCCAGCTCATCACGCGCTCCCTGAGTTCCAAAAACCTGCTCACGGAAGAACAGTCCGGAAAATTCCGGGAGGAAATCACCGGAGCAATCGCGGAAAACTCCCGGATCATTGATGTCCGCGGTGTGGCTTTTGAACACACCGTGGACCTGCTCCGCAAAGCGGCGGAAAAATAACGGCCTTTCCTTCAGGGTTCAGACATCCGCCACTTTTGCTCTTGACGCTTTCACGGCTCCTTTCTAGGATTCGCGGCATACCATGGTTAGAGCATTGCGCACCGGCATCATGCTGCTCACCCTTCTGCTGGTCGTCGTAGGCGGAACGGGTATGGTTTCCGTGTGCCCGTGTCATGAAGAAATTTTCATTTTTTCCTGTTCCTGCCATCAGGATGCCGCCCCCTGCGAATGCCACGGGGACGATGTGCCCCGCACCGGCTCTTCCAGCCCTCTGGCCGGGCACCTCTGCGAACACCGGCAGCTGGAGATTAATGATCTGACGGTTCCCGTTCCTCATGCACCTCTGCCCCAGCCTTACGTCATCTGGCAGACATTGCCGGATTTCCACCATCTGGCCCGGCCTCTTCTTTTAATAAGCCAAACATCGGATTCCGCAACACCGGTTCCCCCTGACCCCTTCAGGAACGCCGGCCCGACGCATGAAGGCTTTCAACTTCCCCTGCTGATTTAACGGCTCTTTTTAGAAACGTCCTTAAGGGCGTTTCCTGCGGTACGCTGCCTTTAATACGGCGGCCGCTTTTATTTGTTTCCGCGGAATTATTCGCCGCATTGTCCAAACCTGATTGGACCGAACTGTTTTTATTATCTTTTCCATCATGAAATCCACACCATTCTTCGCCGGAATAGGCCTGGCAGCCCTGCTCAGCTCATGCAGCGTCTACCACAGCGCGCCTATCGACCTGAACGCGGAGGAAGCCTCCTGGAAAGAGGCGTCCAGCGTAGATTCCCCTACCTCAATCACTCAGAACCAGGCTCGCCAGATCGGCCTGGTCATGAATCCGGATCTGAACAAAGCCCGGCTGAAACTGGCTTCCAGCAATGAAGTAGCCAGGCAATCGGGCTGGTGGAACGATCCCTCCTTTTCCTGGGATATTGAACAAGTCCTCCAGGAAAATACGGTCAACATGTCCGGCAGCCTGGGCTTCACCATTCCCGTAACCGGCCTCCCCGCCCTGGAAAAAAAGGTGGCGGAACAATACAAGGAGGCCGACTTCTGGACCCTCCGCCAGGCTGAACTGGATTTTCTCAGTTCCCTGGACCAGGCATGGAGCAAACTGGCCGTTACCCAGCGCCGCAAGACGGTCATCCGGGAACGGCTGAATGCCATCCGGCGGGAAAACGGCATGATTGAACAGCTTATCGGCGCGGGGGAAGTGGATTTTTCCTCTCGGCAGGTAGCCTCCCAGCGGATGAATGACGCTATCCGGGAACTCCAAACCGTGACGGAAACGGAATTGGAGCAAAAAATGGAACTCGTCAAGCTGATGGGCCTGCATCCTTCTGCGGTACGGAAACTCGGTTTCCTGACGAAACAGAATTTCCAGCTTCCCGCCGCCGTACCGGCTCCCGGCCCTTCAGCCTTGACCGCCTCTCCAAAAATCAAGGCACAACTGGCGACCTACGCCACCACGGAGACATTATTCAAAACGGAAATCCGCCGGCAGTACCCGGAACTGGAGCTCGGCCCCTCCTTCACCCGCGACGAAGGAGAAAAGGAAGTAGGCGGAGAAATAGGGTTCAATCTTCCCCTTTGGAACCGCAATCGCAAGGCCATTGCAGAAGCCCGAGGCACACGGGACTTGTCCAGACAGGAAACCATCCAGCTTTGGAAAACGGAATTATTCAACGCCCGCCAGCTTGACGCCAGCCAGCAGATGGCGCTCCGCCACTGCCGCACGGAACTCCAGCGCATGGAATCCTTCGCCGCCTCCGTCCGGACCATGGAAAAGCTGCACGGCATTGGGGAAGCATCCCTGCTGGAACTGGCGGAAAACCGCCACCAGCTTTACGAAAGCCGCCTGGCTTTCCTGGACAATCTGGACAAGCTTCTGGCCGTTCAGGCCCAGCTCCGCTACCTCACCCACGCCAACCTTTAATCCACATCAACCCTCCACCATCTTTAATGAATATGAAACATCTTTATTTTTCCATCATGCTGGGACTGGCTCCTGCTTTCTGTCTCCATTCCGCACGCGGAGAACAGCCTGCCCCTGCAGAACACAAACACGAGGACGGTTCCGCCTGCACGGCGGATCACGGCCATGACGACCATCAGCACAAGGCAGGGGAAACCTGTACTCAGGGCCACGCCCACGAAGAACACAGGCATGCGGACGGAGCCGTCTGCACAGGCGACCATGAACTGGAAGGTCACCAGCACGCGGAAGGGGAAGCATGCACGGGCGACCATGAACGCGAAGAGTCTGCGGAAAAAAATTCCAGCCAACCGGGGGACATGATTCCCGTGCATGTGGATGAAAAAGCGCGCCATTCTCTGGACATGCGCTTTGAGAAAGTGGAGGAAACCTCCCACGGAGCGGCGAAAACCCTTCACGGGCAGATGGTCATTCCTCCCCATGCGGTAACCACATACGCCCTTCCCGCCGCAGGGCGCGTGACATTCAACGTCAAATCCGCACAACAAGTGCGCAAAGGGGAACTGCTGTACACGCTGGCATCCCCGGATATTGTGGAAATGGAAGGAAACGCCTCCCAGGCCAGGGCCGCGCTGGACCGTGCCGCAGCAGAACTCGGAACCCTCAGGGAACGCCGGGCCCAGTTGGAAAAAATCGGCACCCGCAACAGCGAACTGAATACTTCCATCCAATTCAAAGAGGCGGAAATCCACAGCCTCCGGGCTGCCCTGAACGCCAGCAACAATAAATTGAAACTGGTGATGGAGTCCGGCGTATTGAAAAATAACCTTCTTTACATATACGCAGCGGCGGATGGTTCCGTTCAGTCCGTGAACATGACCCAAGGGGCCTGGGGAGAACAGGGCGCACCTGCCCTCGTCATGACCAATAAAGGGGATCTGGAATTTACCACGACCATTTATGGGACGGATCCCGTCCATTATGCAAAAGCCCGGCTGACTCTGACCAGCGGTAAAAACACGGAACTGCTGAACGGCTCCCTGAGGGTGGCCGAACAGGTAGATCCCGCCACCCAGTCCAGGGCCCTGTATTTTACCCCGGACCGCATACCGGAAGGGACACATGCCGGCCAGCTGGCCCGGTTGGATCTGTACTCCCATGACGCCGCCACGGAGGGCTTCATTCCCGTCCCCAACAGCGCCGTCGTCAAGGTAGGGGTGAACGACGTGGTTTTCATCAAGGCGGGAAACGATACATTTGTCATGAAAAAAGTGGAAACACTGCCTTCCCGTCAGGGAAAAACGCCCGTCAAGGGACTGATGCCGGGACAGACCATCGTCACCAAGGGCGGGTATGAATTGAAATACATCCTGCCCACCGGAGAGGCCGGAAGCAAAAAAGCAGCCGGGCACTTCCACGCGGACGGCCAGTTCCACGAAGGAGAACACTAAACGATGTACAAAATAAAAGATTAAGGAACAAATACCCCGAATTCCTTTGGAATAAACCCTTGAATCTTAGGTATTCAGCAATCAGAATCCATGAACTTTCTCATTTCATTCTGCCTGAACAACAGGATTACTGTGATCCTGCTGACGATTGCGCTGGCAATCATCAGCATTTTCGTGGTGAAGAACATTCCCGTGGACGTATTCCCGGAACTGAAGGTCCCGCGTGTCACCATCCAGACGGAAGCCCCCGGCCTTACTGCGGAAGAAGTGGAACAATACATCACCATTCCCATTGAGTCCGCCATGAACGGAACCGCCGGAGTCAAAGGCGTCCGCTCCTCCTCCGGCAGCGGGCTTTCCTTCGTATGGGTGGATTTCGACTGGAACAAAGATATCTACCAGGCCCGGCAGATTGTAACGGAACGTCTTGGAGCAGTCCGGGAATCCCTGCCGGAAGGGACATCCCCGGAGCTGGCCCCCATCGTCTCCATAACGGGGGAAATCATGCTCATCGCCCTGACTGGAGACAAGGATACCTCCCAGCTGGACATGAGGCAACTGGCGGAATACAAGCTGCGCACGCGCCTGCTGGCCATTCCCGGGGTGGGGCAGGTCACGGTGCTGGGCGGGCGTCTGCCGGAATACCAGGTGATTTATGATCCCAACAAACTCAAACTGGCCGGGGTGGACCTTTCCAGCCTGAAAACGGCTATTCAGGAATCCCAATCTTCCGTCCCCGCAGGGTATCTGGAGGATGTAGCCGGGCAGGAACTCCCCATCCAGCAGGATACCCGCACCGCCAATATTGAACAGCTCAACCGCGCCCTGGTTCCGGACCATGCCTCCGGAATACTCCGGCTCCAGGATGTGACGGAAGTCAAGATAGACGGTGCGCCGCGGCGGGGAGATGCCGGATTTATGGGGGAAGACGCCGTAGTGCTTTCCGTGCAGAAGGTGCCGGGAGCCAATACTCTGGCCCTGACACAGGCCGTGGATGCAGCCGTCAGGGAATTCAGTCAAAGCCAGCTTCCCAAGGGAATGAAACTGCACACCGCAGCCTATCGGCAGGCGGATTTTATTGAAATGTCCCTGGATAACGGCACGGAAACCCTCCTCATTGCCGGAGCGGTGGTCATGATCGTCATCTTCCTGACGCTGCTGAACCTTCGCACGGCCATCATCACGCTGATTTCCATGCCCCTGTCCATCCTGTTCGGGATGATGATGTTCCCCGTCTTCGGGCTGGCCATCAACATCATGACCCTGGGCGGCCTTGCCGTAGCCGTGGGAGACGTGGTGGACAACGCCATTATCTTCGTGGAAATAGCCTGGAGGCACCTGAACAGGAACGCCGCCCTGCCGAAAGATAAGCGCAAGAGCAAGTATGAGGTTCTGATGAAAGCCAAGAGCGAAATCGTAGGCTCCATTTCCTTCTCCTCCGTCATCATCCTGCTGGTATTCACTCCGGTGCTCTTCCTGTCCGGTCTGGAAGGCCAGTTTTTCCGGCCCCTGGGGATCTCCTACATGCTGGCCCTGCTTTCTTCTCTTATTGTAGCTGTCACCATTACTCCGGTTCTCTGTTACATATGGTTCAAGAAAAGCAAAAACGCCGCTACTCTGGAAAGCGGGGATTCCTTCAGCTCCCGCCTCATTAAACGCATTTATGCCCCCATCCTGGAATTCTGCCTGCGCTTTTCCAAAACGGTCTGCGCCATCATGACGGCCATTACGCTGCTGGCCCTGTGGCTGGGTTCCACGTTCGGAACCAGTTTCCTGCCGCCGTTCAACGAGGATTGCTACACAGTCTTCGTCAGTACGGTGCCGGGAACTTCCCTGGATGAAACGGAGCGCATCTCCCGGAAAGTGATGAAAGATATTGAACAGATTCCGGGGGTTCTCAGTGTCACCCAGCGCACGGGACGCGCGGAAAACGACGAACACGCAGAACCCGTCAGCGCCTCCGAGCTGCTCGTGCGCGTGGATCTGAAGAAAGACCAGAAAGAATTGCGCGCCGCCATCAAGAAATGCATTGACGGCATCCCCGGCACCAGCTCCATGATCGGCTATCCGCTGGCCCATCGCATCAGTTCCGCTCTGTCCGGCTCCAACTCGGAAATCGCCATCAACATTTACGGCACGGAGCTGCCCCAGCTCCGCCTGGCGGCCCGGAAAGCCAAGGAAATTCTGGAGAACATGCCGGAAGTGGCGGATGCACGCGCCAACCGGGAAATTATGGTGGATACCATTCGCGTGCAATACAATCAGGAAGCCCTGGCTTCCTACGGCCTGACCATGGCGAATGCTGCGGAACAGGTTTCCACGGCCATGAACGGACAGAAACTGGGAGAAGTCATCAAAAACCAGGACCATTGGAACATTGTCCTGCGCATTGACCCCAGACTTAAAACGTCCATGGAAGATGTCAAAAACCTGGAACTCATTTCCCCCAATAAAAAAACCGTGCGCCTGGACGACGTGGCACAGGTGTACCGGGAGGAAGTTTCCAACCTCATCCTGAGGGACAACACCATGCGGAAAGCCATGATTTCCTGCAATCCCTCCCCCAATTCCAACCTGGGAGACCTCGCGAAAGCCTGTCGGGAACAATTGGACCCGGTAATGAACGCCATGGGCTGTACCGTAGACTATGACGGCACTATCAAAGCACGGGAATCCGCATCACAACGGCTTTACGTCCTGGGCGCCATCGTCATGGTGCTCATCGTACTGCTCCTTTCCTCCGCACTGGGAAGCGTCCGGCGCGCCATGCTGACTCTGGTGAACATACCGCTGTGCCTGGTGGGCGGCATCGTAGCCGTTTTCCTTGCCTCCCCCGGTACGCTGTCCTCCCTGTTTGGAGGAACTTACATTCCTCCCATTCTTTCCGTGGCTTCCATTGTGGGGTTCGTGACCGTCATCGGCTTCGCCATCCGCAGCGGCCTGATTCTGCTCAACAGGTACCGGGCCCTAGAACATCAGGGGATGGAACCCGCGGAAGCCATACGGGAAGGTTCTCTGGAACGCGTGGTCCCCATCATCATGACTTCCCTGACTACCGTGCTGGGGCTGCTCCCGCTGATCTGGGCCATTGACCAGCCCGGAGGCGAACTGCTCGGCCCCCTGGCCATCGTCCAGTTCGGCGGGCTGGTGACAGCCACCATCCTGAACCTGCTTATCATTCCGGCCACGGCCAAACTCTTCTCCCGCTGGATTGCCTCCCGGCGGAAGGAATTGAAAGCAACCTCCTGATTCATTCAGGACTCCGGCGGCGGGACCGGGGAGAGGATGAGCCCCGGTTCCGCTTTTTACAGCAACAGACATAACGAGTCCTTGCCTTGCAGGCCGATAAGGGGCACACATGGAGGTTCAAGCTTCACCTTCATGCCCAAACGGAAATCCACCAGAGAGCACCTGCTCAATACGGGTGCCATGATTGTCGGGGAATCCGGGCTGCGCGCCCTTACCGTTCGCGGCCTGTCCCTGCGGGCCGGCACCAATACAGGGAGCTTTGTCTATCACTTCGGCAACCGGGAAGCTTTTCTGACCGAGCTTCTGGAACGCTGGTACGAACCTCTGTTCACCGGCATCAGGACCCATGCCAACATTCATCTTCCGGCCTTTGAAAAACTGGAAGCCATCCTGGGAGACGTCATGGAGTTCCTGCTGCGTCACGGCCAATTCATTGCCCAGCTGGTTCTGGACGCCCTGGCAGGGGAACAGGCGGCCATCCGTTTCATTTCAGGAATCCATACGCGCCATCCCCTTGTGCTGCTGGAAACCATACGGGAAGCCCAGCAGGAAGGATCCGTGCTCATGGGAGACCCCATGAACATCCTCATTTACCTTGTCTGCTGCGGGGGAGCCCCCTTTATCCTTTCCGGACAGCTCCAAGTGCACGACTCCAAAGCAGCTCGGCCCGTTCTCGACTTGCTGGGTTCTATCCTCAATGATCCGGAAAGCGCCAGACAACGCATGACCTGGGCGCTCCGCGGCATACGGCGGGTCTGAGATTTCAGCAAAGGGGCAGACCGGAAAAACGCGTCGCCTCCCGGCCCCCTGCCGAACCAAAATATCGCCGCCCTTACACGCACGCTCCCTTCTTACCTCCGCCATTGGGGGCGATGAGGCGGACGGGGAGGCGGAGGAGGAGGATTATGGTGGCGCCAGTCATTGCGGTACCTGTCCTTGTCACGGTCATGCTGGACAGCCGCCCCAATAGCAGCGCCGGCAGCCAGCGCCCCCACACCGATGGCGGCGGCTCCACCGGGCGTTACGGAACTGTTCCCGTAGCTGTCCGTCGTGCAGGACGGCATGAAAGAAAGCGTCATTCCCGCCAGGGGAAGAAGCCAGAATGATTTAATATGCCTGTTCATGAGATAAAAAATAAGGATTAACACCGGCAGCCCGGTTACATCCGGTAAGCGCGGAATCCCTTGATGATTTGTTTAAATATGTCACAGTCCTGAACGGAATTCCCGGAATCATAACAGCTACGCGCGCAGCAGGCTTTTCATTACCCCCCTGTTCCGGCGTTCCTGAATACGGAAATCCGCATGCACTGTAAAAAAACAGACATGCGGATGGAAAAAGCGTTCATCTTCCGGAAAACTTCGGAAACGCCCGCATGGATTATTTCTGTTCTACTGCGGGCTCAATACGAACGGGACTCTGAATATCAAACAGGCTCTTGCGCAGCAGGTAGCCTCCGCTCTGCAAGGCAAATGCACTGGCCGGAAATTTCTCCGCCAGTTCACGGTAAAAGGCGCCTGCGGCGGCATTGTCTTTCTTAGCCCGGGCAATGTCCCCCAGGCACATGGTGGCAAAACCGGAAAAAGTAGGATCTCCCGCATCCACCACGGAACGGAACAACCCTTCCGCCTCATCCGCTTTCCCCCGGTTCATCAGACGGCAGGCCAGGGTAACGGAAGCCTGGGCTTTCCATTCCTCCGTGGGAGCGGAATCAATAAAAGCTTTCATTTTGGCCACGCCTTCATCCTCCTTGCCGGCGTTCCACAAGGCAATGGCCTGAAGGTAAGAGGCAGTGACGGCGGCGCGGGAACTGTCAAAGTCAGCCACCACCTGCTGAAGCCCCTGTTCGTCCAGGGAAATTTCCCCGGTTGCCGGGGATTCCGGCATAGCGGCCACCAGAGCGGCGCCTGCCTTTCTTTCCATGGAATCCTGCACGCCATTATAAATAATCCATCCGGCAGCCCCAAGGACGCATAGCAACACAACCAGCGCAACCTTGCCGTAATGTTCATCCAAAAACTGTTCATGCTTGGCCGGGCCGACGGAAATTTCCGCAAACGCACTTCCGTCGCCCATCGGCATATTGTCCATGGCCCGTTTAATATCCTTGATATCCATAATATGTTGAAGAGGGTTCTACCGTGTTGTCCCAACCAAATCAATCAGCTTTTTACTTATCTTCGCCATGTTCCAAAAGCTGCAGGGAATCCTTCAGTCCCAGATTCCTGTAAATTTCCCGCGTTGCCCGGCTCTGGTTAAGCGTATAAAAATGAATGCCGTCCACATCGGAATCCAACAGTTCGGCGCACTGGCTGGAGGCGTATTGGATGCCTACCTCCTGAATAGCGTCCGGATTGGAACCCGCACGCTTCAGCGCCTTAAGCAGCCTGGCCGGAAAACAGGTGCCTCCGGAAAGCTCTGCCATGCGGTTCATGCCGGACAGGCTGGTCACAGGCATGATTCCCGCCAGGATAGGCACCTTGATGCCGGCCAGCAGACAGCGTTCCCGGTAATCCAGGAAAGAATGATTGTCAAAAAACAGCTGGGTGCAGATATAATCCGCGCCGGCATCCACCTTGGCTTTCAGGAAATCCATCTCGCGCAGACGGTTGGGAGTGGCCGGATGACCTTCCGGGAAGCCGGCCACGCCTATGGCGAATCCATCCGGATCCGGGTGACGGCCGGATTCATTATATTCACGGATAAACGTCACCAGATCCGCCGCATGGCGAAAAACATCCGCATCGCGGTTGTAATCCTTCGCTCCCCGGGGAGGATCTCCCCGAAGTGCAAGAACGGCCCGCACTCCAGCCCGGGCGTATTGGTCCAGGATATTCCATACCTCCTCCCGGCTATGCCCTACGCAAGTAAGGTGGGGCACCGTAGGAATACGGGATTCATGCTGGATGCGCAACACCACTTCGCGGGTAAGCTCGCGGGTGGAGCCCCCTGCACCATACGTCACGCTGACGAAACTGGGGCGGTAAGGCTCCAGTTCACGGATAGTCTGGTACAAGGCCGATGCTGCCTGCTCGTTTTTGGGCGGGAAAAATTCAAAGGACAGGCTGGGACCGGCGCCCGATTGCAATCTTTCTCTCAGGTGCACTTCTCTTTACTTGGCTTGGCTAAATACGGATCCGCATCACGGCTCCATGGGAATCATCACCGGTTTGGGAGCTTCCACGGGGACGGGGGTGGAGGGAGAAGCCATACCGGACTTGTCTTCTTCCGTCATGTTTTCCTGCCAGCTCGCAGGCGGAACAATGACTTCATCCCCCGGCTTGATAGGTTCCTTGTCATTATTATCAAAAAGCGTATTACGCTTCACGTAGGACTGGAACACTTTCCCGTCCGGGTCAACTCCGTCGATAATCAGGGATACGAAAATGCTCCCGCGTCTGCGGATTCCCAGCTCCTGCCCCACTTTCAAGTCAGGTTGGCCGATGGACTGGAACAGGACCAGGTTGGCGTCACGGTAGTATTCCGTCACACGGCCCACCTGCTCCGCATCCTTGATTTCATTAAGCCATTGCAGCCGGGGATCTCCCTTTTCCATGCTCTGGCGTTCCAACAAATCGCGTTCTTCCTCCGCCAGGGCATGACGCTTCTTCAGTTCTTCATTCTCCTTCTTCATCCGTTCCAGCTCCGCCGAGACATGAGCCAGTTCCTCGCTCACCACAGGATCCGCCACCACCACCGGCTGAACGGCGGAGGCAGGAGCCTGCGTGGGCATCGGAAGATACGGGGAGGAATTGACAGGTACCGGAGCGGAGGCCATCTGCTGCTGTTGCTGAATCACATCCATTCTTGAAGAAATATTCACATAAATCATTCCCAGAACGGCCAGCACCACCACCAGAAACGCCAGGATAAGAATGCGGAAATTACTCATGTCGTCAAACGGTAGAGAAATTATCAAACGTAATTAATAGGAATAATTGAGATAGAACTGGAATTGTCCTCCGCGGTCAATGGCATTGTTCTTCTGAATCGGAATGGCATAGTCCACTGCCAGCGGACCGATGGGCAGGTTCAGGCGCAGGCCAATCCCGTAGTCGGAAACTATTTTGGACGTGCTGAAGTCAAAAGAGTCTCCGTTGACAAAACCGATGTCATAAAACACCGCGACGCGCACTTCTTCAATCACAGGAATGGAATATTCAAACTGGCAGAAGAAGGAGGAACGGCCGCCCATCGTCTCATCACCGCTCAGGGCGGGATTGTACGGCGCCACGTCCCGGAAACGGAAACCGCGCATGTTGTACGGCCCGCCGAGGTACAGGCGCTCAAAAATGGGCACATCGTGGTTGCCATAGGAATCCACGGTAGCCGCACCGGCATTGATGCTGAAAATGGTGTCTCCGCGCAAATTCCAGTAATAGGAGCCATTCACGCCGAAATTGTATGTATGCACATCGCCGCCCAGGCCGGAATAACCGGCCAGCACTTCAAATTTGCCTCCCTTGCGGGGGAAAATCTGCGCGTCGCGGGTATCAATGGTGTAGGAAAGCTCCACATGGCTGCGCAGGTAGTCTCCGTCCTGTTGCCAGAAGAAGATAGGAGCGTTCCCTTCGGCGTCAATACGGTACTGTTCCAGGCGGTATTCCAGTTTCACGTAATCCAGTTCCCCGATCGGCTTGCGAAGAGAAATGGCAAAGCCATAATTCTGCTGGTCGTAATAATCGGAAAAATATGTGGAATTGCTGTAGAAGATTTCCGTCCCGAAGGCCAGCTTGCGGTGCAGGAACCACGGATCCACCCAGGAAATGCTGGCATCCTGCGTTTCAAAACCGACACGGGCGTTAATCGCGAAACGCTGGCCGCCGCCCACGAAAGAGGACCAGTCATACATGTCAAAATTGGACTGGGTGATGCCTGCGAACAGGTAAACGCTTTCAATAGAGGAAAATGCCACGCCGATATTCAGGGACCCCGTACGTTTTTCCGCCACCTCGATATTGATATCACGGTAGCCGGGCCGCGTGGATCCCACCTGGGCTACGTCCACCATGTCAAAATAGTTCAGGTTCTGGAGGCGCTTCTGGGCGGTATCCAAATCCACGGCGTTCATGGGGTCATTGGACTGGAGGGGAAGTTCCTGGCGGATGACGTAATCCTTCGTGCGGTTATTCCCGGTCAGGCGGATATTGCCTACGCGGTAGGGATTGCCTTCCGTCACATGGTACACGATGTTGATTTGTCCGTAACCTGTCTTGGGATCAACGCCCACTTCCTGAATGTCCGGACGCACGGAGGCGTCCGCATACCCCCGGGAACCGTAATAACGGCGGATCATCGTCACGTCGTCGGCCACTTTCTGGGCGGAATAGGTATCCCCGTTGTACATGCTCAGGCCAGGAATCAGTTCCTGGGCCGTAAACACCTTGGTGGGGCCGAAGGCAACCTGGTTGACCTTGTAGCGGCGCCCCTCGGTAAGGCTAATTCTCATCGTCAGCTTCTGCTCATTGCCTTTGCCGGCGTCAAAATATTCCACCTTGTCCAGCTTGACGCGCAGATAACCTTTATTGCGGTAATAAGTCACCAATTCCGCCAGATCGTCCTCCACTTGTTCACGGTCAATGCGTCCGGATTTGGTAATCCAGGTCAGCCAGCCCTTCTCCTTGGTTTTCATCACCTGTCGGAGATCCTTGGCGCTGATGTGTTCATTGCCCACAAAGTCAATCTTGATAATATTGGCCTTCTTTCCTTCGTTAATGTCGAAGACCACATCCACAAAGCCGGGCCGTTCCGTTTTCTGGTAAAAATAGGAAACACGTACATCCGGATACCGAGCTTCCTGGTAATAAGTGCGCAGCTTGGCAATAGCGCTGCTCAGGGCCTTGTCGCTGAGAGCTTCCCCCCCCTTCAGCCCGCATTCCTCGGAGAGGTCCCTGTTGTCGAACGCGGTATTGCCGCGGAACCCCACGCCGCCCAGCAGATTCTGGGCCGCCATTTCAAACACCACCGCCACGCCGTCGCCGGAAGGCTCCACGGCTACTGTTGTATTGCCGCCTACCAGACCGCTTTCCAACAACCGTTCCAAGTCCTTGTTGACCACTTCCGGGGAATAACTGGTGCCCGGCTGCGTAGCCAGCAAATTTTTCAGACGGTCTTCGGACACGGTCTTGCCGGTGCTTCTGTACCGCACGGAAACGCTCTTCACAGGCCGCCCCTCATACGCCTGGTCACCGGGAAGAAGCCCCGTGCCCGGCCCCAGTTCCCGCATTACCTGTTCCGGAGTCATCACGGAACCATAGGCGCCTCTGTTAAGGGAAGTTTCATCCTGGGCCAAAACAGCCGAACACGCTATCAAGGGAAAGGAAACACACAAAAAAACGGGACGGATCATGAGCGCTGAACTTAATGCTTGGGATATAAAGGACTTTTCCTCTTGCATAGTCAAGACGTGATTCCACGTAGAACACAGTTGCCCCGTATTTCTTACGCCGCGTGCGCATGCGCGCTCAGGAGGGCAATTGTGTCATTCCCGTGCAATAGCTTGCACTCCAGATACCCTCTCATTAAAGTTGTCGCCGCTCGTGTTTTGACCGCTGCCGCCATCCCGGAGCTGAAACAGAACCACTTTCAATTAACACTGACCGTATTATTTATGGAAATCAACGTTGATATTCAACCGGACTGCACAGCCACGCTGAAAGCTTCCATCCCCGCAGAAACCACGGCTGCGCGCCGCGCCTCCATTGTAGATTCCTATGCCGCCAAAGCCAAGCTTCCCGGCTTCCGCCCCGGCAAAACACCCAAGTCCATCATTGAAAAGCGCTTCAAGAAAGAAATTGAAGAAGAACTGCTGGACACCCTTTTTGAAACGGCCTGCTCCACCGCTCTGGAAGAAAACCCCAAATTGAAAGTGCTCAACTTCGGAAAGCCGGAACAATCTCTGGATGACCAGGGCAACTACACCGCTACCAGCACGATGACCGTGGTTCCCGAATTTGAATTGCCGGAATACAAAGGCATCGAAGTCAAGGTTCCCTCTTCCGAAGTAACGGAAGCAGACGTAGAGGAAGCTCTGAACTCCCTGGCTGAACAAATCGCGGAATTCACCCCTGTGGACCGCGCTGCCAAAAAAGACGACGTAGCGATTATCGACTTCAAAACCACGTTGGACGGCAAGCCCGTAGCGGAAGCCGTAGGCAAACCCGTAGGCTTCCTGGAAGGCCGTGACGGCCAGTGGATGAAGGTGGAAGACGATCAATTTCTGCCCGGCTTCGCCTCTGCCCTGGAAGGCCTGAATGCCGGTGACAGCAAGGATATCACCGTCACGATTCCGGATACCTTCCCAATTACGGAGCTGCGCGGCAAGGAACTCGTATTCCATGCCACTGTGAAAGAAGTACGGGAAAAACAGCTTCCGGCCATGGATGACGCTTTTGCGGAAAAAGTTCTTCCCGGCAAAAACCTGGAAGAATTGAAAACTGCCCTGAAGGAAAACCTGGCCCAGCGCAAAGCCATGCAAATTGATGAAGCCAAGGCCGATCAGATCACGGAAAAGCTGGCGGACATGCTTGACTTCAACCTTCCGGAAGCTGTCGTAGAACGTGAAGTGTACGGCATCCTCCAGCAGAAAATGCAGCAGGCCATGTACAGCGGAAATGCCCCGGCAGACATGGATAAGTTTGTGGAGGAAGCCCGGGAAGAAGCCAAACAGGAGGCCAAGCGCAACCTCAAGGTCTTCTTCATGCTTCAGGAAGTGGCGCAGGTAGAAAAAATTGCCGTCACGGAAATGGAGCTTTACAACGAAGTGGCCCGCCAGGCCCGCCAGCAGAAAAAGAACCTCAAATCCTACATTCGCGAACTCCAGCGCGAAGGCCGTGTGCATGGCATCAGAATGAGCCTGCTGACAGCCAAGGTTCTGGACTTCCTGACAAAAGAGGCCAAAGTAACGGTAGACGAGCAGTAACCCCTCCTCTGCACAAAACACCTTACCAGGGGGAGTTGGCGCACACATGCCCGACTCCCCCGTTTTGCGTCCTGCGGACGGGTAACATACATTGAAAAAACAACATCCAATCTTCCATAAACATGTTTCAAGACCAATCTTCCAAATCAACCCCCGCAAACTCCTATTATGTGCCCATGGTGGTGGAGCAGGACGGCCGCGGCGAACGCGCCTTTGACATTTACTCCCGTCTCCTGAAAGACCGCGTTATCTTCATCGGCTCCGCTATTGACGACGATGTGGCGAATTCCGTCATTGCCCAGCTTCTGTTCCTTCAGATGGCTGACCCGAAAAAAGACATCCACGTCTACATCAACTCCCCCGGAGGATCCGTCACGGCGGGTCTCGCGATTTACGATACGATGCAATTCGTCTCTTGTGACGTAAATACATATTGCCTGGGCATAGCGGCCTCCATGGGTTCCGTCCTTCTGGCTGCAGGAACTCCCGGCAAACGCTTCTGTCTGCCGAACTCCCACGTTATGATTCACCAGGTTTCCGGAGGTGCCCAGGGAACCGCTTCAGATGTGGAACGCACCATCGGCTTCATGTTCAACCTCAAAAAACGCCTCAACGGCATTCTGGCCAAACATACCGGTAAGACGGAAAAGCAAATTGAAAAGGATGCTGACCGCGACAACTACATGACTGCTGAGGAAGCCGTGGCCTACGGCCTGGTTGATAAAATTCTGGCGCATCACTCTGATGACCAGGGCGACAAGAAAAAGACCAAGGCCTGACCCTTTCCCTCCGCCATTTCTCTCTCTCTACCTGAAAAACCATGTCCGGTTCCACCCCTCATCTTCCTGCCTGTTCCTGCTGCGGCAAGCCCGGGAACAAGGTGGACAAACTCATCCAGATTGCGGAAGACTTTTACATCTGCAACAATTGCGTTGAAATTTGCGTCAACATGATTGTGAAGGACACAGGCCTTCCGATGGCAACCCGTTTCATCCGCGGCATCCTGAACATGGAACCCTCCGCGTACGCCATGTGCCAGGCGGAAGCCCGCAAGGCGGCAGCCGCGGACATGCTCAGGGAAACGGCGGCCGGCCCGGCCTCCTACGAAGGCCCGCTGCCCACCCCGGAAGAAATGTGCGCCACGCTCAACCAGTATGTCATCGGGCAGGACTACGCCAAGAAAGTGCTTTCCGTAGCCGTGTACAACCACTACATGCGCCTGCGCCAAAGCGCCGTCATGCTGGAAGACAAGTCCCTGGACGATGTGGAAATTGAAAAATCCAACATCCTGCTGGCCGGCCCCACCGGTTCAGGGAAAACCCTGCTGGCGAAAACGCTGGCGAAAATGCTCAACGTCCCGTTCTGCATTGTGGACGCCACCACGCTGACGGAAGCCGGTTACGTAGGAGAAGATGTGGAAAACATCATCCTGCGCCTGCTTCAGGCTGCCAACTTTGATGTAGCGAAAGCGGAACAGGGCATCATCTATGTGGATGAAATCGACAAAATCGGACGCAAAACACAAAATGTCTCCGTTACGAGGGACGTCTCCGGGGAAGGCGTGCAGCAGGCTCTGCTGAAAATCATTGAAGGCACCATCTGCAATGTTCCTCCCACCGGAGGCCGCAAGCACCCGCAACAGGAATACATCCGCGTCAATACGGAAAAAATCCTCTTCATTGTGGGCGGCGCTTTCGTCGGCCTGGAAGACATCATCCGCAAACGCCTCGGCGCCACCCAGATGGGATTCGGAGCCATCACGGAACAACGCGACCGCAAGGAATATTCGGAAGAGGAAATACTGGCACAGGCCATGCCGGAAGACCTCTTCTCCTTCGGCATGATTCCGGAATTCGTGGGACGCCTGCCCATCTTCTGTCCGCTCTCCAAGCTGGATGAAAACCAGCTCGTCCGCCTTCTTACGGAACCCAAAAACGCCCTGGTCAAGCAATATTCCAAACTGCTCGCCATGTACGGCGCCAAACTGGACGTGCAGCCGGACGCCCTGAAAGCCATGGCCGCCGAAGCCATGAAACGCGGCACGGGAGCCCGCGCTCTGCGTTCCATCTTTGAAACCCTCATGCTGGACGTCATGTACAAAGTGCCCAGCATGAAGAATGCGGATACCGTTACCATTACCAGGGCAACGGTTACCGGCAACAAGCCGGCCCAAATCCACCAGGCCTCCTAACCTCCCCTCCCTGTTCTTCCTCCATGCCGGAATCCCTTACCGTTCTGGGAATAGAATCCTCCTGTGATGAAACGGCAGTCGCCATCCTGCGTTCTGCCGGAGAGGAAAAAGCTCCGGAAATACTCTCCTCCGTCATCTCCTCCCAAATTGCCATTCACCGCCAGCACGGCGGCGTAGTGCCGGAACTGGCTTCCCGCAACCATTCAGCGGATCTTCCCGGAATCATCCGGACCGCTTGCCGCGAAGCCGGAACAGTTCCTGCGGACATTGACGTCTTCGGCGCTACGGGAGGCCCCGGCCTGGTAGCTGCGCTTCTGGTAGGCAACAGCACGGCCAAGGCTCTGGCTTTGGCATCGGGCAGGCCCTTCGTCTCCGTCAATCATCTGGAAGGCCATCTGCTTTCCCCCTTCCTCAAACGCCCCGGCGGTCCCGTTCCCCATCTGGGCATGGTCGTTTCCGGAGGTCACACCCTTTTTGTGGATGTGCGCGGCGTAGGGAACTACCGCCTGCTGGGCCGCTCTCTGGACGACGCAGCAGGGGAAGCCTTTGACAAGGTAGGCAAAATGCTAGGCCTTCCCTATCCCGGAGGGCCGGAAATCGACCGCTTGGCGGCGGAAGGCGACCCGGAAGCCTTTTCTTTCCCCCGGGCCCTGATGAAGGAGCATACAGCCAACGTATCTTTCTCCGGCCTGAAAACGGCCGTTCTCTATACACTGCCCAAAATTACGAAAAACGGCGATCCTCACGGCCTGACCCGGCAAACTCTGCGCGACCTCTGCGCTTCTTTCCAGCGGGCCGTGACGGACGTCCTGATTCACAAGGCGCTGAAAGCCTTGCGCGCCTCCGGTCACCGCACCCTTTCCATCTCCGGGGGCGTCTCCTGCAACAGGGAGCTGCGTTCCCGCCTGAAAACCGCCTGTGACCGTGAAAAAGTGGAACTGGTTCTCCCGGACTTCGACCTGACGACGGATAATGCCGCCATGATCGCTTATGTCACCTGTCTCAAAGCCCGCAGAGGACTGTTCCACTCTCTGGATGAAGACGTTGACCCCAATCTTAAATTGACGGAGGATTTAAACAGATCCAAACATTCAACACATTCCTGATAAATATATTATACATGGACTCCCTGTATTTGCGGCATAAAGCTGAAAAAATGTTCATGTTTTCATTGACATCCCGCATCTAAAAACGTAACATAGCGTCCGCTTTTCGTCAGGCAACACGGGAGGATGCTATTTATCCGCTAGAACCGCAGGTTTGGGCGGATTTACGACTTCTCTAGGAGCAGCGAAAGGCGGAAGAAGTCTATGCTTCTGTAGCTCAGGGGTAGAGCGCATCCTTGGTAAGGATGAGGTCGCGGGTTCAATTCCCGCCAGAAGCTCCATCTTCAAGCTAGACCCATAGCAGCCCAAACCTAAACATAATATTATGGCTAAAGAGCAATTCCAGCGCAACAAGCCCCACGTGAACGTGGGCACCATCGGTCACGTTGACCACGGCAAAACCTCCCTTACCGCCGCCATTACTTCAGTGCTCGCTAAGAAGGGTTTCGCCGAAGCACGCGGCTATGATCAGATTGACGCCGCCCCCGAAGAACGCGAACGCGGCATCACCATCTCCACGGCTCACGTTGAATACGAAACGGAAAACCGCCACTATGCCCACGTTGACTGCCCCGGACACGCCGACTATGTGAAAAACATGATCACCGGCGCTGCCCAGATGGACGGCGCCATCCTTGTGGTTGCCGCTTCCGACGGCCCGATGCCGCAGACCCGCGAACACATCCTCCTTGCCCGCCAGGTGGGCGTTCCCGCCATTGTCGTTTACATGAACAAGTGCGACCTGGTTGACGATCCCGACCTTCTTGAACTCGTGGAAATGGAAATCCGCGAACTTCTCAACGAATACGAATTCCCGGGCGACGACACCCCCATTATCAAGGGTTCCGCCGTTAAGGCTCTGGAAGGCGATGCCGCTGCCGAAGATTCCATCATGGAACTTATGGCCGCTGTTGACTCCTACATCCCGCAGCCCGAACGTCCTGTAGACCAGCCCTTCCTCATGCCTGTGGAAGACGTATTCTCCATCTCCGGCCGCGGCACCGTGGCTACCGGCCGTATCGAACGCGGCGTCATCAAGAAGATGGAAGAAGTGGAAATCATCGGCATCAAGGACACCCAGAAAACCGCCGTTACGGACATCGAAATGTTCCGTAAGTTGCTTGACGAAGGCCAGGCCGGCGACAACGTTGGTCTGCTCCTCCGCGGCCTGAAGAAGGAAGATATCGAACGCGGCCAGGTAATCATCAAGCCCGGCACCGTGAAGCCCCACAAAAACTTCAAGGCAGAAGTTTACGTCCTGACCAAGGAAGAAGGCGGCCGTCACACTCCGTTCTTCAACAACTACCGCCCGCAGTTCTACTTCCGTACAACGGACGTGACCGGTTGCTGCACCCTTCCCGAAGGTGTGGAAATGGTGATGCCCGGCGACAACGTCAACCTGGAAGTCCAGCTCATCACTCCGATCGCCATGGAAAAAGCCATGCGATTCGCTATCCGCGAAGGCGGCCGCACCGTGGGTGCCGGTCGTATCAGCGAAATCCTTGACTAAGTTCCTCAGGAACTTGTAGAGGAATCTACATCAGGTTTAATGAGGGGGCCTCCCCGCAGGCCCCCTCATTTCCCACGAAAGAAGAGACTCCAACAGGTCAGTAGTTCAATTGGTAGAGCGTTGGTCTCCAAAACCAAAAGTTGGGGGTTCGAGTCCCTCCTGACCTGCCACTTCTTTCCAAATACACCACCCCACCTTGAAGCATGTTTCGCAAGATTTCTCAATTCATCGCCGAAGTTAAGGGCGAACTTAAGAAGACGACCTGGCCCTGGGAAAGCGACCCCAAGGTGAAAGGTTTCAAAAAATTCCGCGAACTCTGGGGTTCCACTCTCGTCGTACTGATTGCCATGGTATTCCTTGGCGCGTTTGTTGCATCGTTCGACATCTTTCTTCACAGCGTGGTCAACTATCTCATCCAGTTGGCAATCTAGTTTTACTCTCCCCACTTCTTTCTCCGATCATGCCCAGTACCCCAGAGCCTCACGAACAATGGTATGTCCTTCACGTCCTCTCCGGACAGGAAAACAGCGTTCGTGACCGCATCATCCGCAAGGCGAAGGACGCCGAGCTTTCCGACTTCATTTACCGGGTGGAAGTCCCCACGGAACTTATTTCCGAAGTGCGCAACGGCAAAAAAACGGAACGTCACAGCAAACTCTTTCCCGGGTACGTTTATGCCAACATGTACCTGCTGGAAGCGGACGGCACCCTGAACAAGGACCTTTGGTACTTCATCCAGCAAATTGACGGTGTCATCAGCATTGCCGGCTCCCGCAACGCCCCCCTCCCCATGCGCAAGCGCGAGGTGGAAGACCTTCTGCCCCTGTTGGATGCGGAAGCCGTTGCCGCCCGCCCCAAGGTGGAATTCGCCGTCGGCGACCCTGTGCGCGTGTGCGAAGGCCCGTTCCAGAGCCAGGAAGGCACCATCGAAGAAATCGACCCGGAAAAGGGCAAGCTGCGTGTCAGCGTCTCCATTTTTGGCCGCGCCACGCCTGTGGACCTGGAATACTGGCAGGTGGAAAAAGCCTGAATTTTCTTTGCGTCTCCCCCTCCATCAGTCCCATTCCCGTTTATTTTCTCCGCTAACAAAGCAAAACCATGGCAAAAGAAATAACCAAAATCATCAAGCTCCAGATCAATGCCGGAGCCGCTAACCCCTCCCCGCCCGTGGGTCCGGCACTTGGTCAGGCCGGTGTAAACATCATGGCATTCTGCAAGGAGTTCAACGCCGCCACGCAAAAGCAGGCCGGCGATCTCCTGCCGACCGTCATCACGGTTTACAAGGACAAGTCATTTTCTTTCATCACCAAGCAGCCCCCGGGCAGCGTGCTTCTCAAGAAAGCCGCAGGCATCGCCTCCGGCTCCGGCGAACCGAACAAAAAGAAAGTCGCCACTCTTTCCAAGGCTAAGCTGATGGAAGTTGTCAACACCAAACTCCCTGACCTCAACACAAAAGACCCTGAACGCGCCGCTCGCATTCTTGCCGGCCAGGCTCGCCAGATGGGCATTGAAGTTGAAGGTATGTAACACTCACCGCAGGAGGATTAAACCAGTCCGAACGCACTGCCAAATACACACATGTCTACCAAACGCAGCAAGCGATATCAAGAAGCAGCAAAGCTTGTTATTCCTAACAAGAACTACAGCATCACGGAAGCCGTGGAAACCATGAAATCCTTCCCGGCACCGAAATTCGACCCGACCGTCACCGTCTCCTTCCACCTGACTGTGGACCCCCGCAAATCCGACCAGATGGTTCGCGGCAGCGTTTCCCTGCCTAACGGCACGGGCAAAAACGTCCGCGTCCTCGTCTTCGCTCAGGGCGATGCCGCCAAGGCCGCCCAGGAAGCCGGAGCCGAATTCGTGGGGTTTGAAGATCTCATCAAGAAAGTCCAGGGAGGATTTGTTGACTTTGATACGGCCATTGCCACCCCCGACGCCATGACGGAGGTTCGCAAGGTTGCCCGTGTTCTGGGTCCGCGCGGCCTGATGCCCAACCCGAAAACCGGTACCGTCACGGACGATACGGCCAAGGCTGTGAAGGAAGTGAAGGCCGGCCGCGTTGACTACAAGGTTGACAAGAACGCCAATATCTCCGCCGCTGTAGGCAAGCTGTCTTTCTCCAACGAAAGCATCGCCGAAAACATCGCTGCCCTGATTGATTCCGTCGTCAAGGCCCGCCCGGCTTCCGCCAAGGGCGCCTACATTGAATCTGTCACCGTTTCATGCGCCATGTGCCCCGGTCTGCCGGTTGACACCGCTTCCATCGCCAAACTGTAACCCGAACCGATTTAGCACACCATGAATCCTGACAAGCGTATCATCATTGACGACCTGACCGCTCGCGTCAACGCCTCCCCGTTCCTGATCGTCGTGGACTACACCTCGATCACCGTGCCTGAGTTCACCAATCTGCGTTCCGCCCTGGCCGCCTGCGGCGCTCAGTGCCACGTAGCCAAGAACAACTTCATGCGCACGGCTCTGACGGATGCCGGCCTTCCCGACATCGGAGAACACCTCGTCGGCCAGACCGCTTTCGTGACCGGCGCGTCCGACGTAGCAGGCGCCGCCAAGGCCATCAACACCTTTGCCAAGGCTTCCAAGAAAGCCGAATACAAGGTGGCGATCCTGGATGGAGCCATTCTTTCCGCGGACGAAATCCGCGCCATCGGCGAACTGCCTCCCCGCGATCAGTTGCTTGCCAAACTCCTTGGCACTATCAACGCGGCCGGTTCCGCTCTTGCCCGAGTTATTCAGGCATATGTGGACAAAGAAAACGGCGGCAGCGAAGAACCCGCCGCCTAATACCAACCCCTTGACCGGACGGTCCGGTTGCACTCTAGCCAAATGTGTGAAAACCGGACCCGACTCTCCTACAGGTTCCTTGTCGGAACTCCGGCCGGAGAACTGAAATGCCAAGTTGGCTCTTGGCGCGACTCGAAACCAAACTAGAAAATAATACAATGGCTGATATTAACAAAATCGCTGAAGAACTCGGCACCCTTACCATCTTGGAAGCTGCCGACCTCGTCAAGCTCCTGGAAGAAAAGTGGGGCGTTTCCGCCGCTGCTCCCGTAGCTGCCGCCGGCGCTGCCGCCGCTCCTGCCGAAGCTGAAGAAGAGAAGACCGAATTCAACGTCGTCCTGACGGAAGCCGGCGCCAACAAGATCGCCGTAATTAAGGCCGTCCGCGAAGTGAAGGCCGGTCTCGGCCTGGTGGACGCCAAGAAACTGGTTGAAGGCACTCCCGCCGTCATCCTGGAAGCAGTCTCCAAGGACGAAGCTAACGCCGCCAAGGCCAAGCTGGAAGAAGCTGGCGCCAAGGTAGACGTCAAGTAAGCTTTTTACTTCCCGCGCAACAGGAGAAAAGCCGTTTTTCTCCTGTTGCGCTTCCTCGTCTTCACATCCCGCGTGACCGACTAGAGGCCTTTTATTTCGTAAAACGCTTCCAGTCGGTTCCGTCCCCCAGGGAAAGAACCGCCCAACCCGGCATCCGGGTTCTTTAGGATGCAAACCATAACATCTCCGCCACAGCAGCCCATGTCAAAGCGACTCTACTTCGGGAATATCAAGGAAGTCATCGAACCTCCGAACCTTATTGAGATTCAACTTCAATCATACTTCGATTTTCTACAACAGGACACGCCGGCCGCGGCTAGGAAAAACATCGGGTTACAAGGCGTTCTGAAGGAAATCTTTCCTATCAAGAGCTATGACGAAAACATTGAGCTCGACTTCGTCTCCTATGACATTGAACAGCCGAAGATGAGCGATTACGAGGCCATCCGCGCGGGGGAAACCTACAGCGCCGCCCTTCAAGTCACCTTCAAGCTCAAATCCGACAACGAGTCCAAGGAAGAAACGGTCTATATGGGAGAACTCCCCATGATGACCAACCGCGGCACCTTTGTCATCAACGGTGCCGAACGCGTCATCGTGTCCCAGCTCCACCGTTCCCCGGGCATTTGTTTTGAAAGCGCCCAGCACCTGAACGGAAAACTGCTCCACTCCTTCCGCATCATCCCGGATCGGGGCTCCTGGCTGGAGGTTCAGTTTGACACCAACGACCTGCTTTACGTTTACCTTGATCGCCGCCGCCGCCGCCGCAAATTCCTTGCGACGACGTTTATGCGCTACCTGGGCTTCAAAACGGACCGCGACATCGTCAGCCAGTTCTACAACATCCGCACGCTTCCCCTGAGCGAAGACATGACGGAAGAAGATCTGCACAACCTTGTGGCTGTGGACACGATCAAGGACAAGGATCTGGTTCTTGCCAAGGCTTTCGAACAGCTCAATATGGGTGTGGTTCGCCAGCTCCTCCAGTTCGGCATCAAGAAAATCGACGTCATTGACCAGAGCGAGGACGACGTGCTGATTAAAACCCTGAAGAAGGATCCCGCTCACGACGAAGAATCCGCCCTCAAGGAAATCTACAAACGCCTGCGTCCCGGAGATCCCGCTACTGCCGCTCAGGCACGCACCCTGCTTAAGAGGCTTTTTGACGATCCCAAGAAATACGACCTCACCCGCGTGGGGCGCTACAAAATCAACCAGAAACTCGGACTGGACACCAGTCTGGACCAGCGCCTGATGACGGCGGAAGATTTCCTGGCCGCCCTCAAATACCTCCTGCGTCTCAAGAAGGGCGAAGGCATGGTGGACGACATCGACCACCTGGGCAGCCGCCGCGTACGTGCCGTAGGCGAACTCATGGCCAATCAGTGCCGCGTAGGCCTCGCCCGCACCGAACGCCTGGTCAAGGAACGCATGACCCTCATTGACCAGAACATTGAAGGCGTCACGCCCAGCAAACTTATCAATCCGAAGGCCCTCAGCGCCGTCGTGCGCGATTTCTTCGGCCGCTCCCAGCTCTCCCAATTCATGGATCAGATCAACCCCCTTGCGGAGTTGACGCACAAGCGCCGTCTTTCCGCCTTGGGGCCCGGCGGCCTGAACCGTGACCGGGCCGGTTTTGAAGTCCGGGACGTGCATCCCTCCCACTACGGGCGCATTTGCCCCATTGAAACGCCGGAAGGCCCCAACATCGGCCTAATCAACTCCATGTGCACCTACGCCCGCATCAATGAATTCGGGTTCATTGAAACGCCTTACCGCAAGGTGGAAAACGGCCGGGTCACCAATACCATCGAATACGTCACCGCCGATCAGGAAGAAGGCTATCTCATCGCCCAGGCCAACAACCCGCTGGACGAACAGGGCAACTTCACGACCTCCCGCGTAACCGCCCGTGAAAAAGGCGAATTCATCGAAGTGGATCCGGCAGACGTGCATTACATGGACGTTTCTCCCAAGCAGCTCGTTTCCATCGCCGCCGGTCTTATCCCCTTCCTGGAACATGACGACGCCAACCGCGCCCTGATGGGCTCCAACATGCAGCGCCAGGGCGTGCCTCTGATGGTAGCGGAATCTCCATACGTGGGAACCGGTATCGAAGGAAAGTGCGCCAGGGACTCCCGTTCCGTCGTTCTGGCGGAAGCGGACGGCATCGTGGCCTCCGCCACGGCTGAAGTCATTATCACCACAAAAGACGGGGAACTGCCCGTGCGCCCGGAAGTGTTCCTGTCTGATCCCGACAGTGTGCGCACGGACCGCGACAATGGAGTTTACGTCTATCCCCTGCGCAAGTTCATGCGTTCCAATGCCGGAACCTGCATCAACCAGCGTCCGATCGTGCGCCGCGGCGACAAAATCAAAACCGGCGACGTGCTGGCGGACGGCCCGAACACGGACCAGGGCGAACTGGCCCTCGGCCGCAATGTTCTGGTGGCCTACATGCCGTGGAACGGTTACAACTTCGAAGACGCTATTGTCATCTCCGAAAAAACCGTGAAGGAAGACACCTTCACCTCCATCCACATCTCCGAGTTTGAAGTGCAGGCCCGTGATACCAAGCTGGGCCCGGAAGAAATCACCCGTGATATCCCGAACGCCGGTGATGAAGCCCTGAAAAACCTGGACCATGACGGTGTCATCCGCATCGGCGCGGAAGTGAAGCCCGGCGACATTCTCGTCGGCAAAATTACGCCTAAATCGGAAACGGAACTGGCCCCGGAAGAACGCCTCCTTCGCGCCATCTTCGGTGAAAAGGCCGCAGAAGTGAAAGATACATCCCTCCGCGTTCCCTCCGGCTGCACCGGCATTGTGATGGACGTGCGCATTTCTTCCACAGGCTCCGGCCACCACCGCGGCGACCTCGTCGTGGACAGCGCGGAGAAGAAAAAGCAGTTCAAGAAAATCAACGACGAACACAAGAAGAAGAAAGAGCAGCTTATTGACCAGTTGACCAAGAAGCTCTCCGACATTCTTCTGGGCGAAAAAATCCCGTTGGACGTCGTCAACGAACAGACCGGTGAAATCATCATCCCGGCCAACCGGAAAATCACCAAGACCCTGCTGCGCAAGCTGGCCCTGGTTCACGACCACATCGAAATCGAGCCCAGCCCGATCCGCAACAAGATTCTGGAAATCATCACCTCCTTTGAAGGCCGCTTTACGGAACTGGATGACGAACGGGAACACCGACTGGATCAGATGGAATCCGGAGACGAATCCGAACCCGGCGGACTGAAAGAAGTCAAAGTATACATCGCCGCCAAGCGCAAGCTCGGTGTGGGTGACAAGATGGCCGGCCGCCACGGCAACAAGGGCGTTGTCGCCAAAATCGTTCCGGAACAGGATATGCCTTTCCTCGCGGACGGCACTCCGGTGGACATCGTGCTGAACCCCTTGGGCGTGCCTTCCCGAATGAATGTGGGACAGGTGCTTGAAGCCCACCTCGGCATCGCTGCCAGGGCCCTTGGCTTCAAGGTGGCTACCCCGGTGTTCGACGGCATCAGTGAAGAAACCATCTGGAATTACATGTCCGAAGCCAAGAAGGTGGACGGTTTCACCTGGATCGGTGACGGCAAGGACGGCACCGTGGGAGGGAAGAGTACTCTTTATGACGGCCTGACCGGCGAACCTTTCCATAACCCGGTGGTGGTAGGCCAGACCTACATGCTCAAACTGAACCACCTGGTGGCGGACAAGATTCACGCCCGTGCCGTGGGTCCGTACAGCCTGGTCACGCAGCAGCCCCTGGGCGGCAAGGCCCAATACGGCGGCCAGCGTTTCGGGGAAATGGAAGTGTGGGCGCTGGAAGCCTATGGCGCCGCCTATACCCTCCAGGAGCTTCTCACCGTCAAGTCCGACGACGTTCAGGGCCGTACCCGCATTTACGAATCCATCGTGAAGGGGGATAATACCCTGGAAGCCGGAACTCCGGAATCCTTCAACGTTCTGATGAAGGAAATGCAGTCCCTGGGGCTGAACGTACGCCCCGGAAACAAGGATGAACAACCCTCCCTGCAACTCGGCGGCACGGATCTCACTCCTGTGGACGGCATGACGGAAGGCTTTGACAGCGACGACATGGCCGGCCTGGCGGACGTCGACTTCTCCGACCTCAAATTCTAATATCCACCGCATTCCGCCCCCGCGCCGCAAAACGCGGGGGGCGGGCACCAAACCTCCTTTAAACTTTCAATATATGTCTGACACCCCCACCATCAGGGAAATGCACGGCCTGAGCGACAAGCCCCGGACCTTTGACCAGGTTGCCATCACCGTGGCGGATCCGGATACCATCCGCAGCTGGTCATTCGGTGAAGTCGTCAACCCGGAAACCATCAACTACCGCACGTTCAAGCCGGAAAAAGGCGGCCTGTTCTGCGAACGCATCTTCGGGCCCACCCGAGACATGGAATGCGCCTGCGGCAAGTACAAGCGCATCAAGCATAAGGGCATCACCTGCGACCGCTGCGGCGTGGAAGTAACCAACGCGCGCGTGCGCCGCGAACGAATGGGCCATATTGAACTGGCCGTTCCGGTTTCCCATATCTGGTTTTACAAATGCATGCCCAGCCGCATTGGCCTTATGCTGGACATGACAGCCCGCCATTTGGAACGCGTGATTTACTATGAAGACTACATCGTGGTAGATCCCGGCAGCACCCCTCTGGAAAAGGGGGCCATCCTGACGGAAGAAGAATTCCGCAATGCGGAAGACGAATACGGCTATGACAGCTTTGAAGCCGGCATGGGCGCGGAAGCCATCCAGAAAATGCTGGCGGCCATTGATCTGCCCACCCTCGTCGCGGATCTTCAGGAACAGCTGGACAATACCAACTCCAAACAGAACAAACGCAAGATTGCCAAGCGTCTGAAACTGGCCCAGGGGTTCCTTCAGTCCAACACGCGCCCGGAATGGATGATTTTGAACGTTCTGCCCGTCATTCCTCCGGACCTGCGCCCGCTGGTTCCCCTGGAAGGCGGTCGTTTCGCAACGTCTGACCTGAATGACCTGTACCGCCGCGTCATCAACCGCAACAATCGCCTGAAAACCCTCCTGAGCCTCAAAACGCCGGAAGTCATCATCCGTAATGAAAAACGCATGCTTCAGGAAGCCGTGGATGCCCTGTTTGACAACGGCCGCCACGGTCGTGCCGTCACCGGCGCCGGCAACCGCCCCCTCAAATCCCTCTCCGACATGCTGAAGGGCAAGGGAGGCCGTTTCCGCCAGAACCTGCTCGGCAAGCGCGTGGACTACTCCGGCCGCTCCGTTATCGTTATCGGTCCGGAATTGAAACTCAACCAGTGCGGTCTTCCCAAGAAGATGGCGCTCATTCTGTTTGAGCCCTTCATCATCCACCGTCTGAAAGAGCTGGGCTACGTGCACACGGTGCGCTCCGCCAAGAAGCTCATTGACCGCAAGACGCCGGAGGTGTGGGATATCCTGGAAGAAGTGACCAAGGGCCACCCGGTCATGCTCAACCGCGCGCCCACCCTGCACCGCCTCTCCATCCAGGCTTTTGAACCGGTTCTGATTGAAGGCTCCGCCATCCGTCTGCACCCGCTCGTCTGTAATGCGTACAACGCGGACTTCGACGGCGACCAGATGGCTGTACATGTGCCTCTGTCCGTGGAAGCGCAGATGGAAGCCCGCCAGCTCATGCTGGCGCCCAATAATATTTTCTCGCCTGCCTCCGGCAAGCCCATTGCCACACCCACGCAGGACATCATTCTGGGCGCGTACTTCCTGACACACACCCGTGCTGCGGAAGTGCAGAACAATCAGGATAATCATCACCATCTTCCCCTCTTCGAATCCATCGACGAGGTGGAATACGCCATTGCCGCCCGCAAAATCGGCTACCATGACTGGATCCGCCTGCACAACCCGGACTACGGTAAAAAGCCTTCCGAAGTGGTGTATGGGGATGTCACCAAGAAGGTTATCATCACTACTGCCGGACGCGTGCGTTTCAATGAAATCTGGCCCCGGGAACTCGGTTACATTAACCGCAACGTAGGCAAGAAACAGATGGGCGACATCATCTGGCGCTGCTACCAGACCGTCGGCAAGGAACGTACCGTACAGACTCTGGACGCCCTGAAAAACCTGGGCTTCAAGGAAGCAACCCGTTCCGGCTGCTCCATCGGCATCGTGGACATGGTGGTTCCCTCCCAGAAAAAGACGGAAATTGAAAAAGCCTATGCGGAACTGGACAAGGTGACCCGCCAGTATAAGAACGGTATCATCACGGATGGGGAACGCTACCAGAAGGTGGTGGACATCTGGACCCAGACTACGGATGTCATCCAGGCGGCTCTGTACCGCAAGCTGGAACACAACGAAGGCTCCAAGATGGCCAGCCCGCTCTTCATGATGGTGGACTCCGGCGCCCGAGGCAACAAGGCGCAGATCAAGCAGCTCTCCGGCATGCGCGGTTTGATGGCGAAACCCAGCGGCGAAATTATCGAACGCCCCATCACGGCCAACTTCCGTGAAGGCCTTTCCGTGCTGGAATACTTCATCTCCACCCACGGCGCTCGCAAGGGTCTGGCGGATACCGCCCTGAAAACGGCGGACTCCGGCTACATGACCCGCAAACTCGTGGACGTGGCCCAGGATGTCATCGTCCATGCGGAAGACTGCGGCACCAGCAACGGCATCACCGTTCACGCCATTTATGACGGCGACGAAGAAGTGGCGTCCCTTGCCTCCCGTATCTACGGCCGGACTTCCTGCGAACGCATCGTTGACCCCGTCAGCGGCGAGGTTATCGTGGACATCAACGACCTCATTAACGAAAAGCAGGCGGAACAACTGGAAAAAATCGGCATTGAACGGCTGAAAATCCGTTCCGTGCTCACCTGCGAACTCAAGAAAGGCTGCTGCGCCAAGTGCTACGGCCTGAACCTGGCCACCGGACAGGAAGTGAAGATCGGGGAAGCGGTCGGCATTATTGCCGCCCAGTCCATCGGCGAACCCGGCACGCAGCTCACCATGCGTACGTTCCACGTGGGCGGAACGGCCACCACGGCGTTCAAGCAGCCCATTGTGAAAGCCAAGAACGACGGCCGCGTCATCTACACGGAAGATCTCCGCACGGTGGAAAACGCAGACGGCAACTTTGTCGTTCTGAATAAAAACTGCTCCGTCCGCATCGAAAACGAACAGGGCCGCGAACTGGAATCCTACCAGCCCGTCATCGGCACCATCCTGTACGTGCCCAACGGCGGCGCTATCAAGAAGGATGAAACCCTCGCCACTTGGGATCCGTACAACGTACCCGTGATTGCAGAAAAGGGCGGCATCGTCGAATTCAAGGATATGATCGTCGGCATCACCGTTTCCAAGGAAACGGACCGGGAAACCGGAGCCTCCTCCCTTGTCGTCATGGAACACAAGCAGGAACTTCACCCGCAGGTGGTCATCCGCGATGCCAAGACCCGTGAAGTTCTGGCTCATCATGCCATTCCCGCAGGCGCCAACCTCACCGTGAAGGACGGGGAAACCATCTCCGCCGGCACGATGGTGGCCAAGACGCCCCGCAAGGTAGCCAAGACGAAGGACATCACCGGCGGTCTGCCCCGCGTGGCGGAACTGTTCGAAGCCCGCAAGCCCAAGGATGCCTGCACCATTGCACGCGTGGAGGGCATTGTGCGCCTCAGCAGCAAGAATACCTCCCGCGGCAAGAAGGTCATTACCATTGAAACACCCACGGGCGAACTGGTGGATCATCTGGTTCCGATGAACAAGCACGTTATCGTTCATGAAGACGACCATGTGCATCTGGGCGACCAGCTTACGGAAGGCCCCGTCTCTCCGGAAGAAATTCTGGATGTCTGCGGCAAGGAACGCCTTCAGGAACACCTCGTCAACGAAGTTCAGGAAGTGTACCGCCTCCAGGGTGTGGAAATCAACGACAAGCATGTGGAAATCATCGTGCGCCAGATGCTTCGCAAGGTAGTCATCACGGAACCCGGCAATACCGAATTCCTGTGGGGAGACCAGGTGGACAAGACTACGTTCGACCGCATCAATGAACAAACCGTAGCCCAGGGAGGCCAACCGGCCGCAGCCAAGCCCGTTCTGCTCGGCATCACGAAGGCCTCCCTGGAAACGGAATCCTTCATTTCCGCGGCATCCTTCCAGGATACCACGCGCGTTCTGACGGAAGCATCCACCCTCGGCAAGACCGATACGCTGGAAGGCTTCAAGGAAAACGTCATCATGGGCCACCTCATTCCCGCCGGCACCGGATTCTCCCGTTACAGCAAGATTGAAGTGGAACCCGCAGAGGGCGCAGAAGAAATCGCGTCGGCCAGCGAAGAAGAGGAAGCGGCGGAACTTGCCGAAGACATGTTGAACGATACCATCAACTTCGACAACGAACGCTAACCTGTTCTCTCCACCCACACTTCAAGGGCCGCTCCCCGTTTCCGGGGGGCGGTCTTTTTTATGTCTTCTCCGCGTTATTTCACGAAAAGAGGAAAAGCGGATTGAAAATTCGGCGATGATTCCAATATTGGCCCATGCAATATAAAATTTGATATTTTATATTCAAAATGAAAGTCTTATAGTATACCTCCCTTGCTTCAAGGGGGGAGGTAAATGAAAAGGTGAAAATCCCATTTTAGAAATTTAAAAAATCATAATGCACTTACAGTAAAAGTATGAGAATCCGGGAACTGATATTTTCAACTTGACATCGAATTTTCAATCCGTTATATACATAAAAAATTAACATCTAATATTTTTATAATGCGTCTCCATCTGCCTATTACCCTGCTGGCGGCTGTTCTGGCTTGTTACACCAGTGTTTCCCTGGCCGTCCCAACATCTGAATCCCCCGCATGGGGAGCGAACTCCACCTTTAATAACAATGAGCCCGCCAATGAGTATTCAGTTACTGGGAGCCAATCCGTCAACCTTGATGTAATTTCAGGAAACAACAATTATTCCACAGGACTTTATATCGGAGCAGGCTCCTCGTTTACCATTAATCAGAATACGAACGGCGCCTGTACCATCAATTTGAACGGGGCATTTGCCGGAGAAGGAAATTTGACGCTGGTAGCGGCTAACGGCAATGCCGGCTATGCCTCCAAGTTTGTGCTTGGTTCCCAGGAAAGCAGTTTTTCCGGGAACATTATCCTTTCCCAGAAGGGGACGCAGCCCGGCGGGGCCATTCTCCAGATTACGGGAACGGCTCTCGCCAACGCAACGGTAGATTTGTCAGGCTCAATCAATAAAAGTTCCAGCGCCCTGACGTTGCAAATTTCCAATGCCGCCTCTCTGGCCGGTTTAAATGATGCTGACGGCTTCAGCGGAACACATAAAGGACGCGTCCAGTCGGCTAATTCCTCCAGAGCGAATCTTACCCTGACGGGCAACGGAAATTACACGTATGGGGGAAGTATCGGGGCAACCACGCAGCATTCCGGAGTAAACGGCAACACTACTCCCACGGGAGGAATAAATCTGATTATGGCCGGAACAGGCACGCAAAACCTGACGGGATCCGTCATCAACGCGAATATTACGGCCCAAGGTGGCACCTTGAAAATCAACAATTCTTCCCTGGCCTATTCCGGAATAATCACCATGGCGGGAGGAACGCTGGATTTCACCTCCGCCACTCTGGAGGCAAATTCCGTTCTGAACATGAACGGCACCGGCATATTGAAAAACGCAGCAATTGACGGAGCCAAGCTAACCTATACGGAATCCGGTTCCTCCTTTACCAAGGAAAATGTAACTTTCACTTCAGGCACCATTGACATCGGCGGCGCGCTTGACAGCCTGGTAGAGGGAGAGCAGGGATACACGTTTGATTTAGGGAACAACCTTGGTACGAATTTTACCGTATTGGGCTTAGAGACAGGGCAATATAGAATAGAAGGCAGCGTGCTGACGATAGAAGACGGGGCGATATCCCGTGTGACGTGGGTATCTGCGGGAGCGGGAGGGGAATTGGAAGAAACGGTCAAGAACGCCTTTACGCTGGCTCTTGGGGAGGAGAGAGCGGCCAACGTCAGCCTGGGATATCTGAACGGGACCCTGACGACCAGCGGGGACAAAGTCTATCAAATCACCAACACCGGCGAAACTAAAATCAACCTGTCCGGGGTATACAACAGCGGGGCGACCCTGTCGTCCGGCAACCTCAACTACCAGGGGGACATCTGGATGGACATCAACGGAGGAGCATTCGGCATCATCGCCGGAGGTGTCACCAATGAATGGAACACCAAACTCCAGACCAGCACGCTGACTGGGGACACCCATGTGCAGCTTTCCGGCGACGCCACGGCGGAACACGTCATCGGCGGGAACAACAAGGGAGCAAGCACTACCCTGACGGGAAACACCAACGTTACCGTCAAGGATAACGCCATCGTGGCGGGAGCCATCATCGGCGGGAGCACCTCCGCCCACAACGCCGTCACCACCATCACGGGCAACACGAGCGTGCTGGTAACCAATGTCCAATATTCCAACACGGCCCAGAACCTGGATGGGGGACTCTCCAACTCATACATCATCGGAGGAAGCTCCTGGTCAAGCAATACCACTTCCGGAACAACGATTCAAGGCAGCACGTCGGCTACAATCAACCTGAACGGAATCACGCTTTCCGGAACAGAGGAACACAACAGCTTCGTCAAAACAATCATTGGCGGCAGTTATGGCAATGTAAACAACGCCGGAACGGTCAACAACATCAACGGAGACACCTCCGTTTCCATCATCGGCAGGGAAGGAATCACCTTCACGGGGGACATCATTGGGGGTTCCTTTGAAAATTCAGGCCAGGCCCAATACACGATTGGAGGAAATTCCTCCATCTCCATTAGCGGAGGCTCCACCTTCACCGGCAACATCTACGGTGGCTCCTACTCCAAAGTGCCAGGAAACACAGGCAGCACCATGACCACTGCAGGCAATATCACGGTAGAACTCGGAACAGGCGCCTACCGGGGAAACATTTATGGAGCAGGAAATAAAGGCACGGCAGGAGGCGACGTCCTCGTCTCGCTGACGGGAGGAAGCGTCTTTGGGGCGGAAGGGGAACAAAGCGGCATCACCATCGGCGGAAGCGCCGGAGCGGCGGTCGAAGGAAACAGGACGCTGGAACTCAAGGGAACCTTTGGAACCGGGGACTTCCAAAACGTCACCTTCACCCGGTTTGATGAAATCAATATCGCGCAGGAAGGAGCCTCGGCCACCATCTACGCGCTGACCGACAGCCCGGCCCTGACCAAAACGGGAGCGGGAACCCTGACACTCGGGGCGGACGCGGCAGGAGCGGAAACCATCCTTGACGGAACCACGGAAGGAATCACCATCTCGGAAGGCAGCCTGAACCTCTCCGGCGCCGGCGGCAGCCATATGAAAGGAACGTGGAACATCGCCTCCGGCTCCCGTCTCACCGGAGTCAGCGGAACCGTAACCGTAGGAGAAGGAGGCCTGGACGGACTGACCATCGCCCTGGGAACGGAAAACATCGGCCAGGACACGCAGGCGTCTGGCGCCGTCATCAGCAACGGCAGCGGAACGGGAAGCGACCCGAACCTGTCCATAAAGGGGGAAGGGCTGACGCTGGACCTGAGCAACGACGCCGTCGTCAACCTTCTGCTGGACCACAAAACCGACGACTCCTCCAGCTACCTGACCCTGACCAGCGGAACGCTGACCGTCGGCGACCTGGGCGACATCGCCTTCACGACCGACCTTCTGTCCAACTACGGCATCCGGGTCACCGGAACGGACGGAGGAAGCCTGGTGCTCAGCGGAGCGGCCACCGGCCTCTACCGCGTGCAGGAGGAAGGAGGAAACGCCCATGAAGTCAACTCCTATCAAACGCTCTCCGGCTACGCCGGCGTCGTCATCGGCGGCGGCCAGACCCTGACGGTCAACCTGGCCGGAGCCCCGGGCGAATCCGACGGACAGGGAGCTAAAATCAACAACCTGATGGGAGCCACGGGCAGCAGCCTAGTCGTCAACAACACCGGAGACGGCACGGCCGTCGTCATCCTCAACAACAAACAAATGACGACGGGAGAAGACGACATCGACCCGGCCGGCCAGGACACCGTCATGGGCGGCAGCATCACGGGAGGCAACAACGTCGCCTTCATCAAGGAAGGAACCGGGACGCTGACGGTCGGAGGAACGATGGACGTGGAAACCCTCGCCCTGCGTGAAGGAAACATCGTCCTCAACGGCGCGTCAAACACCCTGGACACCCTCACTCTGGAAGGAGGCGGCCTGACCATTAACGGCAACGCCGAAGTCGGAACCATCACCGGCACGGAAGCCGGAGGCTCCCTGACCATCCAGGGAACTCTCAACCTGACTGGAACAGGCGAAATAAACGACGGCTCCATCACCGGAACCGGCTCCCTCCGTATCCGGGAAGGAGCGGAACTGGCTCTGGGCGGAGAAGCCCGGCTGGACGGAACCTCAGTCACCGCCGACGGCACGCTGGCCCTCACCGGAACGGAATCCGGCACCATCAGCAGCCTCTCCGGCAGCGGCACCCTGTCCATGAACGGAGGCCGCCTCTCCATCTCCTCGGCAACAACCTCCTCCGGAACCTTCTCCGGCACGCTGGCAGGCAGCGGCACCCTGGACATCTCCGGGCAAGCCACCCAATACCTGCAAACCGGCAATAAGGACTACGACCTCGCCGTCCGTGACGGAGGCGTCCTGGTCCTGAAAGGCGCCGCGGACGCCCCCACGCTGAACTACAACAGCATCACCGCCGGAAACAACGGCACCCTGCGTATTGAAGCCACCGGGGACGCCCAGGGCAGCGCCAACACCACGCTCAACGTGGAAAACATCACCTTCCAGAACGGCTCCACGACGGAACTGATCTACAACTTCAACCAGGACGCCCCCTTTGGCGCCCCCATGCTGACGGCGGGCACCATCACCGTGCAGGACGGAGCCGGCTTCCTCCTCTCCAACATGGAAGGAAACGCCGCCATGAACGCGGGGAGCGACCTCCATGACGTCGTCCTGATGAGCGCTACCGGCAGCATCAGCGGCCTGGAAGACGGGCAGAGCCTCGCCGCCCGGATATCCGGCCTCTTCGCCGTCTACTACCAGGACGCCACACTGAGCCGCGACGGAAACGACATCCTGCTCAATGCCACACTCCGGCAGGAAAACCTCTTCGCCTCCGCGGCCGACACGTGGAACTCCGCCGCCGGAGCCAGCCTGCTCTGGGAAGCCCGCAAAAACCTGGACCCCGACTCCCAGCTGGCCCAATTCATGAACGGCGTCAGCACCATGATCAATGACGGCAACCTCTCCGGAGCCTCCCGCGCCATGGCGGCGGCGGCTGGGAGCACGGTCAACGCGCTTGGGACGGCACAGAGGGACGCCCTGCGCGACCAGATGGGCTGGATCAGGAACCGGACCACCCTCATGGGCGTCAACCCGGCCTACGTCAACGACGACCTCCCCCGCTTCCACATGTGGATGGAAGGCACGGGCTCCTACGCCAAACTGGACACCCGCGGGGATGAAAGCGGCTACCAGCTCACCACCTGGGGAGGCACGGTAGGCGTGGACGCGGACCTCAGCGACCGCCTCACGGTGGGAGCGGCCTTCACGGCCGGCTACGGCGACCTGACGGCCGGCGCGGCGGACAGCGCCGACGG
>NZ_LBCB01000001.1:80925-194917 GCF_000980515.1 Akkermansia sp. UNK.MGS-1 | reverse complement strand
GCGGGCAACGCGGGCCTGAACGTCGGCCGGCAGGACTGGACGACGGGGACGCTGGCGCTGGGCGGCCGTTGGATGGGTCTGGTGGGCAGCAACATCTTCGGCCGGGAATCGCTGGCGGAAATCCGGGTCAACGCGGCGCAGGACCTGGGAGACCGGAGAGGGGAAACGAACGTCTCCCTGCTGGGCAACCCCGGCTTCGCGCAAAGCGTGAGAGGGGCGAAAACGGGAACGACGGCGCTGCAGCTGGGAGCGGGGTTAAGCGTGCCGGTGGGAACGAAGGGAACCATCTACGTGAACGGGAACGCGGACATCCGTGACGGGTCCAGCTCGGTCAACGGAAGCGTCGGCTACCGCTACGACTTCTAAAAGAAAGAAAACCCAAGGAGAAGGCACCCCACCCACCCCCGAAAAGCCTTCCTCCTGGCCCTCCAGAGCCGTTCCGGAATAATTCCGGAACGGCTCTGAGTTTTTGTTTATCGGAAGATTATTCCTTTGGCCTGTTTCCAAAAAGGATGATTAATTCAAATGACGTTTTACAAGAACAAACGGCCAAGATATCAACATTTCTGTTGCGGAAACCATTGTATCCGGCAGATGATCAATTAGGAAACAATTTCTCATTCATTTCCAGAGGAAACCTGCTCTGTAAAAAAATTTCCAGAAACAAAGATAACATCCGGATGAAGAACAAAAACATCCCGGCCTCTCTATTTGGAAGAATAAACCTGAAGCATGGCGAAAAATAATTTTCCGGGCAGTTTTTCTTTCCATAGCCGGGAATACTCGATTCCCGGTACATTGCATTCTGTTATCCCCCTCCAGTAAAAATAAAAAAGACGGCCTCCATGCGGAGACCGTCCTATGATTAATTTGTCTGCCGGCAGGATGCCTTAAGACCGGCGACGGCGCATCATCAGGGCGGCCAGTCCCAGCAGTCCCAGGGAAGCCGTGGCAGGTTCCGGCACTGAAGCCAATTCTCCCGTCATGGAAGCCGTGAATGTAGAATCATTACCCCTTCCCTGATTTGACTCAACGAATACATAAACGTTTTCAGAAGTCAGTTTGTTTCCGGAAAGATCTGCCGTCACAGTAATCGTGCCGGACGTCGCCTGCGACTCTACCGCCTGCCAGCCATTTTCCGTCTGGTAGGCCAGATAAACCCGATAAGTGCCGCCGGTGGAGGTAGCCAAATCCACTGTGAATGTCAGAGAAGAATAAAGCATCAGCAGAATACCCCGCAGCATCCAGGGAAACTTTGAGGCCTACGCCGGAACCGCCATATCCCCGTCTATTGGTATAGGTCACCGTTACAGAACCGTCTTCGCTCCCAACAGCGCTTTTAAAATAACTTGAGGTTTCAGAAGATGTATTGGCTTTAGATCCGCACCATCCGGAAGAATTCGCCAACCACTCATTCAAGTGATTCGCCATGGCGGAAGGATCGCCACGGTAGGCTTGGAAGGAAGAATTAACATCGCTTCCTGAATCATACCCTGACAGATCAATCTGGACGGTTGCGGCCGTTGCGGAAAGAGCGGCAGCCCCCAGCAATACAATTGTGGTTCCCAGTATTTTTTCCATCGTTTACTAATGTTAGTAACTATAAAACGGAGATAGCGGATTTTGAATCCGAATTTATCGATAAAATATTTATTGTTAAAAAATTACAATAAATAATATATCAAAAATTATAGATAGAATATCGGTAAGAACAAAATATTGATTTCTATAATTTTCTTACCACCAATTTTTTTTATTGATACCGGATTCAAAATCCTATTTGTTGAAGAATCAACGTCTCCCATCCGATCCGATTTTTCAAGACAGACGGGGTCATTAACAAATTCAAAACAGTTGTGCTGACGTTTCCCCTGTAAACAAATCGAAGTCCGTTAAAAAAGAATCCGCGGATTCCACTGGCACCAACAAACCCGTTAACATTGCAAATACCGGTATCAAGAAGAATGACGCCGCTATGAACGGCGCATTCCTTCCGCAACCTCAGGGAATGAATGCCGCTGCCGGTGCGCAGGATGCTCTGCTCTTTCGGCCATCCTGGCCGTGAAGCCGAAACGGCAGGCATCATTCATTGTCCATGAAATAGGCCTGCAAAATACAAATGATATGCAGGACAATAGGAACGAGTGCAAAGATGAACCAATACAGGAGGCCGTAAGCCGCACCTACCACCAGGAACCAGAGAATGGCCTGGACAAAGTGGCCCTTGTACAACTGGCCGAGGCCGGGAATAAATAGGCTTAAAATGGCTGCTAAAAAAGATTTCATATGCTGGCTTGGTAAGAAATGGCCGCACGGGAAAAGGTTCGCGTGCCTGTACCAGTTGAGAGCCTTCCTTCTTCCCTCACGTTCAATCTCCCGGCGCAGCCCCTGTCATGAATGACGGTTTTCCCGGAGCGAATGAAGCCGACGCGGCAGGGAACGGGAGGCAGTCATGTTCAAGTCTTGACCGCCGCATGGGCTATGTTACCCTCCCCGCGCACAGGGCACTCATGTTAGAAGGGTAGAGACCACCATGTCCATTGAACTGACTCGCAATTTCTCCATTATCGCTCACATCGACCACGGAAAGACCACCCTTTCCGACCGGCTGCTGGAAAAGACGAATACCATTTCCGAACGGGAGAAGCAGGATCAGCTTCTGGACGCCATGGATCTGGAGCGGGAAAAGGGCATCACCATCAAGTCCCACCCCGTTACCATTTTCTACAAGGCCGGGGACGGAAAGACTTACAAGCTCAATCTTCTGGATACGCCGGGCCATGTGGATTTCTCCTATGAAGTGTCCCGTTCCCTGGCGGCATGCGAGGGAGCCCTTCTTATTGTGGACGCGGCCCAGGGAGTGGAAGCCCAGACACTTGCCAACATGCACCTGGCCATGGATCTGAACCTGGCCATTATCCCCGTCATCAATAAGATTGACCTTCCCAGTGCCAACCTGCCCAAAGTATACCGCCAGCTGGAGGACATCGTCTGCATCCCCCATGAGGAAGCCATCCATGCCTCCGCCAAGATGGGCATCGGCATTGATGATATTCTGGAAGCCGTTGTTCAGCGCATCCCTCCGCCTGAAACGGAACAGGACGGCCTTCTGCGCGCCCTGGTGTTCGATTCCGTTTACGACGCCTACCGCGGCGTAGTCTCCTATGTGCGCGTCATTTCCGGCAGCGTGCACCGCGGCATGAAAGTCAAACTTTTCGCAACGGACGAAGTGTATGAAGTGAAGGAAGTGGGTATCTTCACCCCCAAAATGACCCGAACGGATTCCCTGGAAGCCGGCGACGTAGGCTACATCATCGCCAACATGAAATCCGCGGCTGATGTCAAGATCGGGGACACGTATACGGATTACATGCGCCCCTGCCCATCCCCCCTGCCCGGTTTCAAGGAAATCCGCCCCATGGTCTTTTCCGGCATTTATCCGGTGGATTCCTCCGATTTTGAAGCCCTGAAAGCGGCCATGGCGAAGCTTCAGATTAATGACGCCGCTTTCTCCTTCCAGGCGGAATCTTCCGTAGCTCTGGGCTTCGGGTTCCGTTGCGGCTTCCTTGGCCTGCTCCATATGGAAATCATCCAGGAGCGTCTGCGCCGGGAATTCAACATGGATATCATCTCCACCTACCCCTCCGTGATTTATGAGGTCACCAAGACCAATGGAGAGGAAATCAATGTGGACAATCCCAGCCTGCTCCCGGAACCGCAGGAAATTCAGGAAATCCGGGAACCTATCGTCAAGGTGTTCATTATGCTTCCTGGGGAATACATCGGGGATATCATGCAACTTGTCCTGGAAAAACGCGGCAGCGTGGACAATACGGAGACCATTGACGATATGCGCGTAATGCTCACCTGCACCGTCCCTCTGGCGGAAATTCTGGTGGATTTCAACGACAAGCTCAAATCCATGACGCGAGGCTACGGCTCCATGGATTATGAATACGCCGGCTATCAGGCCGCCAAGCTCATTAAAATGGACATGCTCATCGCCGGGGAACCGGTGGATGCCTTCTCCATGATTGTTCACCAGGACAAGGCAGCCTCCCGCGGCAGGGAACTGGCGGAACGCCTGAAAAACGTCATTCCCCGCCAGCTCTTCACCGTCGCCATTCAGGCCTGCATTGGCGGAAAGATTATTGCCCGGGAAAGCATCTCCCCCATGCGCAAGGACGTGACGGCCAAATGCTACGGCGGGGACGTCACCCGCAAGCGCAAACTTCTGGAAAAGCAGAAGGAAGGCAAAAAGCGCATGAAGGCCATCGGAAAAATCAACATTCCGCAGGAAGCGTTCATCAAGGTGCTGAAAACGGGGGATTAACCCATTTTCTTCCCGGCTTTATATCGTTTTTCCGTTTGAATATGGGAAAACAGTTTATTTGCAGGGAGAATATATTGGCTATTTTGGAAAACAGGGTATTACTCGCGTTTTAATCGGCAGATTTCCTTCCCATTACTCTGATGATAGAGAGTATAACAAGGAACTGTTTCTGTTTTCCCGGGTTCTCGCGGCCTGCGTTTTGGTGAGCATTCATGCCCCGGCTAAATGAGCCACTTCACGTGGTCCTTCTTCCGTAGCAAACATTCGTTCAAAAGCGCCAGAAACAGCCTTTCCATCAGGATTCAATGGATGAAAATGGACCATGAGACACTTCCTGCACTACTTCCCCAACCATTCCCGGGAGGAGGAATGCTACATCAGGCTGCCGGCTACCGGGAAAAGGAGGAAATCGACGAGCTGATCTACCGGACCGTGGGCCGCGTTCCGGAGTCCGAATTCCTGTTCAGGAGAAACCGGGGCAAACGGTACGAAAAGAAGCTGCGCACCGGCAGGGCGAGCCACATCAACGACCGCTACATGCACCCCCCTGGATATCGCCATACGGGACCGGAAGCAGAAGGAACAGGAAGCCAAGAAATACTGAAACCGCTGCGACCGTTGAACAATTCCCGGTTGCGTATTTTTCCCTGTTATGCTATCAGGTCAGTCATGAGTCTGCCCCGGCTGTCCATGTTCCTGTTTGCGTCCGCGGCTCTCTGTTCCTGCGTGGGAACCTCTCCGGAACAGGAAGAACCGAAGGTAAAAAAAAGCCTTTCGGAATACATGCAGGATAACAAGACCAATTCCATCGCCAATGTGCCGACGGGGCTGTTGAGCACTACCCCGAATCAGCAACAGGCCACCCATCTTACCGCCACCACACAGGAGGAAATGACCAGGGCAGACAGCGGGGCCGTCTATTACACGGACGCTCATGACCCGGACGCCCCCATCCCCGGGCTGGAAGAAGCTTTCGCCCAGCGTAAGGAAAACGAACGCTGGATCCAAAGCTATCCCACCGCCCTCCGGGAAGCCCAGAGTACCGGAAAACCCATTCTCATCTGGTTCCACCATTCCGTGGGCAGCCCTCCCAGCAAAAAGCTGGGGGCAGAACTCCTCCATACGAAGGAATTTGAAGACTGGGCGAAAAGGAATGTCGTCCGCGTCTGTTACGACCAGGCGGAAAAATTTGAAAGCGAACCTGTTTACAGGAAGCGCCAGAAGATGCTGGAGTATGTGAAAAAGGCTCCCTCCCTGTTTGGCGTGAGAGGAACGCCCGTGCTTCTGGTCATGTCTCCGGACGGCTCCAAAGTGGATACGTTGCGCGGTTATTATACCGGACAAAACGCCCTTTATTTTGACCAGATCAAGAACAGCGTCAAACTGGCGAAGCAGCAATATGAAGAGTTTAAAAAAACGCTGATTCCCAAAGGCTACCGGGTCTGGACAGGAGTCAACGGAAATACCGTCTTCGCCAAACTTTCCCGTTATTCGGAAAAGACCCAGACCCTCTGGCTTCAGGAGCTGGACGGACACCAGAGCAGAACATCCCTGAAAAAGCTCAGCCTTGAAGATAGAACATGGCTCCTGGAACAGAAAGAATCCCATGAAAACAACGGCCGGAACAAGCGCTCCGGCCCACGTGGCACCTGAACGGCTTTTCCCCTGCCGTCCGGCTGCGGAACGGTTTATTCATGGGCTTCCGCTCCATCCCCATTTTTGTATTGAAATATGAAACTGATGTTTTATTTTTCCTAAAACTCTCTTCCAGCATTTTTTCTTTCGGGGATGTGGTCTTTTCCGTACCGGCAGGAATGCCCTTGCGGACAAATTCCGCCGCTTCCCCCCTCTCCAACCATTGCCTGTTTAATTCATGATTTTAACAATGAACCGTCATGCCGCCACCGCCCTGATGCTTGCGGCCTGTCCCCTGTCCGCTTCCGCGGACCAGCCTCAAAAGCAGACGCCGGACCAGCGCCCCAACATCGTGGTCATTGTCACCGACGACCATTCCTACCAGACCCTGGGCACCTGTGAAAAGGATTCTCCCATGCCTTATCCAAACTTCCGCAAACTGGCGGACGAAGGCATGGTCTTTGACCGGAGCTACTGCGCCAACTCCCTGTGCGGACCTTCGCGGGCTTGTATCTACACTGGCCGCCACTCCCATATGAACGGGTACCTCTTCAACGAACATGCGGCTCCCTTTGACGGTTCCCAGCCCACTTTCCCGAAAATGCTCCAAAAGGCCGGTTACCAGACGGCCATTGTCGGCAAGTGGCACCTGGAAGCCATCCCGCCGGGCGCCAAGGGAGATACGTCCAAATATGAATCCGACCCCACCGGATTCGATTACTGGGAAATTTTCCCCGGCCAGGGCAACTATTTCAATCCGGATTTCATCACTCCCGGCAAGGACGGCAAACGCGTGGTGAAAACGGAACCCGGCTATGCCACGGAACTGGTCACGCAAAAAAGCCTCAAATGGCTGGACCAGAGGGACAAGGACAAACCCTTCATGCTCGTCGTGGGTCACAAGGCACCCCACCGTTGCTGGTGCCCCTCCATTCAGAATCTGGGCCGCGCCAAACAGTATGCGGACGCCATTGACCCGCCCGCCAATCTGGAAGACGATTTTGCAGACCGCCCGGAATTCCTGAAAATGACGGAACAAACCCTGCTCAACCATTTCAACGTATGGTCTGACGAGCACCTGATCAAGGAGGTGGTCCCGGAAGACATCCAGAAAATGCTTTCCTGCCCGGAATCCAAGACCCTGCATACTCAGTATGACTGGGAAATGCCGGAATGGGTGCGCATGGACCCGCAGCAGAAGGAAGCCTGGTACAACTACCACAAGGCCCGTACTGTACAGCTTGTCAAAGATATTAAAAACGGGAAAATCAAAACGCAGCGCGACATTTTGCTGCGCCGCTGGCGCCATTATATGGAAGACTATCTGGGCACCGTTCTTTCCGTGGACGAAAGCATCGGCCAGATCATGGACTATCTGAAACAGAACGGCCTGGACAGGAATACGCTGGTGCTCTACTGCGGAGACCAGGGATTCTACATGGGCGAACACGGCCTGTACGACAAGCGCTGGATTTTTGAAGAATCCTTCCGCATGCCCCTCATCATGAGATGGCCTGGCCACATCAGGCCGGGCGTGCGCTCCTCCGCCATGGTGCAGGAACTGGATTATGCTCCCACTTTCTGCGACGTGGCCGGGGTAAATACCAAGGAAAATATGAATACCTTCCAGGGCCGCAGCCTCACTCCCCTGTTCAAGACCGGAGAACATCAGGATTTCAAAAACCGTTCTCTTTACTACGCTTTTTACGAAAATCCGGGTGAACACAACGCTCCGCGCCATGACGGCCTGCGCACGGACCGCTACACGCTGTCCTATATCTGGACCAGCGACGAATGGATGCTCTTTGACAACCAGAAGGACCCGGCCCAAATGCACAACGTCATCAACAAACCGGAATATGCGGAAACCGTGAAAGAACTCAAAACCCTGTACGGCAAGCTCCGCAAAGACTACCAGGTACCGGAAGGCTTCCCCGGGGCCACCGGCAAACTGGCCGTCAAGCCGCAGTGGGACTGCGCTCCCTCCAGAGATTGACGCCGCCATTCACCGTTCCTCCCGAAACACGGTTGTCCGGAACACGCCATTGACGACGGAGGGACAGGGTTTAAATCCTCACACAAACAACAACCATTACTATACGGCGCCGCATGAAATCAATTTTGCTAGCCGCAGCGTTCCTGGGTTCCCTCTGCTGGGCCGGAACCAATCCCTACAACATTATTCCGGAGCCCGTCAACGTGACGACAACTTCCGGAACTACCAAAAACCTCAAAATCATCCATGAGCAAAAAGTCGCCGGACTGGGCAATGAAGGGTATGCCATGAAACTGACGCCCGGCGGCGTGGAACTCCGTTATACCACGCCCAACGGGAAGGCCATGGCCATGGCGACCCTGTTCCAGCTCCAGGACCAGCTTTCGGATACTCCTGAGGGCCTTCCCTGCGGCAGCATCCAGGATTCCCCCGACTTCGGCTGGCGCGGCATGATGGTAGACGTAGGCCGCTACCACTATCCCATGAAGGAGATCTACAATTTTGTGGACGCCATGCATTATTACAAATACAACGTCCTGCATCTCCATCTGACGGAAGACCAGGGCTGGCGTCTCCCCGTGCCGGGCTACGACAAGCTCCGCACCATCGGCGCCGTCCGCCCTTCCGCTCCGGAAAACCAGAACAATTCCCTGCTGGCCAATGAAGGCATGTATACCAAAAAGGAACTCCAGGACCTGGTAGCCTACTGCAAAGCGCGCGGTATCCAGGTGCTGCCGGAAGTGGAAATGCCGGGCCACAATATGGCCCTGGCCGCGTCCTATCCCGAATTCTGCTGCAACACCAAACGGGCCCAGGTATGGACGCACGGCGGCGTTTCCTCCAAGCTGATTTGCCCGCAGAAACCGGCCACCAAAAAGTTTCTTAAGGATACCTTCAATACCGTCCAGCAGATATTCCCTTTCCCGTACATCCACATCGGCGGTGACGAATGCCCCATGGGAGACTGGAAGAAATGCCCGGACTGCCAGGCCGCCCGAGCCAAAAAGGGCCAGGGGGATAATGTGGAAGTCCAGATGAGCGATTTCACGAAAAGCCTGACGGCCATACTCTCCAAGCACCGGAAAAAGCCCATCCTTTGGTATGACATCAACAAGAGCTATTACCACAAGGGGGAAACCGTCATGTCCTGGCTGCCGGGAGAATTCCCGCGTTGCATTGATAAGACGAAGGAACAGGGCATCGACCTCATCGTCACCCCCCAGTTCAAGTACTACCTGGCGCGTACCCAGATGAAATTCCCGGCGGACGACGTGCGCGCCCGGCCCGGCGGAGCTCCCATCCTGCTGAAAGACTGCTACAACTTCGATCCCCGCAACGGACGGGACAAGAATGACGTCAAGCACATCAAGGGAATCAACCTCTGCATGTGGGCGGAATGGATTCCCTCCGGCGAATTGCTGATGTACATGACCTACCCCCGCGCCATGGCTGTTTCCGAAACCGCGTGGGGCAGCCACAAGAACCGTCCAAGCCTGGAAGAGTTTGAAAAGAAAATGGAAACCCACAAGAAACATTTCCAGAAGCGTTTCGGCTATACTCTGGAACGCACTGTGGAAAACAAACCCTACCGGGAAAAATTCATCACCCAGGAGGAAATCGAACGTATTAACGAGAATTATAAAAAGGGCCAGCAAAACGCGGACAAATAGCGTTTCCTTTTCTCTCGCCATCCTCTGATTTCTTCAAAGCCGGGGACGCGGACAACCGCGGATCCCCGGCTTTCTTTTCCCGCTTGACCGGAAAGCCCTCTTCCCTTCTAATCGTTCCGCCATGTTACACCTTTACGATACCCGCACCAGAACGGCCCAGGCCATTTCCCCCATGGATGGAAAAACACTGCGCTTTTACTGTTGCGGCCCCACGGTGTACGGCCCGGCCCACATCGGCAATTTCCGCACTTTCGTGATGCAGGACGTCTTCCGCCGCGTCCTGGAGCTGGGGGGGGTTCCCACCACGCACATTCGCAATCTGACGGATGTGGATGACAAAACCATCCGGGATTCTCAAAAAGCCGGCGTTTCCCTGGCGGAATTCACCGCAGGCTGGGCGGACCTGTTCCACCGGGACTGCGCCGCCCTTAATTGCCTGCCTCCCCATGCGGAACCCTCCGCCGTGGGCCATATTCCCGAACAGATACGGATGGTCCAAACATTGGTGGAAAAGGGCCATGCCTATGTCTCGGAAGACGGTTCCGTGTATTTCAGAATTTCCTCCTTCCCGGAATACGGAAGGCTTTCCCACCTGGACGAACGTGAACTGGATTTAGGAAAAACCGCCAATACCCGGTCCAACGCAGACGAATATGAAAAGGATTCCGTGGCAGACTTCGTGCTGTGGAAGAGCCGCAGGCCGGAAGACGGCGACAACTTCTGGACCTCTCCCTGGGGAGAAGGACGCCCCGGATGGCATCTGGAATGCTCCGCCATGATCCATAAATACTTCGGCAATGACTTTGATCTCCATTCCGGCGGCGTGGATCTGGTATTCCCCCACCATGAAAACGAAGTGGCCCAGTCCCGCTGCGCCTGCGGAGGCGGCTTCGCGCGCCTGTGGTTCCACATCACGCACCTTCTGGTGGACGGCGGCAAGATGTCCAAATCCCTGGGCAACATGTATACGCTGGCGGATTTGGACAAACTGGGCCACAAGCCGTCCGCGGTCCGGTACGTACTGGCGGGGGGCTATTACCGCCGTCCGTTGAACTTTACCCTTTCCTCGCTGGAAGACGCTAAAGCCGCGCTGAACCGCCTGGCCAAATTCGACACGCAGCTCAGGAACGCCTCCGGAACGGATTCCGTTCCCTCCTATGAGGAATTCTGCGCGGCATTCCCGAAATTGGGAATTTTCCAGCCGGCATGGGACAGCCTGAACGATGACCTGAACACTCCGGAAGCCCTGGGCCATGTTTTCAGCGCCATCAAAAAGGCGGATATCCCCTCCCTTTCACCGGAGGAGGCGCTCCGCCTGCGGAATGCCTTCCATTTTATCCTGGCCGCCTTCGGCATTATTCTTCCAGAGGAGGAACGGGAGGAAGCCCCGGAAAAAGTTCGCATCCTGGCGGATCAGCGCTGGCAGGCCAAACAGAACCGGGACTGGACGGAAGCCGACCGTCTGAGGGCGGAAGTGGCAGCGCTGGGCTGGGTCATCAAAGACCGCAAAGACGGATACGACCTGGCACGCAAATAAACGAATGGACGCCTTTTCTCCCATTCCCGATCATACGGGCTTCAAGGCCAGGAACCTGTTTGCGGACGGGCAGCAAATCCTGAAAGGCGGAGCTTTCGCCAAAATAGCCCCCGGCGGCGGCGGCCCCCTTTCCCCGCACCGCCATGCCCACGCTCATTTATTCATTGTCACCCGTGGAACGGTCTCTGTCATGCTTGACGGAAAAGAAAGAACGGTTCACGAGTACGAATCCCAGCTCGTTCCCGGCGGCGTTCTGCACGCCGTCTGGAACAAAAATCAGGAACCGGCGGAAATTCTGGGCCTGACGCTGGAAACGCCCCCTTCACCCGCACCATGATGCAATGAGTTCCCGCCAGCGTACCCTGGGCCATGCAGCCGCCCTCATGACCATTCTCATCTGGGGAACGACTTTCGTCTCCACCAAGGTGCTTTTGCGGGATTTCACACCCGTCACGGTACTCTTCACCCGCTTTGTAATAGGATATGCTTTTCTCTGGTGCCTGAAACCGCGGTTTCTTCCATTCTCCGGTTGGAAAAAGGAATTCCTGTTCGCCGGAGCGGGATTGACCGGGGTTACCCTGTACTTCCTGCTGGAAAACATCGCCCTGACCTATACCTTTGCCTCCAATGTGGGGATTATCGTGGCAGTGGTTCCTTTCTTCACAGCCCTTCTGGCTCATTTCCTGCTGAAGGGGGAAGGCTTTTCCCGCCGTTTCTTCCTGGGTTTTGCCGCCGCCTTTACGGGTATCTTCCTCATCATGGCAAACGGAGCCTTCGTGCTGGAACTGAATCCGGCGGGAGACATCCTGGCTCTGGGAGCGGCCTTTGTCTGGGCGGCGTATTCCATTCTGATGAAAAAAATCGGCGTCAACACGTCCAACATGATCATCTGCACGCGCCGCATTTTTTTCTATGGCATCGCGCTGATGATCCCCGCCCTGTGGGTCCTTCCGGCAAATATGGACTGGCGTCTGATGGCAAAACCCGTCAATGCCGTTAACCTGCTGTATCTGGGCCTGTTCGCTTCCGCACTGTGCTTCCTGACCTGGAACCGCGTGGTGGAAATTCTGGGAGCCGTCAAGTCCAGCGTTTACATTTACATGGTACCGGTCGTAGCCGTGGTGGCCTCAGCCATCATTCTGGGGGAACGCCTGACCTGGATATCCCTGGCGGGGATCCTGCTTACCCTGTTCGGCGTCACGATTTCAGAGTACAGGAAAAAAACACGGAAAAGCGGGAAGAAAAGGCCATCCTGAAAGAAATCTGATTTTTCCCGTTCCGGTTCTCAATATCTTCCCCCCTTGCAGGGAAATGGACGGAAGCCGCTTTCAGGACATGCCAGGCTTATGATTTCCCGCAACGGACAAACATTCATTTATCACGTTGCGGAAAAGCTTGTCTCCGGATTAGATATCCGGCAACAACAAAGTTTCCTAAAGAAAATCCCCTCAGCTCCCGGAAACGCTTCTTTCCGCCTCTTCTTGAATGCGCGCTTCCGTCTCTTCAATCTTTTCCGAAAGATCTGCCCATTGCGTAAAACAGGTTTCCAGCTGCCGGTCCGTCTGCTGAAAACGGGAGGTAAGCTCCATGACGGCTTCCGTATCAGCCGCCACTTCCGGACGCTCCAATTGAGAAGTAATTTCCGTCTTTTCCGTTTCCAGCCGCGCTATTTCTTCTTCCAGCAGCTCCAGTTTCTCCTGAAGCGGACGTAGCAGGCGCGTCTTCTTCTGACGGATTTCCGCCTCCATGCGCCTGCGTGCCTTGCGATCCAATCCGGCGCCCGGTTCCGCCGCTCCGGAGGGGGGTGAGGCGGCTGCGGCAGCCAGGGCCTGCTCCCTCTCCACCTTTTCCAAATAATCAGAAACATTGCCCAGGTAAACGCGCGGTTTCTCTCCCGGTACAAATTCCAGCACTTTCGTCACGATGGGATCCAAAAAACTGCGGTTGTGGGAAACGATGCAGTAGGAACCCGGATATTCGGACAGAGCCTTTTGAAGCACCTGCTGGGACTGGATGTCCAGATGATTGGTCGGTTCATCCAGAATCAGGAAATTGGCCGGATGCAAAAGCATGCACACCAGCGCCACGCGGGAGCGCTCGCCTCCGGAAAGCACGCCAACGCGCTTGTGTACGTCATCCCCCCGGAACAGGAAACAGCCAAGCAGATTCCGGACCATGGGCGCAGATTCCCGCGTGGCGGCAGCTTCCACGCATTCCAGAATCGTTTTATCCGGATCCAGATCATCAGCATGCGTCTGGGAGAAAAAAGCTACCTGCGTATGGCGTCCCATGGTCACGCTGCCGGAACTGGGGGCCTCTCCGCCGGAAATAAGGCGGGAAAATGTGGATTTCCCCGCCCCGTTTACTCCTACAATGGCAATGCGGTCCCCCTTGACGATTTCAAAATCCACATTCTCAAAAACGGAAACGGAACCATAATGTTTGGAAACCTTTTCCAGCCTGACCACAGAATGGGCGCCAGCGGGAGGAGCAGGAAAGTGAAAGTTCATGACGGCATCATCCTCTTCCACCTCAATCAGTTCCACTTTTTCCAACTGCTTGATGCGGGACTGAACCAGAGAAGCCTTGGTGGCTTTATAACGGAAACGGTCGATAAATTCCTTCGTTTTGGCAATCTCCCGGTCCTGAGCCTTTTTCTGGCGCAGCAGAATTTCCTTCCGCAGCACGCTTTCTTTCAGAAAATAGGAAAAATTGCCCGCGTACTCCTCCGCCCGGCCGTGGTAAAAAGCAATCGTACGGGAAACCAGAGCATCCAGAAGCGCCACATCATGGGAAATAAGGATGATAGCGCCCCGGTAGGAGCGCAGATATTGTTCCATCCACCGTTGGGACTGGATGTCCAAATGGTTGGTAGGTTCGTCCAGAAGCAGCACTTCAGGCTCCCGGAGCAGCAGTTTGGCTAATGCGATGCGCATTTGCCAGCCGCCGGAAAATTCTCCGCAATCCCGGTCAAAATCCCTGTCTTTGAATCCCAGTCCGCGCAGGATGGATTCCGTCCGGGGACGCAGCCGGGCGGAATTATGGGCATGCAGCACCAGTTCCAGTTCCCCGATTTCATTGAGAACTTCAGAGTAGGCGGCGGAACGGGGATCCAGCCCCGCCATTTCCCGCGTCAGGACATCAATGCGCTCCTGAAGATCCATCAGGTCCGCAAAGGCGGACATGGCTTCATCAATCAGCCTGCGCCCTCGGATATGAATTCCTTCCTGGGGCAGATAACCCACCTGGGAATGCCTGGATTTGATAATGGAGCCGGAATCCGGTTCATTCAAACCGGCGATGCACTTCATCAGCGTGGATTTCCCCGCGCCGTTATGGCCCGCGAGGGCAATTCTTTCCCCATCCTCCACTGTAAAGGAAAGGTCATTGAACAGGACGCGCGCGCCATACTGCACACGCAGGTTTTGAACAGACAGAACCATGTACTGAAAAAGCAGAGAGAGGAAAACAGCGGAACGGGCGCCCCCGCGCCGCGCTCCGCCGAGTGAATGCCGGAATGAGGTTATTTACCAAGCGCCTTGTTCCACGCGGCAATGCGGTCGGCCTGTTCCGCAAACAGATCATCCGCATTATCTTCAATCGTAATGCCGGAGATGGTGTCTCCCTGCTTAATGGAATCCACCACGCTCTGGCCTTCCGTCACCTTGCCGAAGACGGTGTGCTTACCATTCAGCCAGTCGGTGGGCACATGGGTGATGAAGAATTGGGAACCGTTGGTGCCGGGGCCCGCGTTCGCCATGGAAAGAACGCCGGGGCCGTCATGCCTGAGGTCCGGGCGGCACTCGTCCTCAAACCTGTAGCCAGGGCCCCCCATGCCTGTACCGGTGGGGTCGCCGCCCTGAATCATGAAATCCGGAATCACGCGGTGAAACTTGAGCCCGTCATAAAACCCCCTAGACGCCAGATTCAGAAAGGAAGCCGCCGTCACGGGCGTCTTGGAAGCAAACACCGTCAGCCTGATGTCGCCCTTGGAAGTATGGATGGTGATATTCTTGTCAGTTGCCATGGGTGCATGTTAAACGCGCAAAAAGGCATGGTAAAGGCTTATTGCGTACAGTCTCCGGGCCCCTCCGTTATTTCCCGCCCGTTTCTCCGCCGCACCTTTCCCTGCCGGGAAAAAGAATACTGCCGCACCTGCCTGTCATGATGGTTCCTAATGACAGGAGGAACGGTTGATTTTCCACAAAGGAAGACCGAATTTGAATGACATGAGCGAAGAACTGGTAGAAGAATTCATTACGGTTGAATCCATCTTTGTCCGCGGACGCAATTGCCTGGCGCTCAGGTCAAAATTTTCTCCCCTGTTTACGGACTACTACCTTCACCTCATGCAGTACGGCCTGCGCAACGAAGAACTCTGCGACAGCCTGCTGAAAGAACTCATGGCCTATTTCACCCTCTATATGGTCGCACGGCCCTGGGCGGAGCAGCATGCCTGGACAGTCAATCTCCGGACGCCTGCCGTCGCCAATCTGTTTGTCACCGGTTCTTCCCTGACGGAATCCGTAGTGGGGCGCGTCTTCACACAGGACATTAAGGAACCTGAAGAAAACACGCTGTATTCCACCCTGCTCCGCAAGGGGTTTGAACCGCAATACTCCGTCGTACCCATTCCGGGAACGTCTCCGGCCCGGTGGGTGGAGGAATTCTACAGGCAAAGCGAACAGAGAAACGCCCGCTGCATTGAGCTCCCGGATGAATGCTACACCATGGTGACGGCCCAGCCTGACGCGGATGAAGAATGGCTTGCTTCCCTCACCCGGGAGAAAATGGCCCATCTGGAAGAAGATGAAAATACCCGAGTGCTGGAAACGCGCCGGTTCCGCTTTTACTGCGGCTGCACGCTGGACCGCATCCTGCCCACGCTCAAGACCCTTCAGGACAACAAGGAAGACCTGTTCCAGGGAGAAGAGGAGCTGGAAGTCACGTGCCCCAGATGCGCCGCCATTTACCGTGTCACGAAAGAAAATCTGGAAGATTGAGACATACATGATTTCTTTCTGACAATTAGTCTTTTCGGCAACGAACTTCGTGCTTAAACTTTCCTTGTGCCGACTTGTCCGAAGTGTTTACATAATTTCCACCGCGGGGCGGAATCATTGTGCCCTCACTGCGGTTTTTCCCTGGAAAACCTGGACAAAAAATACGGCAAAGACGCCATACCCTACCGCCGCGTATGCGACAACGCCGGCGCTCTCCGGCAGCAGGACCGCATGAGGCTGAATGCCCTGCTGGAGAAACTGGAACGCCGCATCCCCCCCGTTCTCCTGTCCGTCTATTTCCCCAACATCCTGGAGCCCTTTTCCCTTATTCCGCACAGTTTCTGGACGATGAACCACCTGACGGTGGATGAGGCCGGCTTCCCTAACCATCAGGGACCGCTGGATCCCCAGTGGCTCCTGGTTCTGGTGCTGGACGTGCGCACGGACACGGCCTGCTTCATGTGGGGCTATGAACTGGACCCTTATGTAGAGCCGGACCTGATCAACAAATCCATCATGAAAGCCCGCATTCCCCTGCGGGAAAGCATGCTGCTCCAGGCTGCGGGGGCCATCATGAAAAACGCCGTCCAGCTCGTAGCCAGGAAAGCGCGCTCCAAAGTCAGGCATCCCATGCGCTACGGATTAACGCCTCCCACCCCCGAGGACCGGAAAGGAGGAGGCGCATGACCCCCCTTTTGTTCCCATGCCTGCTGGCGGCGGCCATCTTTCCGGCTCCCGCCCAGGAATTACCCGCCCAGGAATTACCCGCCCTGAAATGGACCAACCACGACCAGCAATCCCTGATGAGAGGCGCGTGGTGGAATGCCAACCCTCCCTTGCTGCCCCCTGTGGATGCGGCAGCGGCTCCCTCCGACCCCATGCCGGAACCCGCCGCCAATGCAGACTCCCCCGCCGTGGATCCCATTCCGGAGGACTTTACGGACGTCAATGAATATTTCCTGCCGGACTACATCCGCACCTCCACAGGCCTGATTGACCCCCAGAAGCTTCTCGCGGAAGTGGAAAGCAATGACGTCATCGAACTTATCAAGCTCATCAAATCCCGCTACAATGTCAACCTGTTCGTCAGCATCTTCGCGGCCGGACAGAAAGTCCCCCCTTCCGTCAATGCTCCCACCATCGCCCGCCAGATATTCAGGAACAAGGAGCGCAACCTGCTGCTCCATTTCCACATGGGGGATATTAAAAGCGCCCAGATCGCACTGGATCCGGAGCTGAGCTCCCAGCTTAGGGATGCGGGACGGAGGGATCTCCTGTACCAGGTGAAGCAGGACGCCTCCCGATTCACCAATCCGCAGGACGAGCTCATTGAGGCCATGATTTCCCTGGCAAGAAGAACAGAGGCGGACATGGCATCCGCCCCCAGGCCCACCCTTCCCGCACTGGAGCCTGACAACCCTGCCAGCATCCCGGAAGCCAACATCACCATCCAGGAACCGGAGGAAACGCAAGAATCCTCCCTCCATGCCATGATGAAAGCCTGGATGACTTTCGCCCTGGCCAATGTAGCCGGCATCATCCTGCACATCTCCGCACTGGCGGCCATAGTGGTGCTCTGGCTGGTCTGGAAAAACAAGAGAGTGGTGCATCTGCTGCCGTCAGAGCCGGACAAGCGCCTGGGCGCTCCCCACGGCGCCTCCCAGAGCCGCCCCGTGAACTACTGCATGCAGGACAGCCGCGGGCCGAACTCCATCGGACGCAGGCAAATGCGCCAGCACATGCGCGACGTTTCATGATAGAATCATCCCCACCCCCCGGAATCCGCGCCTCCCTGAATGAGGCGGGAGAACTGGTACTTACCGCGGTGAACGCTCCGCCGGAAGCCGTCATCCGAATGGACGTGAATGCGGGCTCTCCCCGCATGCTCTGCACGCAGGGCCGCTATCTGGCTCCGGTGCAGGCCCCGCCCGGCGCACGCATCCGCTTCCGCCTGTTCCGGGGAAAGCGCGGCATTACAGCCCCGGAAACCTTCATCATGCCCGGACCTCCTCCCGCCCGGGCCGTACCCTCCACGCTGATTCCCTGCACCCAGGACCGGGACTTCATGATTTACGACTGGGCATCCCGGCATGAAGCCGCGTGCCGCATCGTGCGCGAAACACACCCGGACCTCCTCTTCATCGGAGACTCCATCACGCATTTCTGGGGAGGTGCGCCCGTGGATGAACCGCACCGGGACATTTTGCAAAAATCCCCGGAAACATGGAACCTGTGCACGGCGGGAATGCGGGCGGTCAATCTGGGGTTCGGCTACGACCGGGTGGAAAACGCCTTGTGGCGGCTCCGCCACGGAGAACTGGACGGTGCGGAAGACAATGCCGTTTGCGTGGTGCTCCTGGGCACGAACAACCTTGCGGAAAACACGGACGGGGAAATCCTGGAAGGCATTCGTGCCGTCTGCCGGGAAATCACCGGCAAACTGGCAAAAGCCGTCATCATCCTCCAGGGATTTTACCCGCGCAACAGCGCCCGGGAAGGTACGGCGGAACGCATTGCCGGCATCAATCTCCTCCTGAACCGCCTGGCCGCGGAAGAAAATTTCATTTATACGGAACCGGGACGCGTCATGGCTAATAGCGACGGATACGTCCCGGAAGAGCTTTCCAGCGACGGACTGCACCCTTCTGCGGCCGGTTACGCACGCATCGCCGCCGTGCTGGCCCCCGTCATCAGACAGGCGTCAGAACGGAAAAAATGACGCCGGCAAGAAACCGGACCCATCTTCCGGTGTTTTTCTTCATAGAACCCTCAGCGGAACCATAACCATGAACGAACAGGACGATACAAAACTCTGGCAGATTCTGGGACATGCCTCCCAACCTGCGCCGGGGGACGATTTTGCCCGCAAGGTCATGATGCGTATTGAAAGGGAAGAATGCACTCCCGCCGTTCCGGTGGAATCCATTCATCACTTCAAGCGGCATTCCTTCCGCATTTGGGGAGCTGCTGCGGCGGCCCTGGTGGCTGCCGTCATCGGCATTGCAGCCCTGATGGAACCCTCTGCCCCGGAAACGGTGCCCCTTTCCATCGCTACCCTGAATATTGACGATGTGCTGGTGGAAGAAGCCGGGCTGGCTCTGGGGCAGGAAAACCTGGTAGACGCCCTCTGCGTACTGTCCTCCACGGAAACAGGCGTCATCTCCTCGGACAACATCCAGGACCTTCTTCTGTAACTCCGGGAACGGAAATACCATCCAATGCCCGTCCGGCGTCACAAGCCTCCGTGCCGGGCGTTTCCGTATTATTTTTCCCGACTGCCTTGAATCCGTATTTCAGAAACCCCGCTTTTTCCGAAAACGGAAATGTAAAGAGTCTGTATCCCGGAGGGGCAACTCATCCGGCAGGAGGAACGGGGCTACCAGCCCCTGTAGGGTCTAGCTTAATTCATACACAAGCGTAGCGATACGTTCCAAACTATTAACATATATATGGCTGGTGCTGAATGGCATCCGCCATTTTTATTGGAGATAATCGGGGATTTTTCTTTCATCACGTCCGGGACGTGTTGTTGTTCTTTTTGGAATTCCTTATGTTCATTTGAGAGCTAAATGGTTAGTTCTCAAACAGGAAACGATCAGGAACATGAATAATTATATACCACTGAACAAGGCGGTCGGTCCGAAGCTTATCTGCGACGGGGAGCAGGCTCTCATCCCTCAGAAACTCGGAGTTGACGCGATGGAGTTCAACTTTGACGGTTCGGCGTGCGAGCACGCCACTTGCGCCGGAGCGCCGGAAATGTTCATCAAGGTCGAGGAAGACGGCCTGTACTATTTCGGCGTGGAAGCCGACGACACAGGCAGCCTGACGATTGCCGGTGAGCAAGCTATAAAAAAGGATGGGACACCACCCAACGGCAAGCTGAATATTGAAACCGATTCCAGGTACCTGAAAGCGGGCTATTACAAGGTGGCTCTGTCGTGGACCAACAACGCCTACACCCCCGTCAGCAACAACGCTGCCGCGTTCAACGTCACGATGGACAGGGAACCCATTCAGGCAGGGAAGTATGAAGGCAACTCGACGATGAAGCGCGAATTCTCGCCGTCCCCCAAAATCAAATTGTGGACGATTGAAAAGGAATCCACCATTACCTGCGAACCGTCCAAAAACGTGGAATTTGAATTTGAGAAACCGGAACCTGTTACCACGGAAGAAGAAGGTAATAGTCAGACAAAAAACACGCCTGTTAACATCGTTGTAACGGTTTGTAAGGATGAAACTGAGAATGTATGGAGGTGTCGCGTTGTTTCTGCTTCTGGTGGCGCTACGGTAGTTGTTCGTACCGGGTCGTTCATTGATGCCCTTCTTACACCTCCCACCAATGAAGAGGACTGCATTATGGCGGTTAACGATTTGAACGGATACCAGAGCGGTGAAGGTCTTGGGATATGGCACACGGCGGAAGCTTCTCTCGCCCACGAAGAACACCACCGCCGTCAATGGGAAGATGCCTACAAATTCTACTGGAAACATTTGAAATTGCAGGAAAAATTGGAAGAGAAAACTCTTTCCTGCGATAAAGTTAAGGATATGGAAACCGCCATAGCTGCGATGGATCTGACAGCCGTAAATGCTAGCATTAACTTTATGACAGAGGTTATCGCTTACATAAAAAAATTGCCGGATAACCCAGGTGACAGACCTTACTGTGCCGGACAAAAGGTCCTGAATAACACTACCCGCAAGCTTATCAGGGTAGCCGAAATCAAGGGATGGAGCAAAGTACCCACAAATGTAACAGAACCCGGTATTATTGAGCCGCCCTGTTTCTTGCCTCCGGTTAACGAAGGTAAAACCCGCAGTATGGCAATTGCAGAGGTATCGACACCTCTTCAGCTCTCCATTGTGGACACTGCCAATTTCATGAAGGGCGAAATTACAGTCTCCTTCCGCAACGAAGGAAACGAGCCTGTCCGGATTCCGGACGAAATCAACGACGAAACAGCCGATTACTTTTTCGTGACTGTATTGAGGACGGAACGGGGAGATGTCCGCATCCTGAACAGGGAAATTGGCACCATGACCTTCCAGCGACCCTTGAACTACCGGGAACTGGCCCCCGGCCGGGAATACAGCGTCACGATTCCGGTATGCCTGGATGAAGTCGATCTGGAAGGCTGGAAACAATGTTCTTGTGAACTCGAAACGCGCTACTATAATCAGCAGGGTAAGGATTGTTTCCTGGGGATGCTCCGGGCGACGGCCAAACTCGCGCTGTAATGAAAAAAATCTTCCGGTATTTAATACTTCTGGCAAACCTGTCCCTCCATGCTGCGGCATGGGGGGACATGGCCGACAACGGAGTGGAATGTTCCGTGGTGATGGAAAAGACCCGGTTTGACACAAGAGAGACGTTCCCTGACTTCAAGCTGGTGTTCACGAACAAGGGCGAAAAGACCGTGCGCCTGTTCGACGACTTTTATCCCCTGAAGGATCATAGCCCTAATATCCACATCGAAATATGGCGAAAGGAAGGCGAGAAAAGAATTGGGTGTATAGGGAGCGTAATAAGCGATGGAAAGAAGCCTTTAGCTTGGTATAGTCCCCTGTATACAGTTGAACGTCTACCGTTTTCCATACGTTTCATTACGTTGCAGCCGGGAGAAAAGCATGAAGTTCCCATCCAGGAAGCTTATTTGTTGCTGACGTATTTAGAGCACCTTCGCAATAACAAGAGGTACGAGCTTGAAGTCAGATTCAAGGATGGATTTGCGAACCCCGGTGTTCGAAGGGAGTATGTAGGGAAAGCAGATTTTGAAACATCGAGCCGGTCTCCCGAAGGAGCCTTGCCTTAATAGCTTTTCTGTTTTATTAAAAAGCTATGGTCTCCTACGCAAAGTTTCCCCAGAATTCCTCAAATCGCTTTCCAGGCATAAAGGCCCGGCTCCTGCGCTGGTGAAGAAAATAGCAATCCGGGCAGAGAAAATTTCCACTGCTGGCGGTTCCCTTTGACGTACACGCCCGTATCGTTTACAACGGGGCATATCCCATGCAGGACTTCCTTTCCACTGTTATTCTTCTGTTCATCGTCATCGACCCGGTGGGTCTGGCGCCCATGATCCAGGGAATGCTGAAAAAATACTCGCCCGCCCAGCAGAAGGCTATTCTGACACGGGAGCTTGTATTTGCGTTGAGCCTGCTGCTCCTTTTCTTCTTTTCCGGAAAATTCCTGCTGAACCTGCTGGGGCTGGAACCTTCCACCCTGAGCATTTCCGGAGGCATCCTGCTGTTTCTCGTAGCGCTGGGCATGGTCTTCCCCGCCAAGGATATGCTTTCTTCTTCCGGACGAGCGGACGGAAAAGACGAACCCTTCATTGTTCCCATCGCCATGCCCCTGATGGCCGGCCCCTCTTCCCTGTCCATCATTATGCTGCACGCCTCCCAGACTCCGGACAGCATTTCCCAGATGACCTATGCCGGGGCCATCGTGACCGCCTGGTTCCTCTCCGGAATGGTGCTTTTCATCGCCCAGAAGTTCCTGCGTCTGCTGGGAGAAAAAGGGACAATCGCCTTGGAACGGATGATGGGCATGGTGCTCATCATGATTTCCGTCCAGATGTTTATGAACGGCCTCGCCGGCTACGGCGTCAAATAGAAAGACGGTTCCGACCATGCTTTGGCTTCTGCACGGCAATCTGGGTTCTCCGGCGGATTGGAAACCCGTCATGGATTTTCTTCGTGCCGGAGGAGTGGAGGCTCGCGCCCTGAACCTCTGGAGGTATCTGGAATGCTGCCCCAAAAGCCTGAAGGATATGGGGCGCGTGCTTTGTTCCGAAATAGCCTCCCAGGATCGTCATCCCCTCATCTGCGGCTATTCCCTGGGGGGCAGGTTGGCCATGCAGGCCGTTTTGGCCCATCCCCCTCTCTGGAAAGGAGCCATATTCGTCAGCGCCAATCCCGGCCTGGAACATGAAGAGGAACGGGCGGCGCGGCGGGCGAAGGATGCGGAATGGGCCGTCCAATGCCTTTCCGCATCTTGGGAAAATTTTTTGAAGGAATGGGATGCCCAGGGCGTATTTGAAGGCAGTCCGCCGCCTCCGGACCGTTCTTCCCTGAAACCGTGGCGCAAATCCATCTCCCGCGCCTTTATTGACTGGTCCGTGGGCGCACAGGAAAACCTGGCCCCGCTTTTGAAGCAATCCCCTGTTCCCCAGCTGTGGATTGCCGGACAGCGCGATGCCAGATTCAGCGCCCTGGCGCGGCGCATGGCAGGAGGGCAAGCCGTCATCATCCCTCATGCCGGCCACCGGCTTCCCCTGGAAACGCCGGAAAGGCTGGCGGAATGCCTGCAACCATTTATTCTGCAAAACCTATGAACGATCCTGAAATACCAGATGCGGAAGATTTGAGAAAACTGGTGGAGGAAATCGCGCAGACCCATATCCCTTTCGGCATGTACGGTCCTGCCAAATACCCGCCCAAGGGATGTCCGCTGATGGACGTCCCCCAGGAATATCTGGCCTGGTTCCAGGCCAAAGGGTTCCCGAAAGGGAAACTGGGCCGTCTGATGGAACAGTGCCTGCTGCTGAAAGGGAACGGGCTGGACTCTCTTTTTGACCCCTTCCGGAAAGCCAACGGCGGGCGGACGAAGAAAAACGCCCGCCGCCGCGTGTGGGATTTTGAAAATGAATGACCTTCCTCTCCGGCAAATCAGGAAGGAGGAACCATCTTCACTTCCAGGCTTGCGCCCCCTTCTTCCTTAACAGCTAGCACGTAAAAAACCCCGTCCTCTTTCTTCCCACGCGTGACCACAATGGTCAGACTGCCGCGGGACAGCCTGACGCCGTCCGCCGGAACGGAAGAGATCCCCAGTTCCGCCAGGAGTTCAAGCGCTTGAATGCCGTCCCTCACACGGATGGTTTTCCCGTCGTCTGCTATCTGCTTCTTTACTTCCTGCCAGGCGGCGGCAAGCTGGCGGGGTTCCCGCTGCCGCATCTCCGCCGGAGACAAGGACGGCAGAACCATGCACAGCACGGCGGACAGGATAATCAACGGTTTCTTCATGACAGGGAGGCGGAGGGAAGCTGCTTGTCTAATGCGTTCTGGAAATTTTCCAGGGCCTGCATGGCATGGCCTGATTCTTTCCGGTCAATGTAAAGCGTCAGGCCGCAATAAGGGCACCTGATGGAGCCGGACAGCAAGTCCGGAATGGTCGTGGGGAAATACACCCCGCATTTGGGGCAGTCAAGGCCCGGAGTACGCTGGTAGGAATAAGTTGTTTTCTGGTCCATATCGTTTCTTTCAATTAATCATTCTTTTCCCGGGAAGGGACATCCTCATAATGCGGCCTGGAAGCCAGCTGGAGAAATTGGGACAGGCCGGAAGGCATGTCAGCCTGCTGCATGGAGACATGGATTTTCATGTTCGCCTGCAGGGAGGAAGAAGCCCCTCTCCCGGACTGCGGAGCCAGGGAAGCCCGAAAATTCAGCCCTTCATCCCGCTCTTTTCCGCCGGGGGACTCCACCTCTCCCCTGTTCAGGGAAAAATGTTCATTCGGCGCGGCGGCTACGGCGTCAATGATATTGATGTCAAAATCAAAATCCGCCTGTTTGATTTGCAGCAGCGGCAGCGTCACCAGGCTGACGAGCGGCACGCTGACCTTCTTTTCCGCGCCGCCGGAAGCGTCGCTGTCCGTAAAATTGAAGCTGATCAACCTCAACGCCCCGGTGGAACCGTCCACAGGATTGTAGGACTCAAAGGCCAGGGACATGAAATGCTTCATGTAGCGTTCCGTGGACATCGCATCCGCGTCAATCGTTGCGACCAGCGGCGCTGAAATCAGCTGCTGCAGGCTCATAATGTGCCCGTTCACCTTGTTATTATTTGTAGAATCACTCATCATCTATCACTATTGCGCGGACAACCCGGAAACATCATTCTGCTCCGCCAGAACGGAGGGAATGGAAGCAGGGGATATATTCAGGCGCAGGGTCTGCACGGCTTCCTCCGGCATCTTTTTCAGCTTGTCCGCCTCTACTTCCACATCCACCACCACACTGCTTTCCTGCCTGGTGAGGACGTACTTTTCCGCCAGAGCGGCCAAGAAAGAGGAAAGGCCTTCCCGGAGATTGGCGCGGCATTCCTGCCTGAGGGGGTCTCCCCGGGTTCCCAGGAACAGGTCCTCCAGCTCCGGATTATCCATGAATTCCCTTTCCGCGACGCCTGCCAGAAGCTCCAGCAGCAATCCCCTGTCCAGCCCGGGTTCCGCCTTCAGGAGCGCGCCCTCATGAGCGGAAACGGCTGCGGAAATTTTCTTCCCCAGGTAGGAGCAGAAATTCTTTTTCCACTGTTCCTCCCTGGCCAGCAGGCTTGAGAAGTCGCTTCTCGCTTCGTCGTCCGGAAGGCTGGAATGCACCACGGCCATCACAATAGAACGGATGGCAAACGCCGGCACGCGCTCTTCCAGTTCCTGCCGGAACAGGCTCCACTGCTCCGTGTCCGCAACCTGTTTCTCCTCCACCCCGGAAGTTCCCGTCACCGCATATTTCAAATCGAATTCCAGGGAGCCTATCTGGGCGCTGGGAAGCGGGAAACCGCACGCACGGCCTCTCTTCCCATACTGGCGCGCCAGTGATGCCGCGTGGCAGTTTGCCGCATGCTGCGCTTCAATAATGTCCTTCAGCAGGGATTCCACGATGAGATTAAGACGGGACATGGCTCTGGAATGGAGGAGAAATCGCTATGGTTCGGTTATCAGGCGCCTACAGCCACCTTCCTCTTGAGTTCTCCAGCGCTCACCGTGCAGTTTCTGGCGTCTTCCCTGGAAAGTGTGTATTCCTTGCCGGAATCCGTTTTCACAATCCTGGCTTCATTCCCCGCACCGTTTTCAAATATTTCCGTCGCTTCGCCTATCCGCAGGGTGATGGCTTCCGGGTCAAACAGCCCCTCCCTGTTTTTGTAGGAGGTTATCAATTTCACGGTTCCGTCGTCCTGGATGGCATGCTGCACGTCCAGGAACCCTTCCGGAGAAACGACGGAAATGCTATTGTTCAGCATCTCCAGCACCTTGGCCATCCCGGCAGGCATACTGTCCTGTCCGGCATGGACGGCTACGTCCATGGTGTATTCCACGCTGTATTTGGAATCCCTGGTCGCAGAGGAGTCCTTTTTGCTGGAATAGCTGGCATTCATGCTGCCGCGCGCCCAAAAGCACCTTGCAGAGGCGGAAACGCTGGTGTCTACGGAACTGGAGGAATTTTCCGTCTCCGTACTGGCGGCGGACGCGCTGATATTCGCCTTGAAATTGATGTCGATGGAGTTAATGGCGATATAGGGAATGGGGACGATGGTCAGAAGGGGAACCGTAATCTGAGCCATGCGGCCGTCCTTGATGAACTGGAAGGAAACGTTCACCGTCTTCTTCTCTTCCCCATCCGCGTACAGGCCCACGTTCTGGATGAATTCCCAGGAAGTCCGGGCCGCCTGGGCCTGTGCTTCCACACAGGCGACCAGGGGACCGCCGATGATGTTGCCGAAAGGCAGCGACTGCAGGGAGGAAGTCGCCGCTTCTGCTGCTGATCTGTCAATTGCCATATATTTAATTTCTATTTCTGGTTTAGATTCATTGATATGCCGCCTTCCGGCGACGTCGTGAATGATGCGGCCATTCCGTTTCTGCTTCCATCCCGCCTTTCCGGCCGTTCCATTTCGCTTTCCCGGAACGCCGCAGGAGCCCGTGCGGCAGGCCGGAACTTATTTGGAAAACGACAGCATGTTCAAACTGCCCAGCACTTTTTTCTTCATGAATTTGCTGATGGGAATGGCAACGACGCCCACCTGGAGGAAGTTGCCCGCAATGGATTCTATATGCAGCTTGTTAACCAGGTAGGAACGGTGCACGCGGATAAAATATTCCCCATCCAGATGCTCGGATACCCGCGCCAGCGGAGCGGATACCAGGATAGCCGGCATGCCGTGCACGTGCAGCGTGCAATAACTTCCGCCCGCCTCCACATACAGGATATGCTTCATCAGGATGCGCTGGAATCCGTCATTCATTTTCACGAATACCATGGGATTCCTGGATAGGGAAATCCTTGCGTTTTTCCCTGCCGGCGGGAAAAGGGCTTCATCCTTCATTTCCATGATTTCCAGCTTATCCCCCTCTTCCACCGGCTCCGGCACCGGAGCATAGCAGACCCTATCTTTTTTAGTGACTTTAATAAATTGAACGGTCATTCAAAAATCATAACAAAAACTTTAAATCATCAATAAATCTCTCAATGAATAACAAAAATGGCCTTTTGAAACCAAAATCCACTCTTTCGGATGGGAAGAGGGAACCATGCCGTTCCATGAATTCAGGGCCGTCCCCCTCCTGCACCGCTGCCTGAATCCCTCTGACGGCAACCCTGAAAAAGCCTCCTAATGGACAGATTCCATCCATCCTCCGCAAAACGGATACTCCAGGGAGCAGGAATCTTTCATGGCAACATAAAAATCAGATTCGAGCCGTGGCCAGGAAGACCACATGCATGACGGAAACCAGCGTTACAAAATACATATCCGCCTGCGCGGACGGCACAGAGGAAAAGGGGCCGGCCATGCCGAGGCTCAAAGCGCCATGCGGACACCGGGAAATACAGTCGCGGCACAAGGTGCAGCGCCGGGAAATGCGGCAGGCCCCGCCCCCGCGCGAGATGGAGAGATCACGGCAGGTGGAGGCGCACCGCATGCACCCGGTGCATGTCTCCCTGACGCGCATGCGCCACGGGGACAGCCTGCCCAGCAAACTGGCGGCCAGCCCCATGGGGCAAAACCTGCTGCAATATTCCCGCACACCGTTTTCGGAACTTTTCTTCCAGGCAAATGGAGCCGTGAGAGCTACGGCGAACGCCGCCGCCAGGGCATACCCCAGCGGAACGCCCCACACGGACAAAAGGAGGGGAATCCCCACTGCCGCAGCAAGGGAAAACCACCTCCAGTCACAGGCTTTTTTTCCACCCGGCACCGGATGCCCCTTCCTGCGGGAAGAAGCGGCGGCCAGGCAGTCCCACACCCCGAAGTAGCACAAATGGCTGCACCAGGAACTCCCGGCCATAAGGACGGATACGCTGAACAATGCCAGCATGAAAAAACCTTCTTCCCGGTAAACCGGGCCGGAAATCATCATAAACGGCACGGGAATATGGAGCTTCCCCGTCATCAGCAGGGAGGGAGCCACCGTCACTCCCAGCAGAAACTGGAGAAAAAAAGCGGAGGCAAACACGGTCCACATCACCTGCCGCCTGCGCGGAGACGTCTGCGGATTCAACAAACCTTCCGCGCAATAGCCGCCCCACCAGGCCAGGAGAAGAATCGCCAGCCCATTAGCCCCCTGCCACGGCAAGATGCGCTCCCCCATCAGCAAACGTAAAGGAACCAGCGCATCCAGCAAAAACAGAAGCAATACGGAAACGGAAAATACGCGGCTGCGGGCCAGCTCCGGGACGGGCAAATTCTTTTCTCCGCGCCTCCGCCATAGAATGGCCACCGCATGAAGCAACAGCGCGGCAGCCGGAATGGAAGTCCAGAGCAGGAAAGGCCCCCCTTCCATCATCCACAGCCTAGCCAGACGCCAGGCTTCCGCCCCCCAGAAAAGCAGGGAAACCTGCAGCAGAAACGTGACGCTCCTGCGAAGCCAGCCGCGACGGGAAAATGAAAAAAACGCCAGGCCCATGCACAAAACAATGCCCGCACACATCCCGCCGCGCAAAAAATAGGCGGCCGTTATCAAAAAACAGAACAAGGAGATGAGTCCGGGGCCGGTCATGACATCGTGGGGCCTGTCTGGTGCCCCCAACATAAGGGAAAAGACCGGTCGCGCCAGAAAAAAACGGTTCATCCGCCTGTTAAGATAGCCCCATTGCATCACGCTCCGCCGGAAACGCGAGGCAGGAAAATATTTCCGCGTCGCCGCTCCGTCCGGATTTTCCGAAACACGCGGAAGAACACCGCTCCACAGCGATGAATACTGCGGAAATACTCCGCCGGAACGGCAAGCTCCATGCGCGGCCGCCGTTTGGCCGGGCATGGAGCCGTATCAGGATGTTAAATTACAATTTTTTGGTGTTCAGCTTTTTATCCACCACTATGCCGTCCGTGAGCTTCGGCTGGAACTTCATGTCGCGACGAGCCTTGAATTTCAGCACAAACAGTTCGGAGGTTCCTTCCACAGGCTCTTTGTCTCCGATGTTGACGAAGGTGGGATACAGGGCCTTGGTCCCGTTCGTATGAAGCCTGTCGTTCGTCAGGTTCTCCATGTTCTTCATGTTCTTCACCTCCACGCCCACGAATTCCAAATCCTTGGGGTCATACGGAAGAGCGAAGCTCAGGGCATTCACCAGCCGGAGGTTCCGGCCCTTTACGGACACCTTGACGGCGTCTCCCCTGGAATACCTTTTCTTATCCGCACTAAGCAAAAGCGTTCCGTCCACGCGGACTTTCTTCTTTGCCTCCTCGGCGGCTTTTTTCTTCTCGTCGTCCCCTACCGCCTTATCCTCTTCCTCATCTTTCTTGTCGGCTTCTTCCTGCGGCTGGTCGGCTTCGTCTTCCAGCTGGGTGGCTACCACGGAAATATCGTAAGCGTCAATAAGGCCATTCTTGTTGATGTCCCCGTTACTGATGTAGCCTTCAAAGTCGGAATCGCCTTTCCGCAGGCCCGTATAGTTGATGTAGGAAGTCAGGTCATTCCGGTCAATCTTGCCGTCGTTGTTGATATCGCCCGGCAAATAGCTTTCCGTACCCGGAACCTTGAAAACGTAGATTTCCCTGCCGGAGCCGTAATCACCCGCGCTTTCCGTGACATGAAGCTTGATATAGCGCGCCGTGGGAGCATCCTTGAAGCCGAATATCTTCACGTCTCCATTTTTATCCCACTGGAATGTTCCTGCCTTCGTCCAGTTCTCCCGGTCCATGCTGTAATAAACAGCGCCTTTCAGCAGCGTTCCGTTGCCGCCGTCCTCGCGGGGAACGTAATGAAACTTCTCAAGCCTGTTAATCGTTTTCAGGTCCATGACCAGGTCAAACGGAACAGCCTTCGCATCATGCTTCGTGTGCCACACATCCTTTTCCTTGAAATCAAACAGCTTCGCCAGGGAGCTGCCCTGGTTTTCCACGCTCGTTTCACCTTCGATTCCCGGAATGGCGAACTCAAGCGGATTGGCTTTCGTCTTCGCGCTGACGGCCGTCCACGCGGAATGGCCGTCCCGGTTGGCGGCCCGCACCTTGAAGGAATAAGGAGTCTCGGCCTCCAAATCCTCAAACAGGAATTCCGTTCCCTTGATGGTGGTGTACAGCATTCCTCCAAACTCGATTTCATAAAAATCGGCGTTCGGGACGGCGTCCCACGTAGGCTTCAGGGTATAGGCCGCCGCGTTTTCCTCCGTCACCGCGGCATTGGCGGGAGCGGTCAGGGCTCCGGAAGAAAGGCGATACTTTTCAGCCGGTTCAAACCGGAACCCTTCCACGGAAAGCACCGTAGGGGCCGCCGTGATATCTGCTGCGGCCAGCTTCACCAGCAATTGCGGATTCCCGGCGATCACCTTTTTTTCAAAATCGCTGCCTTTCGTTGCGAACCTGTTCAGGTTGGGAGCCCGGTCATAAAAATAAACATTCTCCCTGGATTTGAAATCCTCCAGGGAATTCGCTTCCGCCAGGTTGATGCTGTTTTCCCCAATTTTGGCGGAAACCCCGGACGGCTTCTGCGTCACATTGATGCGGAATTCCGTGGCCTTCTTTTTCTGGAAACCGTCGAAATCCCCCACCGCCGGATGAACAGTGACGGTCACGTTGTTTTTGCCGTCCACCCTGGACTCCACCAGAGTGCGGACGCCCCTGCCGGTTCTGTATTCCTCCGTCACGCCATCGTCGTCATACGTGGTAAAGGAGGTGCTGCCGTGCGGATAAAGTTCGTAAATGCGCAGATTGGGATTGATTTCCGAGACATTGTTGCTCGGGTTCGCCATAGGGATGATCGCGCCGTTTTTAACGAACACGGGCAACTTCCACAAAGGAGCATCAACATCATTGTAAATCTTGCCGCCCTCATACAAATCCCCGGTGAAATAATCAATCCACTGCCCTTCCGGCAGGTAAATGCCATGGCGGACGTCATTCCCCTCCTTATCCGCCCTGGTTTCCTGGTAAACGGGCGCCACCAGGAAGTAAGGGCCGTAGAGGAACTGGTACTGCGTCGCTTTGCCCAGCGTGTAGGGATTGGGATATTCCAGGAACATGGCCCGGATCATGGGCAGGCCGGAAACTGATTCCTCCGCAATGCTGTAAGCGTACGGAAGCAGTTCCGACTTGAGCTTGAGGTACCATCGGTTGATGGAGGTGTAAGGTTCCCCGAAAGCATGGGGATACTTCTCATTGGCTCCCCAGCCGTCCATGTTCAGCTCCATGGGGGTGAACGTTTTCCACTGGAAATCGCGGACGTTCACCAACGGGTTCTTTCCGCCGAAAATGCCGTCCATGTCCGAACAGATATTGGGCTGCCCGGAAAGGCCGGAGCCGATGTAGGTGGGAATATGGAAACGGATATACTCCCAGACGCCGCCCGTCTGGTCGCCCGACCAAATGCCGGCATACCGCTGGGTTCCGGCCCAGCCGTCCAGGGAAATAATGAACGGGCGGCTGTTATTCCCGTAGTAAGTCATGATCTGGGCTACGTCCGTAATACCGTTCAGACCGAAGGAATAGCCCGCGCCTACCCAGGCGACGTCCGTCTTCAGCACGCGCACTCCGGCGTCCCGCACTTCCTTCACGATATCGCGCTGGAGCAAAGCGCTGATTTCCGGCTTGGGATGCAGGTCGGACTGGGTCCACAAACCGATTTCCACGCCGTTTTTCCTGGCGTAGTCCGCCAGGCTCTTCAAATTCGCAATATTGCCGTCCAGGGTATCCGTCTGGCCGTACCCGGCTCCGTAGCCGTCGTTCGGCAGAAGCCATCCCAGCGGCATGTCATGGGCCTTGTAACGGTCCACGACGGCGCGGCCGGAAAACTGGTAATTATTCAATTCCCCGTTCAGGGATTCCTTAATGCCTCCGTTATCCTTCTGGCTTTCCTTGTACCGTTTCCCGTCCTCAAACAGGATGCCTTTTTCATCTTCCTTCCAGTAATCCCGGTTATAGGCGTTCAGGTGGCCCTGGTAAAAGGCGAACTTGGGCAGCAGAACGGGAGCGCCGGTAAGCTGGTAGAAATCCCTCAAAAGGCTGACCGGCCCGTCGCTGACCATGAAAAAGACATCCAGATAATTTTCATCATGCGAGAGGTTCACCAGATTCTCTTCCCTGGAACCGAAATCATACTGCCCTTTCTTGAAGGTATGCCACATGACGCCGTACCCGCCGGTGGACCAGTAAAAGGGAGTGGGGGAAGCCACGCCGCCATCCGTCCAGCTGTTCTGGTTTTCTATGGAAATGACCTTTCCCTTGTGGGAAAAACGGCCGTTCTGTACGCCGCCGCCGTAAAAATATTCGTCCGGCTTCGCCTTCAGGGAAAAGCTGGTTTTGCCCTTTCCAAAAAGCACGGGGGACGCCTGCTCCACCACCACGGAATGATCCTTCAGATTGATCACCTTGAAAAGAGAGGTCTTTTTATTTATCTCAATCCTGACCTTCCCCGTAGTGATGACAACCGCATCGCCCTGCTGGTCCACATCCAGCCGGGAAACCGGCCTCCGGGGACTGTCCGCCAGAATGCGGGCTTCCGGTTCCGCCTTGGGATCTCGGATAATACCGCCTCTGTCATCCCGGAAAATCCGAAAAACATTGTCTCCGTAAAAATCGAGCGTCATCCGGCGGTTGTTGTCAAGCAACACTTCCACGGCGGCAGGATTGATTTTTCTGGCGCCTTCAACGGCCTGGGCCTGTTGCTCCGAAACCGGTTCTTCCGATGCGGCAAGCGCGAAGCCCGAGAAGGAAATGGACAATCCGAAAGCCAGCAGGACGGACTTCCGGAACATGCCATGGTCTATTGAGTTTCCCATTATTGTAGTGTTTTATATTATTCAGCGGAACGGCGTTGCGGGAAGAATGCAAACGGTCGTCTCCTGAAGGGCAGCAGACCGCTTTCATTCATCATGCCGTCTAATGGCGCAGGTTATCTTGCCGCACCATACCCTTTGTCCGCAACCGTAACAAGGCCAAAGACGGCAGTAACGGCGCACGATCGCTCCACACGTTCATAAAATACCTGTTCATAAAAGGTTGCCTTTCCAAGATGACGTTATTTCTTCTCCACGGCATAAAACCGTAATATGAATCCGGCAGGCTGAAGCCATTATTGTACCCCCGGCAATACATTCCCTAGGCACCGGAAACTGCCTGCATGTGCCAATAGGAATACCGCGGACAACAGAACAGCTGAAAAAAGATGCATTCCTGTTTATTGCCGTTCGGAACAGAAGATTATTTTCTGTATTCCTGGCCCGGCTATCAATCCGGAACGAACCGTTCCGCTCCAGACAGAATGCCGCAGGCTGTCCGGCGACAGGGAGCGGGCGTCACGCCGACAACCTGAACTCGCTCGGGGAATATCCCGTATTCTTCTTGAACATGCGGCTCAGGTGATGGGGATACTTGAACCCCAGTTCATAGGCGATTTCACTAACGGATTTATTGGTGGCGCAAAGGAGCTCCTTGGCTTTGTCCACCAGCTTGATATGGATATGCTCCTGGGGAGTTTTTCCCGTCTCTTTCTTGACGAGATCACCGAAATAGTTGGCGGAGAGATGCAGTTCATCCGCGAAATACTGCACATAGGGCAGACCCCATTCCTGAGGCTTGTCTCCCTCGAAGTAGGAATCCAGCAGACGTTCGAACTCCGTCAGCACATCCCTGTTCACATTCTCGCGGGTAATGAACTGGCGGTCGTAAAAACGCATGCAGTGGTTCAGGAGAACTTCGATGTTGGCTGTCACGATGGACTTGGTATGCCGGTCAACGCCCCGTTCCAGTTCCTCCCGGATCTCCGTCAGGCCGTTCAGGAATAAATTCCTTTCCCTCTCCGACATATGGAGGGACTCGGAAGCGTCATAGGAAAAAAAGGTATAGTCCTTCATCCTGCGTCCCAGGGAGGTGCCGCGGAGCAAATCGGGATGGAACAGGAGGGCATGGCCCTCTACCCGGAAATATTCCCCGTTGTCATCATTGCCCAGCACCTGGCCGGGAGATACGAAGACAAGAGTTCCCTCCTGGTAATCATAATAATGTCTTCCGTACCGCAGGTCTCCGCATTTCAGGTCTTTCAGGAAAACGGCATAGAACCCGTAAGCCTTGCGGGCATGCCGCAGCGGCGGGACCCTGGAAAAATCAACGACGCTGACCAGCGGGTGCAGCGTTTCCTGCCCCAAAAAGGAGTTGTAGTCCCCTACGGAATCCATGTTCAGAATAATGCCCATGCCCTTTCTCTGCTTTTGACCGGAGCATAGCAGGAAGGGAGCCGGCTATCCAGCTCATTCCGGGAACCTGTAATCATGGTAGCAAAACCTGTAATCCGTCTATCGGAAAAAATAGAAATCCTATGGTAGTCTTGCAAGCATGAAAACAATTAACGGGCAAAACATGCCATGCAGGGAGCTGGGCAAAAGCGGCCTGAAGGTTTCAGCCATAGGCCTGGGCTGCATGGGAATGAGCCATGCCTACGGAGCGCCCGCAGACAAAAAGGAAATGGCGGAACTCCTGTCCCGGGCCGTGGATATGGGATATACATTCTTTGATACGGCGGAAGTGTACGGAACGCCCGGACACCCCCACGACAACGAAGAACTGCTGGGGAAAGCGCTGGCGCCCTACCGGGACAGGATCGTTATTGCGACCAAATTCGGAATCCGTTTCAGCGGCACGGCAGGCCCCGGACCATACCCGCTGATCACCGATTCCCGCCCCGGCACAATCCGCCAATCCGTGGAAAGTTCCCTTAAAAGGCTGGGAGTAGAACGCATCGGCCTGTATTACCAGCACCGCATGGATGATTCCGTACCGCCGGAGGAAGTGGCGGGCGTCATGCAGGAGTTGATCCGTGAAGGCAAAATCGCGCATTGGGGTATTTCCGAAGCAACGGAGGAAGCCATACGGCGCGCGCACGTAACATGTCCGGTCACCGCCATCCAGAACCGTTATTCCATGATGGCGCGCTATCATGAATCCCTTTTTCCCGTACTGGAAGAACTGGGCATCGGCTTTGTAGCGTTCTCCCCCCTGGCCAACGGCCTGCTCTCCGGCCGCTACAACCTAAATTCCACGTTTGAGCCGGGGACGGACTACCGCAGCTCCATGCCTCAGTTCAGACCGGAAAGCTTTGACGCCAACAAGGATCTCTTCCTCCTGCTCCATAATCTGGCGGAAGAAAAACAGGCCACTCCGGCACAAATTTCCCTGGCGTGGATGCTCTGCAAAAAGTCCTGGATCGTTCCCATTCCGGGAACACGAAAGTTCTCCAGACTGAAAGAAAACGCAGAGGCAGCCCATGTAATACTATCCGCGGATGAAGTCCGGCAGATCGACGCAGCTCTCTCCTTTATGAACATGTCCGACGTATTTGGAGGAAGTCCCATCACAGAAAAATCATCAACCCATTAATCAACAAATCACGCTTTTCCTCCCTTGCAAAAGCATGACAACTCAGTCTCCTTCATGAAATGATGAAAAAAAACCGGTTAATCCTCCCTGCCTTTTTCTTATCGATATTCACGCCTCCGGCCATGATTCAGGCGGGAGGCCCCCCCCTGTTCCAGCTGCGGAACAAGCCCCCCTGCTTATTGCAAGGCAGGGCAGTTTTGCCGTGGGCGGGAACATTCTGCAACGCCCGGGAACATATGACAACAGCCGTTTTCCCGGCTGGGGGCAAGCAGTTGAAGCCGGCCAGAGTTACCACGCCGACCACGCCGCCGTGGACTTCCAGATACCGGCCGATGCCCGCATGCTTCCTCTAATCTTCATTCATGGCTATGGACAGTCCGCCCGGTGCTGGCAGACAACACCGGACGGACGGGAGGGCTTTAATGACATGTTCCTGCGCAAAAGATACGCCACCTACCTGGTTGACCTCCCAGGACGGGGACGGGCGGGCAGAACGACGGCGGAAACCGCCATCAGGCCGCTTGCCGACGAGCAGTTCTGGTTCGACATCTTCCGGATCGGCGAATGGCCCGCATTCAACCCGGGAGTACAGTTCCCTACGGACAAGGATTCCCTGGATCAGTTTTTCCGACAAATGACACCCGATATCGGCACGCACGATATGACAAAAGAACTCGATGCCCTGAGCGCCCTCTTCAAGCGCGTGGGCAAGGGCATCCTGGTCACTCACTCCGCAGGGGGATTCCCCGGCTGGCTGACGGCCATCCGCAACCCGGAAGTGCGCGGCATCATTTCCCTGGAACCGGGCACCTACGTCTTCCCGGAAGGGGAGGTTCCCGAAGACATGCCCAGCCTCACCGGCACGATGAAGGGGATCGCCGTTCCGCCGGAGGAATTCAACAAGCTCACCCAAATCCCCATCATCCTCTACTTCGGAGATTATATTCCTGAAAACGTCACCGATAAGCTTGGAGGGGAAAACTGGCGCGTACGTCTGCAAATGGGACGCAAATTTGTGGAGGCCGTCAACAGGCATGGCGGCCATGCTGCTCTGGTGGAACTGCCCAAAATCGGCATCCGGGGAAATACGCATTTTCTGATGTCCGATAAAAACAATAACATCATTGCCGACCATATGGCCGCCTGGCTCCGGCAGAACAAACTTGACAGGTGACAGGCACACTCCCCCGCACATTTACTTTCTGCGTCCGCCATCTGTAATCATGGTAGCAAAACCTGTAATCCGTCTATCGACGGGAAGAGAGCCTTTCATGATAGAATGGAAACTGCTTGAGAAAGCAAAGTACATGCCATGAAAACAAACGCCATTATTTCAATAGCCCTTTCCCTGATTTCCTTCAACCACCAGTTAAATGCGCAGCAAATGAACACAAATGATTCTCCGGTCGTTTCAACAGCCCCAGCCCGCCAATCCCCATTTACGGAAGCAAAAAGCATTAAAAGCCACAACGCCAATCCCTGGGGGCTGGTTTACCGGGGAGCCGTCACGGAAAACATGGAAGGCCGCGTCAACATCCATCCAATCACCTATATGCTGAACGGACTGCAAATTGCCGCCCATGTTTATACGCCCGCCGGATATGATGCCTCGAAAAAATACCCCGCCCTTGTCGTGGCGCATCCCAACGGCGGCGTGAAGGAGCAGGTGGCCGGACTTTACAGCCAGCGCATGGCGGAACAGGGCTACATCTGCCTGGCATTTGACGCGGCCTACCAGGGGGCCAGCGGAGGGACTCCCCGCAATACGGACAAACCCGCCAACCGCATGGAAGACATCCGCCGCGCCGCAGACATCCTGCTGCAATATCCCGGAGCGGACGCCTCCCGTCTGGGCATCCTGGGCATTTGCGGCGGAGGAGGCTACACCCTGAAAACCGCACAGACGGACAAGCGTTTCAAGGCAGTCGCCACGCTCAGCATGTTCAACACCGGCTTGATCCGGCGCAACGGGTTTCTCGACTCGCAGATCAACAGCGTGCAGGAACGCCTTGCCGACGCCTGCGCCGCCCGCCAGCGCGAAGCGGAAGGCGGTCAGCCGGAATACGTGGGAGACATGAAAGGAGTAACGCCGGAACAGGCGGCCCAACTGCCCTTTGACCTCTACCGGGACGGCTACGACTATTATCTGCAAAGCCACGCCCACCCCAATTCCACCTTCCGCTATACCAAAAGCAGCCTGATGGACCTCTTTGCCTTTGACGCGAGCGAAGGTATGCACCTGATTAACCAGCCCCTGCTGATGATGGCGGGCAGCAGAGCCGACACCTTCTACATGACGGAACAATGCTACAGCCGCGCCACGGGAACCCTCAACAAGGAATTGTTCCTCATTCCGGGCGCCACGCATATCAAGACCTACTACGTGCCGGAATACGTGGATCAGGCTGTCGGAAAGCTGGCGGAATTCTTCGGGAAAAACCTGTAAAACTGCTCTCCCAGGTTCATGAAACTTTTATCGTCTGTCCTGTTCTGCCTGATGTCGTGCGTGCTGGCTCTGGCGGCAAATTCCGCCCTTTCCAGCCAGGAATTGACCTCCAGGCAGAAACACATCATCACCATTGCCGCCTATACCGGCAGAGGGGATTTGCATCAGCTGCAGCCGGCCCTGAATGCCGCCTTGGACAGTGGATTGACGATAAATGAAATCCGGGAAGTTTTAGTGCATTCCTACGCCTATTGCGGGTTTCCGCGAAGCCTGAGGGGGTTGCAGACATTCATCTCCGTGCTGGATAAAAGAAAGTCCCGAGGCATAGCCGATGCCCCGGGACAAGATGCCTGCCCCACAAAGGACAAGCGCAGCCGCTACGATCGCGGGTGCGCCATTCTTGCGGAAATCTCCGGCATTCCCGTCAATGCACCGAAAGCTGCCTATGCCGAATTTGCCCCGGTCATGGAACGTTTCCTGAAAGAACACCTTTTTGCAGATATTTTTGAACGGGACGTTCTGACCTATGATGAACGCGAATTGGCTACCGTATCCATCCTCGCGGCCATAGGCGGTGTGGAACCAATGGCCCGCTCTCACATGGGCATCTGCCTGAATCTGGGCATAACACCCGCACAGCTGCACCAGCTGCTTGATATCGTGTCCAGGAACATCGGCCCCGGGGAAGCAGATGCAGTCCGGAAAGAGCTGAACACGCTGTTGCAGGCAAAAGGGCTGCCTGTTGTCCGCAGAACCGGACAAGATGCGGGAAAACCGCTGGTTGTTTATTTCTCCGCAACGGGCAATACCAAAGCGGTGGCGGAACAAATTGCGAAACTGACCGGAGCGGATCTCTACCGGATTGAAGCCGCCGAGGCCTACAATGCCGACCCTTACCGCGACAGCGACCGTGTCAAAAAAGAAGCTTATGAAAACCTGCGCCCAAAGGTCGCTAACTTGCCTGAAGCCTCCCTGATGGCGAAATATGATACTATCTTCGTCGGCTCTCCAATCTGGTGGCATCAGCCTGCCATGGTGATTTGCACCTTTTTAGAGGCATTTGACCTGAAAGGGAAAACGCTCATTCCCTTCTTTACTTATGACGCGACTACTTATTTAAACGAATCCATGCAACAAATTTACAGGCTTACGCCCCATTCCCGGCACATTCCGTCAACTCTTCCAGAAGACCTTGACCCAGGAGATATTACAACTCCCGGACGTGCCGATGATGAGGGGATTGACATGCCGGGCAATGCCGCAGGCGTCAAAACATGGCTGAAAAGAATCGGCATGCTGCCATGACTTTTGCCTGGGCTCTTTCATCCCCCCCTCAGTTTTTCAATCCATATGACCCATTTTGCAATACCATCACCTATGGCCGTTTTTGCATTGCCCTTTTTGCGGGAGGGCCATACCGTCCGGCTAGAGGAACATAACATATGGCTAGGAATAAAAACCGGTCATTTCAACTGATTTCATAGCCCATGGAACAACGTCTATCCAAAAAAGTCATGATATTGACGGGAGCCGGGCAAATCGGCATGGCCATTGCCCGCAGAATAGGAAGCGGTATGAAAATCGTCATTGGCGACAAAAATATCGGGAACGCGCATGCCATTGCCCGGACGATGAATCAGGCCGGATTTGACACCATCCCCTTAGAGATGGATCTCTCTTCCCGGGACTCCATCCTGCATTTGATTGCAGAAGCACAGAGGTACGGCAATATTTCCATGCTCGTCAATGCAGCGGGGGTTTCCCCCAGCCAGGCATCCGTTGAAACCATTCTTAAAGTGGATCTCTACGGAACCGCCGTATTGCTGGAAGAGGTGGGGAAAGTTATTTGCCCCGGCGGCTCGGGAGTAACTATCTCCAGCCAATCCGGTCACCGCATGCCCGCTCTGACTGCCGAACAGGACGAACAACTGGCCATGACTCCAACAGAGGAATTGCTGAACCTCGAACTCCTCCAACCCGGGAATATCAAGGACACTCTGCATGCCTACCAGATGGCGAAACGCTGCAACGTCAAGCGTGTCATGGCGGAAGCCGTCAAATGGGGTGCCAAAGGCGCACGCATCAACTCCATTTCCCCGGGCATTGTAGTCACCCCTCTGGCAATCGATGAATTCAACGGTCCCAGAGGTGATTTTTACAAAAACATGTTTGCGAAGTGCCCTGCAGGAAGACCCGGTACGGCGGATGAAATAGCCCATGTAGCGGAATTGCTGATGGGCGGCAAGGGGGCTTTCATCACCGGCGCGGACTTCCTGATTGACGGGGGAGCCTCCGCCTCCTATTTCTACGGTCCGTTGAAACCGCACGATTCAAAAGAGAAAACCTCTCAGACAATCGAAAACGGCAGGCAAAGCATAAAATGAAGCTTACTGAAATCAACGCAGCATCAAAAGGAAAACACCGTAGATCATAAGCACAAAACAACATGAAAAAAACGACCAGCCACATTGCTGGCGACGTTTCTCATGTTACCCATTTATAATAAGGACCAAAACGGATAACGGGCCTCTGCCCCTGACCGCACGGCTGTTCCGTCATCTTGGCATCCAGCCATGCAATATCCCCCCGCGAAGTTATGATGGACTCCAAATTCCGGTCACCGAAATTAAATATACGTTCCACATCCTGCACATCCCCATCCCGGGCATTTTCCTGAATCATCAGGCGGATTTCCTCTTCCGTCACCCTGTCAGTCGTATTACTGACGCCCAGCAAATTGCATGCGAAAACTATGCTTTTGGAAAGCACCCATACGAAGGGGGCTGCAGCACAAGAAAAGGCTTTCACCGGCACAGCCGCCAGTTTGGAAATTACTTCCGGAGCACACATTCCAACTCTCTTGGGCATCAGTTCCCCGAATACAAAAGCTCCCGGAAACAACAGACTCCCAATACCCTCCGGATGCTTTTCCATTCGTAACGAAAAAACCCTGCAAGCAATGAACTTGCAGGGTTTTCAAATGGTTACGGGAGCAGGATTTGAACCTGCGACCTTCAGGTTATGAGCCTGACGAGCTACCTGGCTGCTCCATCCCGCGATTTAGAGAGCATCTGTAGAGGAGTGCGCAACTGTTATAAGGCATTTCCGCAGCATGTCAAGTACTTTCAAATAATTTTTTTATACCCGCAATTGTATGACAAAGACGTTCAAACGTATTCCGAAGACGACGGAAAGCGATAAACGGAAACGGCCGCTCCCCGATTGATTGGCTCACAACAGGTAGGAGAGCCGCCCAGGTCCGGCATATGGAAACGGAAACAGAAAAGTGCCTTTCCCCGCACGCGAAAAAAAGAAAGGATTCCTCGACAAACATTGTCAAATCTGTATATCTTGAAAGGTGCGGACGGGGTCCGCGCATTAACATCAACTAGAAAGAGGTACGACAATGCAAAAGGTAAACGTAAACACACCCATTACGATCACGGGGCGCCACGTGGAAGTCACAGACGCGATTCGGGAATTCGTAACGAAAAAAATTGAGGGGATCCGCCTGGATTTCCCGCGCATTATGGAGGTTAAAGTACTGCTTGATGTGCAACGCGACCGCAAGATTTCTCAGGTAATCCTGTTCTGCTCGGATCATATCACCATTGACGCGTCCACGGAAGGGACGGACATGTACGCCTGCATTGATGAGACGATCACCAAAATCATGCGCCGCATGCGCAAGCACAAAACGCGCCTGATGAAGAATTTCCGTCCCCATCACCAGGAAACTATCCGCAAGCTGGATGAAACGGTATATGACGATTCCGTGCTGGATTACCCAGGAGATTCCCCGGAAGACCCGGAACCCCTGCTCATTCACAGAGAAAGCTACAATCTCAAAAAGCTTTACAAGGAAGAAGCCATCATGGAACTGGAACTTTCCGATAAGCCATTCGTACTCTACAGGAATGCGCGGCGAGACGTGCTCCAGATCGTATACCGGAGGCCGGACGGGGACTACTCTATCATTGAGCTTGGGAGCAGCCTGTAAGCGCAAAAAACGGTTTTGAAACAATCCGTTTTCCATAACGCATCAAAAAGAGCAGGACTTCAGAAACCGGGGGTCCTGCTCTTTTCTGTAATGCCGTGACATGGAACAAGAAAATCTCTTGATTTCTACTTGCCACCATTTACATTGGTGCCAGCAAACCTCCGTGGATGCGGAGGTTCCAGTAGTTAACAAACACTGTATTTAATTCGAATTATGAAGAACATCGCTATCCTCGCCATCGCCGGCGCCGCTTGCCTGGTCGCTTCCTGCTCCCAGCAGCAGCAGCAACAGCAAACCACCGCTCCTGCTCCCGCTCCGGTTGTGCAGGCCAAGGGCAAGTAAGTTTGCAGCGGGGTTTTGCCCTGCAACACTAGCAAATTATCCAATTAATCCGCACTCGGTGTACGCACTGAGTGCGTTTTTATTTGCCCTGAGTCCGGATTCCCTCCGCCATTTGCCGATTCGCCGGGATTTTCCTTAAAAACGGCGGATACCGCAAACCGCCGCGGCGCAGCACCGTGTGCCGGTTCCTGCCGGATCAGGCTTCCCCTTTATTCAGCGGCCGCCTTCGCCTCATTCTGCTGATCGGACTGGAATATCCGCTGAACCAGAATGGGGCGTTTCCTGGCCCACCCGGGCCAGACCAGGTGATGTTCCATGCCGTAGGAATGGCCCTCCGGAAAGGCCTTGGAAACAAATGGTTCCCGCCAGTCCTCCTCCCATTTGCCGCCTTCCCGGTCCTTCTGGGTCAGCGTCACCAGATGCCCGCAGTTCTTCCAGGCATCCAGAACAATGGAGCCCTGCAATCCCTTCCCCGCGGCATTGACATACACGCAACTGTGCTCCCTGCCCGTTCCACGGTCTCGAATCGTCAGCCCTATGCGGAAATACTTCACGGGGCGGCGGCGCAGGTCCCGGTACAAATCCTGCTGGACCTGCCAGCACAGCCCCCTGTCGCGCAGGTTGGAATTGACCAGAATATTGTTCAGCCAGCCAAACAGCACAGTCCTGTTGTCCCGGGCAATCGCTGCGGACTGGACCACGGCCGTGTCCGCCAGCCACCTGGCCTCCGCTCCGGCAGCGGGAAGAGAGGCCTGATCCGGCGGCAGCAGCGCCAGGAAGGCATTAGCCAGCCCGGACATTTGCTGCTGCACGTAAGTTTGTTGTATATAATCCTCCGCCGGAGGAGTACAGCAGGAACTCCATCCGCACAAAAGGGCGGCAGCAAGCAAAAGCCTGAATGTCTGCGTGGTCGGCATGGCGCGCCAAGGCTAGCAGACTACGCGTAAAAATCCAGTAAAGCTTTCAAAAATGCCAGCCTCCGCCCTGACGGCTCTTGCCTTCCCCTTTCCATCCCGGTAGAATACATCCTCTCTTCACCATGCTGACGATCAAAAATCTCACAAAATCCCACGCCGGACGGACCTTGTTCAGGGAAACGGAAATGACCATTAACTGGGGGGAACGGGTGGCTCTGGTTGGCCCCAACGGAGCAGGCAAATCCACCCTGTTCCGCATGATTCTGGGAGAAGACACGCCGGACGAAGGCTCCATCAGCATGGATGAATACGCCATCGTGGGCTATCTTCCCCAGGAAGCCAGCGAACCGAAGGATGAAACCGTTCTGGAAATCGCCCTGGGCATCACGCCGGAAATGGAACAGGCCATCCACACCATCCGGACGGCGGAAAACGCCAACAAAACGGATACGCCGGAATACGCGGAAGCCATTGACACTTTCAACGCCGCCAACGGTTACCAGCTGGAGCCCAAAGCCAAGAAAATTCTCAAAGGGCTGGCCTTTCGGGAAAGCGACTTCCATCGCCCCGCCCGGGAAATGTCCGGCGGCTGGATCATGCGCGCGTACCTGGCCAAGCTCCTTGTCCTGGAGCCGGACCTCCTGATGCTGGACGAACCTACCAACCACCTGGACCTCCTGTCCCTGCTGTGGCTCCAGCGATACCTGAAAAACTACCCCGGAGCCATCCTGATGATTTCCCACGACCGGGATTTCATGGATGAGCTGGTGGAAAGCGTGTACGACATCGACAACGAAGAACTGGTGGAATACCGAGGCAATTACTCGGACTTCCTCCAACAAAAGGACGTGCGCTTCGAGCAGCTTCAGGCGGCCTACCGCAACCAGCAGAAGGAAATAGCGCACATTCAGGAATTTATTGACCGTTTCCGCTCCATCAATTCCAAAGCCGGGCAAGTCCAGAGCCGCATCAAGCAGCTGGAAAAGATGAAAATCATTCAAAAACCGGTAGCCCGCAGGAAGGTATTTAAATTCAACTTCCCCCAGCCTCCGCGCAGCACCCAGAAAGTCATTGAGCTGGAAAAAGTCTGCCAATCCTATGGCGACCGCAGGGTTTATGAAAACCTGGACCTGCTGGTGGAACGCGGGGAGCGCACTGTTCTTGTAGGTCCGAACGGCGCGGGCAAATCCACTCTTCTCAAAATCCTGGCGGGCATCATCCCCATTGACTCCGGACAACGCACTCCCGGTACCACGACGCGCATCGGCTACTTCTCCCAGGCGCGAACGGAAAACCTGAATCCGGAAAATACCGTGCTGGAGGAAATCATGAAATGCAGCGCTGAAATCCGGGAGGAAGAAGCGCGTTCCATCCTGGGTTCCTTCCTGTTCCGGAGGCTGGATGTGGAAAAACGCGTCAGCGTTCTTTCCGGCGGGGAAAAATCGCGGCTCAGCCTGGTCAAATTCCTAGTGGATCCGCCCAACCTCCTGCTGATGGACGAGCCGACCACCCACCTGGACCTTTTGTCCGTAGAAGCCCTGGTGCAGGCTCTGAAGCATTATGAAGGAACACTGGTCTTCATCTCCCACGATGTGCACTTCATCCGTTCCCTGGCACAAAAAACCCTGCATGTGAACCGGGGGACCATCACCGCCTACGCAGGCGGATATGACTACTATCTGGAAAAGTCAGGCATTCTGGACGATGAAAAAGGCGGCATCACGGCGGAATAAGGCTCTTTTTTCAGTTTCCCCTTTTTCCTTGCCGTGGATTTCATCCTGCCTCAAAAGAACAGGATGAAGGCTTTTCTTGTTCCTCTCTTATATTCTGCGCTTCTGTCCGGAGCCTCTCTTGCATTTGGTGAAACGGCCGCCGGAACGGCTTCCCCACAGCAGCGGCTCCGGCGGAAAAAATTCCTTCCGCGGAATCCCTGATCAACCAGGCCTTTTCCTTTGCCATCAATATCCAGCAGACGTTGGCAGGCGTTCAGGACAAGGAAAGCGCGGACAACGCCGTCAAAACGCCGCAGGACATTCAGAAGGACATCCGGCATTTCCTCCAGCTTCAGGATAAATTGAACGATGCGGAAAAGGAGAAAGAAGACGCCTTGATAGAAAAAATGAAAAAACGAATGGAAATGCTGGACAACCGCTGCAGGCAGGAAGGCAAACGCCCGTTTGAGGCCCGTTATTACGGTTCCGCCGCCTTAAAGGACATTTTGGAAAATTCGGATGAATTCAGCGGCCTGGTAGAACCGGATGAAGACGGGGCGCCCCCCAATGCAATCCGGGAAAATGAAGAGGCCGGACAGTAGCCTCCCCCTCACCCCGTTTCTCCCCCTTTTTTCATTCCCGGCCCGCCCTTTCCCCATATGGGGTCCTGCGCGGCCAGGTCCATTTCAAGCTTGCCGGAACCGTGAAAAACGGGTTTACTGTGGGCAGCATGCAAAAGTTAGCAGGTAAAACAGCCATCGTTACCGGCGCGGGCCGCGGAATCGGCAATGCCGTCGCGCGCCGCTTCGCTTCGGAAGGAGCCAGGGTCATCCTGATCAGCCGCAGTCCATCCAGCTGCGGGGGAGCCGCAGAAGAAATCAACAAGGAATTTCCGGATTCCTGCAAGGCCTACCCCTGCGACGTAGCGGATTACGCGGCCGTTCAGGAAACCATGGCCGCCATTTTGAAAGACTTCCTGCAGATTGACATCCTGGTGAACAACGCCGGCATCACGCGGGACTCCCTGATGCTCCGCATGAAGGAGGAAGACTGGGATGCCGTTCTGGACACCAACCTGAAAAGCGCGTTCAATACGGTCAAGGCCCTCCAGCGTGTTCTCATGAAATCCCCGGCCGGGCGCATCATCAACATGAGCTCCGTCATCGGTCTCGTCGGCAACATCGGCCAGGCCAATTACGCCGCTTCCAAGGCGGGCCTCATCGGCTTCACCAAATCACTGGCCCTGGAATTCGCTCCGCGCAAAGTCACGTGCAACGCCATTGCTCCCGGCTTCATCTCCACGGAAATGTCCAATGCCATTCCCGACAATCTCAAGGAAGAAATCGTCAAGAAAATACCTTTGAAAGAACAAGGTTCCGTGGAAGATATCGCCGCCCTGACGGCCTTCCTTGCCTCTGACGATGCCCGTTACATCACCGGGCAGGTCATTGCCTGCGACGGAGGCATGACGATGTAGGGCATTCCGGTTTTCACCATTCCATGCGCGGCATTTTCCTTGTTTCCTGCTTTCTGGGAGGAAGCGCCCTGCTGGCCGGGTGCCGGGAAGAAAATAATTCCCCCCGCCCGGCCACGGAAGATGCCGCGCGCATTACCAGCGCACGCCAGTGGGGAGAAAGCCGATCCGCGCTGCAAAAACGGGAACTGGACCGCGCTGCCGGTCCTGCCCTTCCCATTCCGGATGACCTGCCGTCCCGGGAGCTGGTCGGCACGACGCGCCAAATCCATCAGCTCATTGAAGCTTCCGGAAATCCGGCACGTTTTGAATCCTACACGGAAACGGTTCCCGCGGCGGGAGCTTCCCTGCGCATGGTCGCCATACCGGGAGGAACGTTCCTCATGGGGAGTCCCGCGGAAGAGCCGCACCGGAAACCGGACGAAGGTCCGCAGCATAAAGTGAGCATCTCCCCCTTCTGGATCTCGGAAACGGAAATCCCCTGGGAACTTTATACGGCCTTCATGGAAAACGGGCGTCCGCGCGCCAAGGACGGCCAGCTTCTGGAGGAACAGCCGGATGACGAACTGTGGGACTCCGTCACGCAGCCTACCGCCCCCTACGCCGCCATGAACCTGGGCATGGGCCACGGCTATGAACACGGCCTGCCCGCCATCTCCATGTCCCACCACGCCGCCAGCAAATTCTGCGAATGGCTGAGCGCCCAGACCGGGCATTACTACCGCCTGCCCACGGAGGCGGAATGGGAATACGCCTGCCGGGCCGGTTCCGCCGGCGCCTATTCTTACGGAAACGGGGAAGCCTCTCTGGACCAGTACGCCTGGTACTGGAACAATTCCAATGACCGCTACCAGAAAACAGGCTCTAAAAAACCAAATAAGTGGGGACTCCGGGACATGCACGGAAATGTGGCGGAATGGGTTTTGGACTCTTACGTTCCGGATGCCTACGGCAAACGGAGCGGCTTGCCCACGAAAGACCCCCTGGTCATCATCCCCGGCGCCCCTCACATCGTTCGCGGCGGTTCGTGGGAAGACGACCCGGACAGCCTGAGAAGCGCTGCGCGCCGCGCCAGCACCCCCGCCTGGAACCGTCAGGATCCTCAAAACCCTAAAAGCATCTGGTACCTGACGGACGGAGGCATGATCGGGTTCCGCGTGGTGCGCCCCATGAACATTCCGGACATTATGACGATGCACCGCCTCTGGAATTTCTCCAAGGGGGAGCCGTAAAGAACAATCTTTCATGACCATTGCATTAAGAACGGAACAATCCTCAGACCATGCCGAAACGGAACATGTCACGAGAGAAGCGTTCTGAAACTATTTCGTCCCCGGCTGCAATGAACATTACCTGCTCCATATCATGCGCGTCAGTCCTTCCTTCATCCCGGAGCAGGATGCAGTCGCCATCCACGGCAGCCGCATCGTCGGGAAACATCGTTGATGCAACGTCCGTCATCAGGGCAGACGATGGAAAAGAATATGAAGTGCTGGGCATGGGGCCCATTGCCGTTCTTCCGGAATACCAGCGCCGGGGAATAGGACGGCGGATGATCGGCTACACCAGGAACCGGGCGCGTGAAATGGGCTTCCGTGCCATTTTCCTGTACGGCGACCCGGACTACTCTTCACACTGTGGATTCGTTCCCGCGGAAACGCTGGGCATCAGAACGGCGGATAATAGGTATGCGGCGGCCCTCCAGGTCTGTGCGCTGCAAAGGGGTTCCCTATCCGGCCTGAAAGGCCGCTATGTGGAAGCTGCCGTGTACCATATGGACGAAAAGCGCGCTGCCGAATTTGACCGGCATTTTCCGGTAAAGAAAAAGCTTTCCGGTATTGCGTCTCAAAAACGTTTCCAGCAAATTGCCGCCATGCGGAGAAAACCGGATACGGCCCCCTGCCCCCGGAAATCCCGTACCTTCCGGAGGGCATGAATCCCGCATGCGGATAAGCAATTCTTCCTCTCTGGATATAAAAAACAAGAGCTGTTCCGCAAGAACAGCTCTCATCCGCCGATTTTTCGCCATCAGGAAGCTCAAGCCCTGCGGCGGCGCATCATCAGCGCGGCCAGTCCCAGCAGGCCCAGGGAAACCGTGGCTGGTTCCGGCACCATTTCCCCTCGGATTTCCGTGAAAATCGGAGATAATAAGCTGAAAGTATTGGTTCCGTTGGCTCCCGTAATAACAACAGAATCACCAGGCGCTCCCTCGGCGTCATAATGGCCGCGGATGCCGGGAGCAGTCAATCCGCCGCTGATCGTTACGGTATCTCCTTCCGTGTTAGCAGTAGGGGCGGCTGTCCCCCCCGCAGCATATAAATACGTTTTAGACGTATCCTGCATCAAGCCCATCACGGACTGGCTCACGGCCAGGAAGCGGTATGTCAATGCCGCGTCAAGAAGCAGGGGAGAACCATCCAGGGAAGAAAAACTGAACGTCAGATTAATCCCTGCTGCAGTAGTTCCCGTATTGGTGCTCCAGCCGATGACCGAATTGTCGGAGCCATTCAGCACCAGGAAGCCGTAAGTGACATTAGCGCCCAAATTGTTGGCGGCTCCGCGCAGCGTAAAACTGTCCAGTCTGATCTCTCCGGACAGGGAGGAGGGAGAAGAGGAATCGGAAGGAGCCAGGGAAGAAGACCCCAGGCTAAGATAAAACCCATGGATGGTACTATTGTAATTATCCGTACCGGGAGTGTAATAATTAAAAACGGTCGCTGCCTCCGAGGAAACAGCAAAGCTTCCCATCGCGATTAAAAGTGTCAGTGTTTTCTTCATATTTATTATTCCTTTTGGATGGCAACTTGTAGCGAATTTGGAATTCCCCAATCGGATTTGGAATCCGCAAGCAATTAAAAATATTAAGAGTTAGTATATTGTGTTTATAATTCATTGAAAATAATGATTTTTTAATATCTCTGGTCCTTTTGTCAAGATGACGGGTCAGTCTTTGTTATTCATTGGTTTCATGATTGATTTGGCCTCTTTTTCATTACTTGACGGATTCCAAATTCGTATGATGCCCAAACAAAATATGAGCGTTTTCACCGCCGGGAATGTCCCATGCAGAGAATAACGGAACGCCGGAACAGGGATGCCCGTTTTCCCTGTTTCAACAGCTCTTCCGGTATTCATCTCCGCCATGAAAAACAAGACCTTTCTCCCAACTACCTTTATACCGGAATTCCCGGCAGGCACCGGAAACGCTTTCAGCTTTTCCCATTCTTCTTCATGACCTGTTGAATTCCTTTTATGCCGACTATCTCTCCCTTATCCGGCATGGCGGAACCTCCCGTTTCCGTCATGTTCGCCGTCACTTCCTCCTGGCTCATCCCGCTGGCCGTGGCGATACGCTCCCTTTGCGTGCATTCCGATCCGCGGCGGAATTATGAACTCCATATCGTTCATCATGGATTGGAGGAAGAGCAGATGAAGGAACTGGGAAAAGCCGTTTCCAGCTATCCCCGCGTCTCGCTGGGGTTTTGCAGGCTTCCGGAGAGGCTGCTTCGCATTCTGCAGCACAGGGATTGCGGACGGTTCTCCCCCCTCACATATGGACGCCTGCTGGCCGCCGCCCTGTTCCCCCGGCACGACAGGGTGGTTTACCTGGACGTGGACGTGCTGCTGAATGGAGACGTGGCCGAACTTTACGATGCGGACCTGCACGGCGCGCCGATAGGCGCCGTCCGGGACTGCGCCGTCCTGCAAAGCATCAGTACGGGCCGCCTTCCCGACCATCTGGAATACATCAGCGGCATGGGGGTAACGAATCCGCGCCTGTACTGCAATACCGGGGTCATGGTCATGGACCTGGTCCAGATGAGGGAGCAGGAAACGGAAGACAGGCTGCTGAGGCTGCTTGAGGCCCATCCGGATTCCTTTCCGTACGTGGACCAGGACATTATCAACATTGTCTTTCACGGCCGCATTGCTCCGCTGCCCCTCCGCTGGAATTACCACTTCCAGTTTGAGCTGCACCATGCGGGAATGGCGGACCTCATCTCCGGCACCGAGTTTGAAGAAGCTCCGGCCCTGTTTGAAAGCCGTTCCTGGAAGCTTTTCCACCTGGTGGGTGATTACAAGCCGTGGCTGCCGCCGGATATGGAAAAAATCTACCACCGCCTGTATCTCGCCCTCTGGTGGCCCCTTGCCCGGCAAACTCCGGCTTTCCGCAGGGAGCTGCGCGCCCTGTACCGGCAATTCACGCGCGCCTTCCGTTCCCGGCTGCGCCACCACCAATGGAGCCTCCCCGTCTCTCCGGGCCGGAATTTCCGGAAACGCCGGGAGAAAATCAAAACCCTTCAACGCCAACTGGCCGTGTTTGACGGCTCATGGCCCTGATTCCATCCCATCCTTTAACATCATGCCCTCCTCCCTTTCCGCCGCACCGCCCACAGCCTTCCATGCTGCCGCTGCGCCTCCTGCCATAGACGTCATGTTTGCCGTCACCTCCGCCTGGACCGTGTGCCTGGCCGTCACCCTGCATTCCCTGGCACGCCATTCCAACCCGGAACGGAACTACAGGCTGTGGGTGGTCCATGACGGGCTGGAAGAAGAAAACATGCAGGAACTGGACAAGGCCGTTTCCGGTTATCCGAACGCAGCCCTTCAGTTCATGACCATTCCCGGCAAGCTGGAACAGATGCTGCGCCGGAGGGACGTGAAACGCTTTTCCGCCCTGGCCTACGCGCGCCTGCTGGCACCCAGCCTGTTCCCCCGGCATTCCCGGATTGTCTATCTGGATGCGGATACGGTCCTGTATGCGGACGTAGCGGAGCTTTACGATACGGACCTCTGCGGGGCGGCCGTGGGCGCCGTACGGGATACGGCGGTGCTGAGCAGCCTGGTAGCGGGGTATCCGCGGCGCCAGCTCCGGAAACTTCAACCTTTGGGCCTGCACGATCCCTTCCACTATTTCAACTCCGGCGTGCTGGTCCTGGACCTGGACCGAATGAGGGAGGAGGATGCGGAAGTCCGCCTGCTCCACGTCATTGAAGAACACAATGAGCTCCTGGAACATCCGGACCAGGACGCGCTGAATATCGTCTTCCACCGGCAGATTTTTCCGCTGCCTGTTGAATGGAACTACCATTTCCAATTTGAACTGGGGAAAAACGGACTGGAAGAGTCCTGCGCAGGCACGGAATTCGCCGGGGTTTCCAACATCCACGCCACCTGCTCCTGGAAGCTTTTCCACATGATCGGCTCCAAAAAGCCCTGGCTGTTCCCGGAAAAATCAGAGGAATACATCGTGTCTGCGGCCGTCTGGTGGAAGCCGGCCATGGAAACGGCCTCCCTTCGGCCCCATCTGTCCCAATTGCTGGAGGAATTCACGCAATGGACGCGACGGCAATTGCGCCACAATCAATGGCACCTGCCGTTCTCCTTCGGGAACGGCTTCCGGAAACGCAAGGCCAGAATCAACCTGCTGAAACGCCTGCTGCGCGTCTTTGAAGGCGTATAGCCCCGCCGGCGGCAACAGGCGTTCGAGAAGAGCCGCAGTCTCCAATCACTCCGGCAGTTTGATGATTTCCCCCGTTTTAGGTTCCCGGTCTTTCAGAACCGGATTCAGGCGGATAATTTCCCCGGCGCGCTTTCCGTCCTTCAACCGGCTTTCAGCGATGGACGCCCGGGTTTCCCCGGCCTTCACCTGGTAATCCCGAGCTCCTTCTGCCGGGCACGCCTGTACGTACGCCACTTTTCCCACATCCACCACCTGGTCCCGGCCATTCAGGCGGAATACCAGCGTTTTCCGCTTTTCCTGCGGACGGCCGTAATCCGTGTACACTTCCGCGTACAGGGTAACGGGAGCCAGCATTTTCTGCGACCGGGTGCCGTAATAATGCGTCTGGACCAGATAGGGACCGGGAAGAGCCTTGCGCACCAGGTATTCTTCCGGCCCGTAGCCCTGCGTCACGTCACGGGACAAATGGCCGCCATGAGTGGTCAGCCGATGGGAGTAATAGCATTTTTCTCCGGTGATGTCCGTGACCCAAAGGTCCATGTCAGACGCATCTGTGTCCCAGTTGATGACCACGCGCAAATCAGCCTCCACCGGCTGGAGAAAGGCAGGGTTCAGCCCCCCGGTATCCAGCTTCACTCCCGCCGCCCTGCTCCGGGAAACAAGCCGGTTCAGTTCCACCAGCACAATCTGCTCCACGCCGGTGAAGCGGCGGGGCATCGGGCGTTCCAGCACCTCCCGGTACATGTCGAACGCCTTTTGGGATTCCCCCAGTTCATCCAGCACCAGCGCCAGATCCCGGTAGGACTGGGGTTCTTCCGGAAACAGCGTTTTTACGGTTTCAAAAATGAACCTGGCTTGCCGGAGTTCTCCCATGTAACGCAGCTTGTAGCCCAGCATGCGCAGCAGGGAACGGTTTTCCAGTTCCAGCTCCGCCAGGTTGGACAGAATCTGGACAGCCAGCGCCTTGTCCCCCTTCCCGGCAAACCAGTCAGAGCAGTCCATGTAAAAACCGGGGCTGTCCCCATACTTTTCCTTGAGTTTCATATAGACCGCAAAAGGGCGGTCAGCCGCATCCAGAGCCGCCAGATACGGAGCCTTGGAGTCCCACGCCTTCACGTTCATGACGGGGGAAGAACCGGCATCCTGTTCCCGCGCCTTTAGTCCATTTAATGTTTCTCCCCCTCCCAGGAACAGGGACCCTACCACCTCTTGATTTTCCGGAGCGGAATTCTCGTTCTCCAGCAGATCCGGGGAGGCGGAGTCCGGAGAACTCCCGGCTTCTGCACTAAAACTTCCGGACGCCCTGATGACAGCACCGGAATCTCCGGATATATTGTTACCTTGAACTATAACAGGCGCCGGAGCGGATTCCCCCGAATTTTCATCCTCCGGAGAGGATCCGGCCGGACGCTCCCAGAGAGAATCCACTTCCGCCAGCATGGCGCTCCTTCTTTCATCATAAGCGGCGGAGTAATAGGCAGTTTTTCTGCGGGCCACAGTCTCCGCACCCCTTCTTGCCGAAACATTTTCCGGAGCCTTTTCCAATATCCTGTTAAACAGGGAAAGGGCCTTATCGTAATCCCCAAGGTCATAAAAGCCGTAGGCCAGGCGGAGGCTTCCCGCTATGTCCGCAGGCTCCCTGTCCAGTTCTCTGTTCAAGTTTGCTCTTGCCTCAGCCAGCTCCCTGTCACGGGCAGCGTTTTCCCCAGAGGCTTTTTCAGCCTGTGCTTCTTTTTCCCGGAGGCGCCTTTCCATGACCGTGACGCCCTTCAAGGCCGTCCGGTTATTACGCTCATCCTTCAATACTTTCCGGTAGATTTCCAGCGCCTCCCGGTCATTGCCCCGGCACGTATGAATCAAGGCCTGTTTCAACCGGTCATCTTTCAAGACGCTTTCCATCTCTTCCGGATTGAAAAATTCCTTTGCGTACCATTTCTGCATTTCTTTCCAGGAAGCAAGGCACGCTTTCAAGCGGTTTAATCTTGCGGTCTCTTCAGCCATGTCCTCCTTCCGTTCGCGTTTCAGCATCCTCTTGTCATATTCCGCCCGCAATTCTGAAGCGGAAGCGGGAGGACGCACACCATATTTCAGGTATTGCTCCAGGGAGTCCAGCACCAGCAGAGAGGTACCGGGCGTCACGATTCCATATTCCATTCCCAGGTTCCCCACAGCTTCATCCCTAACGGCAGAGGGTGGACGGCAGAGAAGTTCCTGGAGCCTTGCCTGGGCATACAAGGCCCTCAGCATGGTTCCGGGCGTCCCCCCGGAGGCATCAGCCGCCACGGGAATTTCCACTCCGGCAACCTCCACCGTCCCGCGGTAGGAACCCGGCTCCAGTTCCGCCAGCAAAAGGACGGAATCCGATGGCATTCCAGGAATTTCATACCTTGAAAACGTCCTCCAGGGCATATTCCCCCTGTCAATAATGTAACGGATGGAAATTTCCCCCCTGACGAGGCGCTCCATCGCCTGCTCCGCCGTTTGACTGGCCAGGTCGATCACAGGAATGCCCATCCGGATGAACGTATTCGCATCCTTGCGCGGTGTCACCATCAGGGCGAAGGTTTTAGCGGAGCTAGTCCCCCGCTTTTCCGGCACGGGGCTGAAATTGATAAATCCATCACTGACAACCAGGCAGTCCGACGCCCCGGAACAAGCGCTCAGCTTTTCCCGAACAGCGCTCCAGTCACACGTGGCCCCGTCATAGTCCAGAGCCAGCAGTTCGCGGGCCAGCTCGTCCAGATTGTCCGGAGCGACCTCGAACGTTTTTGAAGGCATGATCCGGTCCCGGAAAACAGTCAGGTTGATGCGGGTTTGCCGCCCCTGCGTTCTGCCGCAAGCAAGATATCGTTTCAGAAAATCCAGGAATTTCCGGACATCCGCTCCTTTCATGGAACCGGAAGCGTCCCAAAGCAGCTCTATCGTGGGCGCGGCTTCCACGCCGCTCTTTCCGTCCGTCCGCTCAGGCCGGGGAATAATCACGGCGGCATAGTCCCTGCCGTCAAAGGACTCCACAAATACCTTCGCTCTCCCCGCATCTTTTCCCTGCGCACGCGGCAGGGAGATGAACAGGTCTTCCGTCAGGGACAGACCCTTCCATTCCTTTTCCGCCAGGAAGGCGCTGCACCAATCCTTGAATTCCACGTTGTCCAGCGGGGAGGAAACGACAACGGGCTTCCGGCCGGCGAACACTTCCACCCTCAGCTTGAGGGAATCCAGTTTCTCCTTGAAATTCATCGGAAGCTGCAGGGACGGCGCTCCTGCGGCATCCACGGGAAGAACCGTGGAATAGCGCAGCCGCACAGTGCGGGTTCCTCCCGCAGGAATGGGATATACGCGCGTCTTGAACATGTTGCCGCCGGACCATTCCACCAGTCCGGGATCAACCTGTTTGCGCACCTCTTCTTCAAACGCCACGCGCGCCTTTTGCCTGGGTACCGGCACGCCATCCACCATGCGGCCGTTGATGTCCAGCGCATACCCCTGTACGATGGCTCCAGCCGGGAGAGGGTACACCAATTCCCCTTCCATCACACGCGTGTTGGGGTTGTGAAAAACCAGCGTCACTTCCGTTTCCGCCAGGAAATCCATCACGCGAGACTTGATTTCCGCCCGGGAAATGGAAACGGGGCTCTCATCCGCGCGGCATTCCACTTTCATGGAAGGAGGAGGGAGAACAACGGAACGCAAGGAAGCCGTCTGGGCCAGAGAAACGCAGCAGGCAAGAATGCACAGGCAGAGAGAATATGTAAATTTCATCATTCTAGGGGGGGTGGGGAGAGATGGAAAAAGGCGGGCTTTCCCATCTCCCTCCCTTCCTACCACAAGGCACAGTCCAGGGCAAACTATTTGTTGTAAACGGCTCCCGCATGATTGCCCGCAAAAGGGCCAATCCCCCGGGAGGAAAGGAATCTGCCCTTCCCCGTTCAAAAGTGGAACCTGACGGCGGCAAACCAGGTCCATCCGCTGAAGCACCTGGCGCCTTCCGGCGCTCCGCTGGTCGTCGTATATTCCCCCCCTGCCATCAATTTCAGCATGTCCGGGTCTTCCGGGAAAAAATAATAATTCAGGCCGAAGTAAAAGGAGTTCATCGTGCTGACCCATTTGGGATAGGTGGTCACCGCGGGAACATAGCGGGCGTACATTTTCACGGCGTCCCGCCCATGGGAGAGCTGGTAGCGGAACACGCCTTCCAGATGCGGGGAAAACCTGTAGGAAGGCAATACCGCCAGGCCGTAAACATTCTCTCCCAGAGAGGTCCCCACCACGCGGAAGCCGGACATGAGTTCCGTCACCATGGAAAATTTCCCCCGGGACATGACCCAGTCCACCGCCGCCACATCCCGGGCGCCAAGCCCGGAGTAATAGGAATCCTCCGGCAGGGAGCGCCCCGCGTAATGGGTGAAGTTGTGGGCATACGTCAGCCAGACGCGGCTTTTCTCCCCCGGCAGAAAGCCGCGGGCGTCCAGATGGACGGAGGCCTTGGCAAAGGCATTGTCCGCCGTATTAAACCTGATTTCATGCGCCAGGCTGTCGCTGGTGTCGTTCAGGAAGACGGAAGCCTCCCACCCCACGGGCACGTCCTGCCGCGGGTTTTCCAGCACAACGCCCCAACTGGAGATGGTCCCGAGCTGGTTGACCAGGTCGGACCGTTCCAGGGTCTTGAGTTCACTGGCCGTCTCCCGGAATTCCGCCGTCATCTTGGAGGTGATTTTCCCGACGCGCGCAAAGAAGGAGGGATTGACCTTGTATTTCAGGTAGAGTTCAAAGATGCTCCAGTCCGTCTTCGTTCTTCTCCAGCGGCCATCCTCCACCTTGTACATGCCGTCCAGCTCCCCCATGTTGGTCAAACTGTGCAGCGTCAGGCGGTTTTTGAAGAAAACGGCTTCAAACCCTATCTGGAGCCTCCGCCATTCGTTTTCCCTGCCATGAGAGCCCTTGCGGAACCGGTTGGCTCCGGAAGGGGAGACCTGAGCCCCCTGGTACTGCCCCGTCAGCAGCAGCTTGAACTGGTTCAGGAACTCCGCGTCCTTGTTGTCATAGAGATAGGGCATCTTCTTCAGACGGGAGTACAAGCCATCCTCCGCCGGATGGGAAGGAGCCCTTACGGAGGCTCCGGGGCCCGCAGGCCCGGACGCCTGCCATGCCGAACCTTCCGCCCATACAGAGCCGTACCCCCCAGCCAGCGCGATCAGGAAAAAACAGCATACGCGGGCAAACATGTCTCATGAAAAGACATGTTCCGGACCGCTACGTGTTGAAGGTATGCCGGAGGATGCCACGCATGCGGCCCAATGCTCCGGACCGGGTTAATGCGGCGTGTGGGGCTCCAGCATCTGCTGGCGTTCCCGTTCCTTGTCCTTGGCCAAGCGGCGGGCCTCCTTGGTCAGGTACTGCTGCAAACGGAAGGCTTTCTGGCCCTTTTTCCGAACGACGTGCTCGGAAGTGCCGTCAGGCAAAATATTGCAGGCCTGCACGTTGTCCCTGAAACAGGCGTCCAGGATGGATTTGAGGCGGCGCGCCAGCTTCCCGTTGGTGACGGGCACCATGAGCTCCACCCTCTTGTCCAGATTGCGGGTCATCCAGTCCGCGCTGGCAATGAAGAGCTGGTGGTTGCCGCCGTGGTGGAAGAAGAAGATGCGCGCGTGCTCCAGATAGCGGTCCACAATGCTGACCACGCGGATCACCTTGCCGTTGGGCCGGGGGCCCGTTTTCAGGCAGCAGATGCCGCGCACGTTCAGTTCAATGTCCACCCCGGCGTCCGCGGCCCTGTACAGGGCGTCAATGATTTCCACATCCTGAAGGCTGTTCATCTTGGCGGAGATGCGGGCCGGTTCCCCCTGCCGTGCGCGCTCCGCCTCCCCTTCAATGAGTTCAATGAGGCGAGCCTTCATCAGCACCGGCGAGGGGTACAGCTTGCGGAAGCGCATGAGCTTGGTGCGTCCCGTTACGGAGTTGAAGAACTGGGAGGCATCCGCCCCCAATTGGTCGTCACAGGTGAGGTAGGAGATGTCCGTGTAAATCTTGGCGGTTGTTTCATTGTAGTTCCCCGTGCCGAAGTGGCAGTAACGCCGCAGCATGCCCTGCTCCCGGCGCACCACCAGGCATATCTTGGCATGGGTTTTCAGGCCCTTGACGCCGTAGACCACCTGCACGCCGGAACGCTGCAGTTCCTCCGCCTTTTCCAGGTTGCGGGCTTCGTCAAACCGGGCTTTCAGTTCCACCAGCGCCGTCACTTGCTTGCCGCTTTCCGCCGCCTTTTTCAAGGCGGCTACGATGCGGGAGTTTTTGGCGGTCCGGTACAGGACCTGCTTGATGGCGATGACGTCCGGGTCTTCCGCGGCTTCCTCCACCAGGCGCAGGACGGGTTCAAAGCTTTCATAGGGATGGTTGAGCAGGATGTCTCCGTTGGCGATGTTTTCAAAGATGCTGACGGCAGGGTCCACGGAGGGTGACGGCTGCGGGGACCATTGCTCCACTTTCAATTGGTCATTGCCGGGGGCAAAGGCCATTTCCATGAAGTCGGAAAGCATCAGGGGGCCCTTGAGGTCATACGTTTCCTCCTTCCCCGCGCCGACGATCTGCATGATCCTGTCATGCAGGGGGACGGGAGCGGAGGATTCTATTTCCAGCCTCACGCATTCGGAGAATTTGCGGGCCACCAGCACTTCCTCCATTTCATCCGCCAGGTCCAGGGCGTCCTCCTCCTGCACGGCAATGTCCCCATTGCGCGTGACGCGGAATACCGCGGCGGAGAGAACGGTTTCACCGGGGAAAACGGTGCCGATGCATTCCCGGACCAGGTCCTCCAGCATCACGTAGCGTTCCGTTTCCGCGGAAGGGACGGGCACGCGCCGCGGCAGGCCGTCCGGCAGGGCCACCACGCTGGCGCGGACCTCCCCGGTTTCATTGTCCCGCAGTTCCACGCCCATCAGCAGCTTGAGGGACGGCAGCGCGGGAGCCTCCGGCGCATCCATGTCCAGCGGCGTCAGCAGCGGGAATATCTGGTTGTTGAAGTATTGCTCCAGCGTCAGCTTCTGGGAAGTGCTGAGGTCCTCCATGGCCAGCGGATTGATGCCGTTGATTTCCATCCACGGCAGGATTTCTTCATGAAACAGGCGGTACTGGTCCTCAATCATGCGGCCCACGCGGGTGCGGATGTCCTTGAGCTGGCGGGTTGGGGTCAGCCCGGAAATGTCCTTCACGCGGGAGCCGGAATGCCGCAGCATCTGGAGGCCGCCCACGCGCACCATGAAGAACTCGTCCAGGTTGGAGGCGGTAATAGCCAGGAACTTCAGGCGTTCCAGCAGGGGAAGGTCCGTTCTCACGGCCTGGTCCAGCACGCGCTGGTTGAATTCCAGCCAGGAGAGCTCTCTGTTGATGTATTCGTTAGACATGGAGAAAATAAGGGATGGAAGTTTCTTGAATCAGCCTACCGCTGGGGCACCAGCACGACGTCATAACCGAAGATGTCCGCAAACAGGTCGCCCTTCAGCCGCAGCGCCAGGTCTTCCACGGCGGTTTCACGCACGCCCTGGAGCTCCAGCTCCAGCATCCGGCCCCGGATGCGCGCCCGGACGCCGTTCACGCGCTGGGCATGGCCGCGTTCCAGGGCGTCCGCCACGCGCAGGATGGCAGCCATCTTGGCTACGCGCATGCGGTCCGTCAGCTCCAGCTCCCCGTACATGGGGTCGGAATTGGCGGGCACCTCATGCCGATGGTAGCGGGCCAACAGGGCGATCGTTTCCACGTCGTCCCGGGAAAGGCCGAAGATTTCACTGTTCAGGATGATGTACTGGGAATGGAGCTGGTGGTCCTGCTGGCTGATGAAAGACCCCACCTCATGCAGGATGGAGGCCACCTCCAGCAGCAGCCGGTCGTGCTCGGAAAGGCGGTGCAGGTCCTGGAGCTGGTCAAACATTTCCATGCACAGGCGCGCCACATGCTCGCGGTGCCCCTTGTCCGCCTTGTACCTGTCCGCCAGAATCCCGGCGAAGTGGAGCACCTCCGCCTCCAGGTCCCCCGGATGCTGTTCCGCCCGGATCAGGCTGCTTGAAAACTCCTCATCATAACCGCTTGCGGGAATAATGACGTCATCCAGGTTCAGGCTGCGGGCAATCATTTCCGTCATCAAGACGGCGGGCAGCAGGGAATCCACCCCGGCGAAATCCGCCCCGTAAACGTTCATGCGCTGTTCCAGAGTGGTGCGGGACATCCGCTCCGCCTCCGCCGCCAGAGAGGAGCACGCCACCTTGCCTTCCGGCGTGGGGGCCAGGCGGTCCCGGAGCTGCTGCATTTCCTGGCCGATGACGATCAGGCCCGCCAGGCCCTTCACGCCCCCGTAATCCAGGCAAATCTGGTCCACCTGTCCGCGCATGTGCTCCCGCAGAATGGAAAGCTCCGCCACATCGTCTCCGTACTCGATTTCCCCGACGGCCTCCCCCGTGCGGTGCGTTCCCAGCCTGTAGCAGGAATAACGCACGATGCGCCCCTTCTGGAACAGAAGCACGCGGGTATTGCCCGGCCCCGTATGGACCACAAGCACCTTTTTCTTGCTGAATCCCGGATACTGGGCCAGAGCCTCCTGCACCTTCACGTAGATGAGGCGCGTCATCTTGCCGTCGTCAATGCGGCGCCCCCGCAGGCCGTGTGCCACGTGCATGCGGTTCACGAACACGTCCACATTATCCGCCTCGGAAATGATGTTGGAAATCATGAACCGGACGGAAAGCTTGCTGCCGGCTCCGTATTCCTTGAGAATTTCCAGATAGTCGCCGATAATTTGCACGCAGCGGTCCATGGTATGCCGGGAAATGCGGTGGAACCGGAAAATATCACGCGCCATCGGGACGGGCTGCTGAAGGAAATCCAGCAGGCGAATCCTGTCCCGGACAGCCTCAGCCACCATCAGGCTCATGGAGCTCGGGCCCAGATAGATCACCGCCTGAGTTGATAATTCCGAATCCTGAACCTGCTCGCCTTGAATCATTGCCATACCATGTATTGTTTCCCGGCCGTGGAGCAAGAACGGCAACGTGACAAAAAAGCCGCTTCCACCCCTTCCAGCAAAGGAAAGAATAAGGGATTTGCCTTTTGACGGCAAGAGATAAGCGCGGCTCCCTTCCCGTCCCGGCGGAACGGCTCTTCAAGACGGCTATTTCCCATAGGCCCCCAGCAGGGGAACCAGCCGCGGGGCAAATCTTTTCATGCAGAAAAAAAGCCCCGCCAGCACGGCGAAAATGACCGGAACCAGACAAAGCCAGAGCATGTCCCACGCTTCCCCCTTCCATGTAATCCAGCCGCTTTCACGCAACAGGATGATGACGATGTAATGCGTCCCGAAAATGAAAAAACACGCCGGAGCCAACCCCGCCACCCATCTGGCCGTGCGCGGAAACCATTCCGTGAACAGAATGGCCAGGGACATCAGCCCCAGCATGCCCAGGGCGATGAGCATCGAGTTGTGCTGGTCCCGGTGGCCTGCCAGCCACCAGGTAAGCGCAAGCGTGGCAGCCAGAAAGGGCACAGCGTACCGGCGCACGGCCTCCGTCAGGAACGGGAGGGAATACCGGGAAACATACATTCCCAACAGGAAAAATCCCAGGCTGTTGGCGATGGGATAATCATGATCCGCCAGATCCAGCGCAAAATAGTTCAGGGACAGCATGACCATGCCCGCCCAGAGCAGATAGTCCCCCAAGCGGTAAAGAAGGGGAGCCGCAGCAGTATAAATAATAATATCGCGCAGGAACCACATAGGCGCGTCCACGGGATGCCCGGCAATGCCCAGGCAGCGTCCGAACGCCGCGAGAGCGGGCCAGAACCCGGCGCCCTCCTCCCCTTCCAGCCATTCATACATAGGCCGGTAGGACGCATAATATTCATGCAGGGGAGACCAGCCGATCAGGACGGCCGCAACCAGCCCCCACACCAGATACGGACGGAGAAGAAACCAGCTCCGCCTCCAGAGGAAAAGGCTTCCTCCATCCAGAGGACCGAACGAGCCTCTCCCCACAAAGTAGCCCGCCGCCAGCAGAAAAAAGGGCGTGCGCGCCGCCAGAAACTCCGCCCATATCCACCGGTACAGCTCCGCCGAATAAAAGGCCATGTGATTCGCAATAATCAGGATGCAGGCGACCACGCGGGCCACATCCACCCACACCATCCGGCGGGCGGCGGTCTTCTCCAGAATCACGGGAACGGAAGATACCGGCGGCGTCATTCCCTGGAGGGGGCTGAAGTTACAAAGGAGCAATGCCGAGCTGTTCCGGCAACGCGATGCGGGGGCGGTCCGTCACAATCAGGGGCGCGCCGTCCGTTACGATAACCGTGTGCTCAAAGTGGGCGGAAGGTTTGCCGTCCGCCGTGACGACCGTCCAGCCGTCATCCAGAATTTTAACGGAAGGCCTGCCCGCGTTCACCATCGGCTCAATAGCCAGGGCCATCCCCTTTTTCAGGCGCGGAAGCTTGTAATGAGGGCGGTAATTGGGAATCTGGGGTTCTTCATGCAGGTGGCGGCCTATGCCGTGCCCCACAAAATCCCGAACCACGGTAAAACCGCGGGGACGCACGAAACCTTCCACCGCCGCGCAGACGTCCGCCAGCAAAGCGCCCGGCCTTACCAGTTCAATGGCGCGGAACAGGGATTCCTCCGTCACGGCCAGCAGCCGCAGTTTTTCCGGATCCACCATACCCACCGGAACGGTCATGGCGTTGTCTCCATGCCAGCCGTCCACAACAGCGCCCACGTCCAGGCTCACAATGTCCCCGTTCTGAATGCGGCGGGGACCAGCGCTGCCGTGCACCACCTCCTCATTGATGGAAATGCAGAGCTGGCCGGGAAACCCGCGGTATTGGTAAAAGGAATTGCCTACCTTGTGCTTTTTAAAGATTTCACGCGCGATATCATCTATTTCCCGCGTAGTGCGTCCCACCTGGACTTCGTCCCCGATCTCCATCAAGATTTCCGCCGTTACAGCCCCGGCCTTCTGCATCTTGGCTACCTCGCCGGGAGACTTGATATGGATTCGTTCTGCCATGGGATTATTCTTTCTATTGCCGGTACTCTTCCAGCTTGCGGGCCAGATCCCGGGAAACCTCGGCAGGTTCCCGTTCTTCGGACACCGTCATTTTAACGACCAGGCCGCGGGCCTCGTAGTACCTGGCTGCGGGCAGCGTCATGGCTTCAAAATCCTTCCAGCGGCGGGCGAAAGCTTCCATGTTGTCATCCTTGCGGGAAACCATTTTCCCGCCGCACTTGGAACATTCCTCTTCCGGCGTCTGCACCACGTAACCGCATGTGGAACATTCCCGGCGGCGCATGATGCGCTGTTCAATGAGCTCCCTGGACACATCCATCCAGACGACCACGTCCACAGAGGTTCCCCGCTGGTTCAGAAAATGGTCCAGCGTTTCCGCCTGCGCAACCGTGCGGGGATAGCCGTCCAGCAACCACGCGCCATGGTCCATCTCTGACAACCAGCCGCGCACCATGTCGTTGACAATTTCGTCCGGAACCAGCATGGCCCTGTCCATATAGCTCAAGGCTTTCCGGCCCAGTTCCGTGCAGGATTCCACTTCCCTCCGCAACAGGGAGCCGGTGCTCAGGGAGTGAAGGCCGAAGGTATCAGCCAGAAACCGGCCCTGGGTCCCTTTGCCGGATGCGGGAGCCCCAACCAGAATGAAATGCTTGAGTTCCTTCATATCTTTACTTTCAGTAAAAAAGGGGGGCTTACTGCATGGCGTTGTAGGCGATGGCTCCGGCCAGCACAAGCAGGGCGATAACAATCCACATGACGGTAACGGTGCGGCTGCCCGCAGCGGCGCCGGTACCCTGGATGTGCCCGTATTTGCCCTTAAGCTTGCCTTTTTTCAGGAAACCGTCGTAATTGCGGGAAAGAAGAGTCGTTTCCACCTGGCGCATCATGTCAAGCAGTACGCCCACCAGAATGAGAAGGCTGGTGCCTCCGAAGAACTGGGTGACCAGGTAGGGGATATTGCCCCCGATATTCAGCAGGGAAGGCAGGAAGTAAATGAGGGTCAGGAATGCGGAACCGGCAAAGGTCAGCCTTTGCATGGTCTGGTCCAGGAAAAGGGCAGTGGGGGGGCCGGGACGGATGCCGGGAATATAGCCGCCGTTGCGCTTCAGGTCTTCCGCGATCTGGGAGGGCTGGAACATGGTCGCCACCCAGAAGTAGGAGAAGAAGAAAATCATGAGTCCGGAAATAATGTAATAGCCGGAAGAAGCGGGATTCAGCCAGTCATTCATCTTGGTCGCGATCCACTGCAGCGTAGTGTTGTAGTGGGCGATCTGGGAGAAGAGGACCTGCGGAAGGGAAAGGATGGCCGTAGCGAAAATGACGGGCATCACGCCGGAGTAGTTAAGCTTGAGAGGCAGGTACTGCGTGGCGCCGTTGAACATTTTATTGCCCATGACCCGTTTGGCGTACTGCACGGGAATGCGCCGCTGGGCCTGCGTCACCGTCACGACGAGCGCCACCACGACAATCAGGAAGGCAATCAGGGCCACGAGCAGCATGGCTCCCATGGGAACAACCGCGCCGTCCTTGTACACCAAGGTTTTCCAGGCCAGGGTGACTGCCCCCGGAAGGGCGTGAATAATGTTGACGGAAATGATGAGGGAAACGCCGTTGCCGACGCCGCGTTCCGTAATCTGGTCGCCTATCCACATCAGGAACATGGTGCCCGCCACCATAATGAGCACCGTCATGAGGGCGAACTGGATGCCGGGGTCAATGACAAGCTGGCAGTCCGCAGGAATGTTGAGACCCACGGCCTGCAGGCGTTCCGGATGTTCCAGCGTGCCGACCAGGAACCAGCCCTGCACAAGGGCAATGACGATGGCGATGGCGCGCGTCCACTTGGTCATTTTCTGGCGGCCGCCTTCTTCCCGCACCATCTTGGCCCACTGGGGAACCACCGCAGAAAGGAGCTGGGTCATAATGGAAGCGGAAATGTAGGGCATGATGCCCAGAGCAAAAATGCCGCACTGCTGGAGGCCGCCACCGGAGAAAATGGTCAGCACGGTAGCCAGACCCGCTCCGGGGCCGCTGGCGTTCGTGGAGGCTTCAATCACTTTCTGCAACTCCATGACATCAATGCCCGGCAGGGGAATCTGTACCCCCAGGCGGACGACGACAATCATCGCCAGTGTGAACAAAATCCGGCGCCTGAGCTCCGGTACTTTCATGGAGTTTGCAAATGCGGATATCATGGTCCTGTAATATAAAAGTTGGCGCGCAGCTTGGCTTGCATGTCGCGGCGGTTTGCACCCGGGGCATCCATGGGAACCGCAACAGTAAACACAATGATGCGAACCGGGTCAAGCTGCATGACCCGGTTCGCCAAATGTGATTAGGCTTCGCTAAGCACGGTGACGGTGCCACCGGCCTGGGTTACCTTCTCGCGGGCGCTGGCGCTCACGAAGTCCACGACTACGTTCAGGTTCTTGGTCAGGGTGCCGTTGCCGAGAAGCTTCACGGCGTCGCAGGGACCTTGGACGAGCTTGGCTGCACGCAGGGTGTTTTCATCAACCGTAGCGCCGGCTTCAAACACGCGTTCAAGCTGGGAGAGGTTGACAATGAGGATTTTATCCTGGAAGCGGGTATTGTTGAACCCCTTCTTGGGCAGACGGCGGTGAAGGGGCATCTGGCCGCCTTCAAAGCCCGGCCGAATCGTGCCGCCGGAGCGGGCCTTCTGGCCTTTGTTGCCTTTGCCGCAGGTCTTGCCGAGACCGGAGCTTTCCCCGTTGCCGAGGCGCTTCTTGCGGTGCTTGGCTCCGGGATTGGGCTTAATCGTATGAAGCTGTAACATGTTATTTACAATGGTTGGATTTCGTGGAGGCGGCGGCGCCGGGCCGCCGCCTCCTGATCAGATTAGATGGCCTTTTCCTTCTTCTTGCCGCGGTCGGCAAGAACCTGGTCGCTCGTGCGCAGGGAAGCGAGAGCCTGCAGGGTTGCCTTCACCACGTTGGCGTGGTTGGAGGAACCGAGGGATTTGGCAACAATGTCACGCACGCCCGCTGCTTCCAGCACGGCACGGATGGTGTTGCCGGCAATCAGGCCGGTACCGGGGGAGGCGGGCTTCAGAAGCACCTTGCCGCCGCCGAATTCGGAGTAGACTTCATGCGGAATCGTGCCGTTGGCGATGGAGACCGGGCGAAGCTGGCGCTTGGCGGCTTCCGTAGCCTTGCGGATGGCGTCTGCCACTTCATTGGCCTTGCCGAAGCCGAAGCCTACGCGGCCTTCCATGTCTCCGCTCACGACGAGGGCGGAGAAGGAGAAGCGGCGGCCGCCCTTGACGACCTTGGCGCAACGGTTGATGAACACAACCTTTTCAGCGAGCTGGGGGCCTTCTTCCACGGGAGCTTCAGCCTGAGGGCCACGGCGTCCGTCACGACGGGGTCCGCGGGGTCCGCGGCCATTCTGGCCGTCACGGCGGGGTCCGCGGGGTCCGCGGCCGCCCGTTGCGGGTTGCTGCGCTTGAGCGGGAGCGGCGGCTTCCGTAGCAGGAGCAGTGTTTTCCGTTTCGTTATTCATTTAGGGAATCTTTCAATTAGAATTTCAAACCGGTTTCGCGGGCGGCATCGGCCAGGGCCTTCACCTTACCGCAGAACTTGAATCCACCGCGGTCGAAAACGACTTCAGTGACATTGGCAGCCTTCGCGCGTTCGCCGATCAGATTGCCCACCTTGGTAGCGGTAGCGCAGTTGGCGAGTTTGGAAGGATCGGCGATGGAAGCATCGGCCGTGGAAGCGGAGCAGATAGTCTTGCCCACCGTATCGTCGATGATCTGGGCATAGACGTGGCGGTTGGAGAAATAGACAGCCAGGCGGGGGCGGGAAGCCGTTCCGGAAACCTTTCTGCGGATGCGGCGGCGAACCTTGGCGCGGATGGCTTTGCGATTGATAGTACTCATCGTGTGTAAATATGTTGTAATAGTTATTACCTGAATTACTTACCGACGCTCTTGCCTTCCTTGCGGCGGATAACTTCACCGACGAAACGCACACCCTTGCCCTTGTAGGGTTCCGGGGGATAGTACGCACGGACTTCAGCGGCAAACTGGCCCACGACCTGCTTGTCGATGCCTTCGACCGTCACTTTCGTGTTTTCAGTCACGGTTACCTTGAGGCCTTCCGGGATTACCTGGTTGATCGGATGGGATTTGCCCAGGTTCAGATCCAGGATGTTGCCCTTGACGGCGGCGCGGAAACCGACGCCGACGATTTCAAGGTTCTTGACGAAGCCTTCGGACACGCCGATGACCATGTTGTTCAACAGGGAACGGTTCGTACCGTGCAGGGCGCGAAGCTGACGGCTTTCGCCGACGCGGTCAACGGAGAGCTGATTGCCTTCAACGGTAGCGGTGATGCCTTCCGGAAGCGTCCAGGAAAGCTTTCCTTTGGGGCCTTCCACCTGAACGGAAGAGCCGTTAACCTTTACCGTTACCTTGTCCGGCAATGTGATGGATTTTTTACCAACTCGGGACATATGTTTAGGAAATGTTAATGGTTACCATACAAGGGCGAGAAGTTCGCCGCCAATGCTCTGCTTGCGCGCCTGCGCACCGGTCATCACACCGCGGGAGGTGGAGACGATGGCAATGCCAAGCCCGCTGAGAACGCGGGGAATGTCCTCGGAAGAAACGTACTGGCGGCGGCCCGGCTTGGAGCTGCGCTTCACATCGGTAACGACCGGCTTGCCCTGCGGGGTAAACTTGATCTTCACCTTGATTTGCTTCTTGGAGCCTTCTCCGGTCACTTCATAGTTCCAGATGTAGCCTTCTTCCTGCAGAATCCGGGCGATTTCCACCTTGATGTTGGAGCAGGGAGCGGTAAATTCCTCGTTGCCGGCCAGGCTGGCGTTTTTCAGGCGGGTGAGGAAGTCGGAAATGGGATCACTTAATACGGCCATGGTAAGAAATAGTTAGGCGTTGGCGGTTTGGGTTTCTTCGGCCTTCTTCGGTTCGCGCATGGGGACGCCCAGGGCGCGAAGCAGGTCGCGGCCTTCATCGTCCGTAGGAGCGGAAGTCACGAAAATGATATCGAAGCCGATCTGACGCTTGATCTGGTCAAGCTCGATTTCGGGGAAAATGGACTGGTCGGAGATGCCGACGGCATAGTTCCCGTTGCCGTCAAAGGACTTGTAGGGAAGACCGCGGAAGTCGCGAATGTTCGGAGCCGTAATATTGATGAAGCGGTCCAGGAATTCCCACATGCGGGCGCCGCGCAGCGTTACGCGGGCTCCCAGAGGTTCGCCTTCACGCACCTTGAAGTTGGCCACGCTCTTGCGGGCATAGGTGACGGAGGGCTTTTGTCCGGTGATTTTGGCGATTTCATTAACGGCATCTTCCACGGCCTGCTTGCGGTCCGGGTGCTTGCCCATGCAGGAGGTGACAACAATCTTCTCCAGGCGGGGAATCTGATGCACGTTCTTGTATGCATGCTTCGCTTGAAGGCCGGGAACGACCTTTTCACGGTAGTATGTTTGCAGTGTTGGTGTACTCATTGTTTTAGCGGGTCAGCTCTTTATTAATGATCGATATGGCTTAAGCGCAGGGTCAGACCGGATGGCCTAGCCTACTTTTTTCACGTTGGAGATGTGAATCGGGCCGTTGATTTCCTGAATGCCGCCTTCCGGGTTCTGTTCGGTCGGGCGCACAGCCTTTTTCAGGGTGCGGGCGCCTTCTACGATGACAGTACCTTTGGAAGCATTCACGGCGAGAACGGTGCCGCGCTTGCCCTTGTGGTTACGTCCGGCGATGATTTCCACTTCATCACCTTTTTTCACGTGGGTCTTCATATATGACTATTTCTTACGCGTTTATGCGATTAAGATCTGCCACCCCCTTGGTGGCAGGGCAGGAAGAGTATGATAGGATAGGCCTTTTCGTCAAGCCCGCATCCTAAAAAAATCGTTTTACCGCCCCTGCGCCAATGCGGAACGATGAACGAAGGACCGTTCCCGGATGCGGGAATTCCGCAGGGGGGAACAGCCCGCCAGGAGCCGGGCTTCCGCGACGGTCTATTCATCATCGGAAGGGATCTCCGCCCCCTGCCAGCGCAGCTTGGCCCTCAGCAGGGCGCCGAAATTCTGCTTCCGGAGATGAACCAGGGAAAGCGTTTCCGGCGCCTTCCGGATTACCAGGCTTTCTCCCACTTCAATGGGATAGGCGGAACGGCCGTCCAGGGAATAGACCATGGAGTCAAAACGGCCGCGGCGCTCGCGGGGCCGCAGGCGTATGGTCATGGTGTCAGGAAGCACCACGGAACGATTGGTCAGGCTGTGCGGGCAAATGGGGGTGACGCATACGACACGGGACATGGGCCAGACCAAAGGCCCCCCGGCGGAAAGGGAGTATGCCGTGGAGCCGGTGGGAGTGGAAACCAGAACGCCGTCCGCATGGTAGCGGTTCAGCAATTCCCCGTCTATCTCCGCATCCAGGTCCACCATCTTGCCGGACTGGGCGCGGATCAGGGAAACTTCATTCAAGGCCAGCTTGCGGGGAGGAGCCGCAACGCCGTCTTCCCCTGCCCGTACTACTTCAAGCATGGAACGTTCATCCGTCAGGTAGGAACCTTCCTGAAGGGCATACGCCAGAAGCGGCAGTTCCTGCACGGAACAGGTGGTCATGAATCCCAGCCGGCCCAGGTTCACTCCCGCCAGGGGAACGCGGTGCATGGCCGCCAGGGAAGAGACGGTCAGCATGGTGCCGTCCCCTCCGAAGGTCACCAGCATGCCGCACCGCCCGATAGCCCGTTCCAGGGCATCCGGCGTTTCAATGACGCAGGAGCCCAGCCCGTGGCGGGAAAGTTCCCGGCGCATGATGCGCAACGCTTCCCCCAGTCCCGGTTTTTCCGCCAGCGCGACCAGGCCGATTACCTTGGAAGAATTCATGCGGGAGATCATACTGCATTTTTCCGAGCCGCTCAACTGGTAAACCGCAACCGGGAAAAGATTGTTCCGCCCTGCTCTATTCCTTAAATTTCAACTCTTGTTCCTTTTTTGTTATACAAAATCATCAATATGTGTTAAACGTAAAAAGCGTGAAATGGTTCTTCCCCGTCCTGCTGTTTTTTCTGATGCCGGGCTGCTCCACTACGGAGAAGTGCGCTCAGAAAACGGAGCCGTCCGTTCAGGAGGCAGAGGCGCATGTCAAAAATGCGCCCTACCGGGTGCGTGGAAAAAGGTATACTCCCATGAGCGTGGCGGATGCCCTGCAATACCATGAGACCGGCTATGCCTCCTGGTATGGCGGCAAAGCGCGCCGCCTGAAGACATCTTCCGGAGAGTACATCAATCCCCAGCGTTCCATGACGGCGGCCCACAAAACCCTGCCGATGCCGTGCAAGGTGAAAGTCACCTGCCTGGAAACCGGCAAATCAACCGTCGTCAGAATCAACAACCGCGGGCCTTTTCACAGCAACCGCCTGATAGACCTCACCACCGCCGCCGCAAGCCGCATCGGCCTGCATAGACGCGGCGTATCCAGGGTCCGTCTGGAAGTCATCTCCGTGGGTGACGGCCCGCATGAGGTTTCCGCCCGTTAATCCCATTTCATCCTTTTCCGTATATTTATCATTTTACCCTGCATGATTCCGCTACGCATTGTTCTTGCCTCCCTGGCATGCCTGTGCCCGTTCTCTCTGGCTCAGGAGCCTAAATCGGATCCCGATAAAACGCTGATTATCATTTCTACCAGCGATATCCACGGCAATCTGGACAATTTCCCAAGACTGGCCACACTGGTAAAACAATACCGCGCTAAATATCCGCACGTGCTGCTGGTGGATTCAGGCGATTATTTCATAGGTAATCCCTATGTGGACGACTGTGAAAAACGGGGCGAACCCCTTACCATCCTGATGAATAAACTGGGGTATGACGTAGTGACCATCGGAAACCATGACCTGGACTACGGGCAGGAGGCCCTGCGCGACCATATCAAGGGAATGCCTTCCACCAAGTTTGTCATTACCAACGCCAATCTTTCCCCTACTCTGGAAAACTGTTTCTCTCCGTATGTCAGCATCCCGATTGAAGGCACGTCCGTTTCCGTAGGGTTCATAGGTCTGGCGGACCTTCAAACCACGGATGTGAGGAAGATGGCCGGCATCTCATGGACGCTGCCGGATGAAGAAGATTACAAGGGCATCACGGACAGGTTCCGGCTTCACCACAACACCATTAACGTCATCCTCAGCCATCTGGGATACGGCAATGATCTGAAAATGATGAAGTATTCGCCGAATATCGACGTCATTCTCGGAGACCATACCCATGTCATGCTTCCCAGCGGTCATCTCAGAACAGGCACGCTGCTCAGCCACACGGGACATAGTTTGAGCCACGTAGGAGTTACGGAAATCATTTTCTCCACGGAACATCCCGTCTCCATCCTTTCCAAATCCACCAGGGCCGTTTCTTTGAATGAGGAAATTCCCAATGACCCGGAAGTAAAGGAAATTGTCCGCCGGTTTTCCGGAAATCCGCTTTTCAACCAGCAGGTGGGCGTCGCCGGAGAAGAAATCACGCACGTCACCATAGGCACCCTTTTCTGCAAGGTCATTCAGCAGGCCTCCCATTCGGACATTGCCATTTACAACCGCGGCGGAGTACGGTCCAAAAACCATCTTAACAAAGGACCCGTTACCATCAGGGACATTTACGAGCTGGAACCCTTCCGGGAAAAGATCGTCACCTGCTCCATGAGTAAAGCGGACATTGAGCAACTGATCCTGTCCAAATTCATGTCTCCGACCGATGACGAAGGAGGTATTCTGGAAGTGTACTGCTCCGGATTCTCCTACCAGATCATGGACGGTGTTACGCCCAGCATTACCAGCACTTTGAAAAACGGGGTCATTTATACTGTCGCGATGGGAGACTACCTGTGCAGCAATTTCATATTTCCCCAACGGGGAAACGGCAAACCGACGGGAATAGATGTCCGCAAAGCCCTGATTGATTACCTGAAACAAATCAAGAAGCTGCTCAATCCTCCGCCGTCCAAGCTGCCCATCATCAGAGATACGACGTTCGCCCTGTGAACTACGGCCGCAAGCACACGCTACATTCCTGCCCGCCATGCAGCCGGCCCCCTATCATGCAGTACCGGAAGAGAAACGGAATATCAATGGTTTCCGCATCCTCCCCTCCGGTGCTTTGGTGACGGACACGCCGCCTTTCGACCGTCTGTTTGAAGAAGGAACCGGAAACGGGCTGTATGCCCTGGCGGTATCCAACTGGGAAACCGTTCCGGATCCGGGCGCCTTCTTTATCAAGAACATGGCGCGCCAGGCGCTTACCCGCATGGCGCACGCTGCCGCAGAAAGGCCGGACGAGGTGGATGCCGTTCTGGACCACCTGCTGGCCTCCGCTACGGAAAAAGCCTTTCTGGCGGAGCAATTCCCCCCCGTGCCGGGCGCGGAATATGCCACTCCGGACATCATTGCCGGATGGTTTGAAGATTTGCGGAAGGCAATAGCAAAGGAAATCCGCGCCCGAGGCATTACCCCCGCCGAATGGTTGAACAGCCTGGGCGCGCCCTGGAACCAGATAGGCAAGGTATTTTTCCACCTTGCGGAAAACCGGGATGACGCCACAGGCTCCCGCCCCTTTGCTTTCATGGCTACCTTTGCGCATCAAAGCGCTGCGGACAACCAGGTGCGCCACCTCCCCCTTGCCACCGCCCTGAAACTTCATGAAGGTAATTACACCGCCTTGCTGGCCGTACTCCAGCCCTTGAAAGAAGCGGCACGGGAAAGCCCCCTGCTGAAGCGCCTGCTGGATAACGGAAAAATTTATACGCCGATGGCCTGGAGCGCTCCGGAGGCCCGGGATTTTCTGCAGGACACGCCGCTCTACGAACGCGCAGGCATCATTGTGCGCATGGTGAATCTATGGAAAAAAACCCCTCCCAAACTACAGGTAAAAGTTACGGCAGACGCATCCGGAAGTGAAAAAACGGTCCATTCTTCCGGGCTTTCCGTCCGCAGTCTGCTGAAATTTTCCGTATCCGCCACTCTGGGAGGCAAAGACCTGACCCCGGAGGAGCTGGGGGAACTGCTCAGCAACGGAGACGGCCTGATCCGCTTCAAGGGGGAATGGGTGCGCGTGGACGCCCGGAAGGTCCGGGACTTAATGGACCGGTGGACTCAAGCGGCACGTATGATGAGCTCCCTCGGCATTCCTCTGGTCCAGGGTCTGAGAATGCTGGTTAACGGCCCTTCCGGCCAGCTTGTACAGATTCCGGAACCGGACGAAGACTGTGTCATGGAACCGGGACAAAACCTCCGGCAGACCCTGGACATCCTGGCGGGGAAAGTCCCAGTCTCCATACCGGAGCTTCCTTCCCGGCTGGACGCCCTGATGCGCCCTTACCAGAAAGAAGGGTTCTCTTTCCTTTACCGGATTACGGAACAGGGTTTTGGCGCCTGCCTGGCGGATGATATGGGGCTGGGAAAAACCCTTCAGGCTATTGCGTGGCTGGACACATTGCGGAGAAAAGGCCGGCTGGAGGGCCTGCCGGCTCTGATTGTGGCTCCGGCCTCCCTCCTGTCCAACTGGAAAGAAGAAGCGCAACGCTTCGCCCCGGAGCTTATCCTGCGCATCATGCACCCTTCCTCCCCGAACCCGTGGCAGCCGGAAAAAACCCTGCGCCGGAAAGACTGCCACGCCGTCATCACTACGTATGGCATGGCTGCACGCACGTCCGCCCTGGCCGACCTGCATTTCCCGGCCATTATTCTGGATGAAGCCCAGGCTATTAAAAACGCAGGCTCCGCCCGTTCCCGCGCCATTCGTTCCCTGCATGGAGAACGACGCATAGCCCTGTCCGGCACGCCGGTGGAAAATAACCTGAATGAACTCTGGAGCCTGATGGAATTTCTGAATCCGGGGCTGCTGGGCAGCAGAAAAAGCTTCGAATCCTTCACCCGTTCCCTGGAACGCGGCTATGCCCCGCTGCGACGCCTGGTGCGCCCCTTCATCCTGCGCAGAATGAAGACAGATCCGGCGCTGGTTCCCGACCTGCCGGACAAAACGGAAATACCGGCCTATTGCTCCCTCACGCCGGAACAGGCCGCCCTGTACCAGACACAGATAGACATGCTGCATGCCGTATTGGACGAACCGGACCCGGCTGCCCGCCTGATGCTGATTTTACCCATTCTGGCACGCCTCAAGCAGATCTGCAACCACCCCGCCCAGTTCCAGGGCACGGACGATTATGCGCCGGAACGCTCCGGAAAATTCCGGCGGCTTCAGGAACTGTGCGCCTCCATTGCCGCCAGGCAGGAAAAAACCATTCTCTTTACCCAGTTCCGCTCCATCATTCCCCATCTGCACGATCTCCTGTCCGGAGTCTTCGGCCGTTCCGGGCTTACCCTGCACGGGGGAACGCCTATTCCGGAACGCCAGAACATCGTCACCGCCTTCCAGAAGGAATCCGGCCCTCCCTTCTGCATCCTGTCCCTGAAAGCCGCCGGCACCGGCCTGACGCTGACCCAGGCATCCCACGTCATCCATGTGGACCGCTGGTGGAACCCCGCTGTAGAAAACCAGGCCACGGACCGGGCCTACCGCATCGGGCAGCACCGGAACGTACTCGTGCACCGCCTGATCTGCCGGGGCACCATTGAGGACCGCATTGACGCCATGCTCAAGGACAAGCGCCGCATGGCGGACGACCTGTTCTCCGGAGGCCCCGAACAATGGCTCATGAACATGAGCGCGGAAGAATTAAACAATTTGTTTTCCGGCAGTCCTTGCTGAACACCCTGCGTAAGAACGGATTCCTTCCTGAACTCCCCGGAAGAGAACAGCGCCCCTTCATCCCCGGCGTTATTCATGAAACCACGGCCAGCGGCATGGTGGTTTTCCAGTCTCCGCGGGTAAAATCCGGAAATTCCACGGGCAACCCGCCCTGGGCGATGGAACGGGCTGTCAAAGGCAGCAGGGAAGACCAGGAAGCTCCTTCGTAAACGTTCTGATCCATTGGCTCTCCGTTCCGGAGGCATTCCACGATGCGGGAAAGCATCACAAAGTCCATACCGCCGTGACCGCCCATTTTCGTGGCCAGCTCCCCGATGCGTTTCCAGAGGGGATGATCGTATTTTTCATAAATAGCGGCCAGTTTTTCCCTGCCTTCAATCCATTCATGATAATTGCCGTTGCCCAGCTTTTCACCCGCCACGCGGGTTGGGAAACCAGCCAGCGTGCCCTCCGTTCCCTGGATCAGGTTGGCGCGGGAGTAAGGCCGGGGGGACGTCTCATCCAGCTGGACAAGAATGGTCCGCCCCAGCTGCGTCTTGACAACAGCCGTATTCATGTCACCGCAGATGAATGGAGTATTGTTCCAGCGGTGATCGGCGGGAAGATGCTTTTTAGCGTAGGCATTGCGCCCGAGAGCAGGAGAAGCGAACGCCGCCACACGGCAGAAACGGTCCTCTCCACGCTCCAAATTCATATATTGAGCCACCGGCCCCAACCCGTGGGTGGGGTACAGGTTGCCATTGATTCTGGTATGATATTCCGGCCGCCAGGCCCCTTCCCCGCGCGTGTCCCCCAGCTGCGTCACCAGGCAATGGATATACGCGGCCTCCCCGTGAAGCAAATCGCCGATGACGCCCTGCCGGACCATGTTCAGGAACATGAGTTCATCCCGCCCATAGTTGACGTTTTCCATCATCATGCAATGTTTCCTGGTGGCCTCGCTGGTATCCACCAGGCTCCAGAGCTCCTCCAGAGAGACGGCCAGAGGAACTTCCACAAAGGCGTGAGCGCCGTGCTTCATGCTGTCGCAGGCGATTCTGGCATGCGAACTCCAATCCGTACTGATGATGACGGCATCCGGCTTCAGCTCCTTCAGCATGGTCAGGTATTCCATATCGCCGCCGGAATAGCCCAAAGGGCTTTTCCCCATTCTGGAGAGCACGCGATCCACGCCGCGTTTCGTCAACTCTTCCTTCAAATCACATATGCCCACGATTTCCACTCCATCCATCACGCACATTTGCGCCAGGTGGGAGAACCCGCGCCCTCCCACGCCGATGAAGGCCAGCCTGATGCGACCCAGCCGGGGAGCCTTGAACCCTCCCATGTATGTGGAACCGGAAGGCCTCGGAGCCGCCGGAGAGGCGGATTTCCAGAGATGGTCTCCGGCAGGGATTTCCACAGCCTTCCCAGGGAGGGCATTTCCGGCGGCAGCCGCTCCGGCCGCAAGCCCCAAAGATTTGAGAAATTGTCTGCGTGATGAGAAAATAGACATGGCTTGAAAGTATGGCTTCAAGGAAAACTACGCCCCCTCCGGAGTGAATTTATCATCATTCTCCCTATTGAGGGGAAAAGCTCCGGATGGCTGATTTTAGAGTTTGCAAAATCCGGCGGAACTCCCACTATGAGATTTGCTTCTGCCTCTACCCTTTTTTTCATTGATGCGTTACCTACTTCTCATCCTGTTGCTCGCCGGGGGATACTACGGCTGGGATTATTATCAAAACAGCCTCGCACCCAGGCATGAAGCCCTCAAAGCCATGGAGCAGGAACCCTGCCCGGAGCTGGATGCGGCCCAAGCCCGTTTTGATGAAGCCGCGGAACTTCACGAACAGCAGGCGGTGCGTCTCCAGAAAGCTGTTCAACGGAAGGAAGAAGCCGTCCGCAAATACTGGGATTCCCGAATCAAACAAGCCGACCAGGAAAAAGACGGGAAAAAGACGCCCTCCCCCGTGAACGGAAGGCCCAATGCCCGAAGCGCGGAAGCCCGAATAGCCTATCTGCTGGAACAATATGACCGCCGCGTTGCAGAAGTGGAAAAACTCAAAAGCAGGCGGAACGCCACCAGACAACAATTGGACAGCGCCCGAAACCGGATTCAGGAACAAATACGCCAGGTGGAGACCCGTCTGGACATCAACCGCATCCAGCGCGCGGAGGCATCCAACAAGAAAAGCGGGGATTTTAAAGTGACGGAGAACCGGGCGGATCTGCTCAAACTTCAGGCCAGCCTTCCGCAGGAACTGGAACGCATTACCGACCAGGGGGAAGCCGCTCTGCGCGACCAGACGGAAGCTTACGAAAAGGCCAAAAGGGAGCTGGGCCTGTTCCAAAACAACGTGGACCGGCAGATCGCCAGCCTTCGGGACTCCATGAATTCCCCTCTGGCGGAAGATTATGATGAGACGGAAATACTTTCGGAAGACCCCGAATTCCGCACAATGATTGCTCCTTACGACCAGGCCGTCAGCCATGAGGAAACGATTGTCATGCGAACGGAGGCGGATGTAGAGGAAAAGGCCAAAGCCCTGCACGGGCTGCAACGCGTCAGAGACGCGAAAATCGAAGAAGAGCGCAGCCGGCTCAGACAGGAAGAAGAGATTTTTTTCACGGCGGCAACCGTCATCGGCGTAATATTGCTGATCTCCATTCTGCTCTCTTTCGCCAGAAGGAGATGATGTCTTTGAAGGTTGACACTGCACTGCAAACCTAGTTTACTGGGTGGGCCGCCGGGAACCCCGTGGAGGCACGACTGGCAAACCCCGCCAGGACCGAGAGGTAGCAACGGTAGCTTGTTCGTGTTTGCCGCGTCTGTTCCCGGCGGTATTTTATGGCTCTCCCCGCCATACCGGAGTTGAACGGGAGTTTTCCCGTGGTAGAATACCGCCCATGAACGTATCCGCCGCCCTTGACTGGCTCTTTTCCACCCAATTTTTCGGGATCAAGCTGGGGCTTGACAACACAGAAAAACTGTTGGCGGCAGCCGGGGCGGACCGTATCAACGCCACCGTGGTCCATGTGGCCGGCACCAATGGCAAAGGCTCCACCTGCGCCATGATTGAGGCCCTGGCCAGGGCACAGGGTTATGTCACGGGCCTGTTCACCTCCCCCCATCTGGTAGATTTTTCCGAACGCATCCGCGTCAATGGGAACATGATTACTCCGGATGCCCTGGCGGAGGAAATTTCCTTCCTGAAACAGCTGGCGGAAGGCTGGGAACAGCCGCCCACCTTTTTTGAGCTGGCTCTGGCCGTCGCCCTGCGCCATTTCCGTAAAAACAACGTGAACTTCATCATTCTGGAAACAGGGCTAGGCGGAAGGCTGGACGCCACTAACGCCGTGCCCAAAGACATTGCCGTACTGGCCCCCATCGGTCTGGACCACCAGCAGTATCTGGGAGATACCCTGGAAGAAATCGCCGCGGAAAAAGCGGCCATCATCGCCCCCGGCAAACCGTCCGTAACCGCCGTGCAGCACCCGGACGTCATGGCCGTCATGGAACGGACGGCGCGGAACCGCCGTTCTCCCCTCACGATTGCCCGGGCGGACCGGAACACGCCCCGCCCATGCCTGCCCGGAGCCCATCAGCGGGAAAACGCAGCCCTGGCGCTGGAAACCATGAGACGGCTCCATGCCCTTCCCTCCCCTGCCGCAGCCGCCGCTGCCCTGGCCAGGGTACAGTGGCCCGGACGGTTCGAACGCCTTGAGACGCCCCCTCTGGTACTGGACGGCGCTCATAACGAACATGCGGCGCGCGTGCTCGCGGCCACGTGGAAAGAGGAATTCCCGGGACGGAAGGCGGCGCTGGTTTTTGCCGCATCCGCAGACAAGCATATCCGGGAAATGATTCCGGTTTTGCGGGAAATTGCCGGAGAATGGCACCTGGTTCCCTGCACTTCCCCCCGCATCATGCCGGCGCAAGAAATGGCTGCCCTGCTGGCCGGGCAGGAAACCGGCCCCGTTTTCATTCATTCCACGCTTCCGGACGGGCTGCAGGCGGCGCTGGCTTCCCCGTTCCCCGCTCTGGCGGCAGGTTCCCTGTTCCTTCTGGGAGATTTGAAAGCATTGCTCCGCCATGCGGAAAAACGCAGCACCGCCCAATAACCCCTACAGCCTCTTTGCTTTTCCCCGTGACTTCCGACGACATGACCCTTTCCGCCCTCCGGCCCGGAGACCTGCGTCCCGAACTGCTGGCTCCCGCCGGGGACATGGACTGCGCCCGCGCCGCCGTAGCCAATGGCGCAGACGCCATTTATTTCGGTCTGGACCGTTTCAACGCCCGTCTGCGCGCAAACAACTTCACGCTGGATTCCCTTCCGGAACTGATGCGTTTCCTTCACGCGCACGGCGTGAAGGGGTACGTGACCATGAATACGCTCATTTTCACCTCCGAGCTGGCGGACGCCCTCTCCTACCTGGGCCACCTGAATGCCGCCGGCGCGGACGGGGTCATCGTGCAGGACATCGGACTTGCCCGCTGCCTGACGGAATGGGGAAGGCAGGTTCCCGGCATGAAGCTGGAACTGCACGCCTCCACCCAGATGACGCTTTCCTCTCCGGACGGGCTGGAATTCGCCTCCGGATTCCTGGACCTGAAGCAGGCCGTCCTGGCCCGGGAACTGAGCCTGAAGGAAATCGGGCAATGCGTACGGCATACGGACATACCCCTGGAAGTATTTGTTCACGGGGCGCTCTGCGTGGCCTACTCCGGCCAGTGCCTTACATCGGAAAGCCTGGGCCAGCGCAGCGCCAACAGGGGGGAATGCGCGCAGGCCTGCCGCCTGCCCTATTCCCTGGTTGTAGACGGCAAAGCCGTTCCCCTGGGAGAACGGCGCTACCTGCTCAGCCCCCAGGACCTGTGCGCCATTGACCGCATCCCGGACCTGGTCCGCATGGGCGTAAAAAGCTATAAGATAGAGGGTCGCCTGAAAAGCCCGGAATACGTTGCGGCGGTGACGGCGGCCTATAGAAAAGCCCTGGACGCCGCCTGCGCTGGAATATCTGTGGATGAAATGGTGACCGTACGCGACCGCTACGCACTGCAAATGGTATTTTCACGCGGCTTCTCCACAGGCTGGCTGGACGGAACGGACCACCCGCGTCTGACCCACGGCCGCTACGGTAAAAAGAGGGGCGCTTACGCAGGCGTCATCATGAACAGCGGTCAGGGCTGGCTGGATATCAGACCGGAAGGAGGCATTCCGCTCGCGCCCGGTGACGGCTTCGTCATTGATGCAGGGGAAGACCGCAATGAAGAACAGGGCGGTCGTATCTGGAAAGTGCAGAGAAACCGCCTTTTCTTTCATGGAAAAGCATCCCGCATTGACTGGAGCAGGGTCAGGCCGGGGCAGAAGCTCTGGAAAACGGATGATCCGGCCCTGAACGCGGAGTTGAAAAAAATGCGGGAACACCTGCCGGAAGCCTCCGTACCCCTCCATTTGACATGCACCGGATCCGCCGGGGAGCCTCTGACGGTTTCCTGCCCGGAATACGGGTGTTCCGTGCAGTCCGCACAGCCCCTGCAAACGGCGGAAAAACGCCCGCTGACTCCTGAAGCGCTGAAACAGCAGCTTGGCAGACTGGGAGGAACGGGGTTCCGCCTGGCTTCCTGCGAATGCCGGCTGCCGAACGGGTTGATGCTCCCGCTCAGCATCCTCAACCAGGCAAGGCGCGCCCTCGTGGAACAAATTCAAACGGTCCGGCAGGAGAGGGAAGCCCCCGTTCCCTCCCGTCTTTCTGCGGCTTTCACCCCTTCCGCGCTTCCGGCGGGGGCGGCAGCTCCGGACGCACCTCCGCACCTGTCTGTGCTGTGCCGCAGACCGGAACAGATACCTTCCGTTCTGGATGCCGGGGCGGATGCCGTTTATCTGGACTTTGAAGACCTCCGGGACTATGCGGCGGGAGTGAAAGCGGTTCGGCAGCACGCGGACAGCATCCCCGTCTTTCTGGCGACGCCCCGCATCCAGAAGCCGTCTGAAACCGGTTACTTTAAGCTCATGGAACGGGCGGAGCCGGACGGCATCCTCATCCGCAACCTGGGCGCGGCGCAATACTTCCGCCATTCCCCCCTGCGCCGCATTGGGGATTTTTCCCTGAATGTCGCCAATCCGTATAGCGCGGCTATCCTGAAAGAACGGGGGAGGCTGGAATATCTCACCCTCTCTTACGACCTGAACGCGGAACAGGTGGCGGACCTGCTCCGCGCCACGCCGCCGGAATGGTTTGAACTGACTCTGCACCAGCATATGCCCATGTTTCACATGGAGCATTGCGTGTTCTGCACCTTCCTGTCGGACGGCACCAGTTATAAGAATTGCGGACGCCCCTGCGAACGGCATCATGTGCAGCTGCGTGACCGCGTAGGCCAGCTTCATCCCCTGCTGGCGGACGCCGGGTGCCGGAACACGCTGTTCAACGGACGCGCTCAGACGGGAGCCGGCTTCCTCCGGGGCTTCCGCCGCCTGGGTCTTTCCCGCTTCCGTCTGGAACTGCTGGATGATCCCCCGGAAAAAATACGCCTTCTGGTGTCCCGCTACCGGGAATTGCTGGACGGCTCCTGCACGGCGGCCCGGCTCATCCGGGAACTGGATGTCGCGGAACAGCTCGGCACCACGGAAGGTACGCTCCGGCCCAGATAATGTCCCTTTGAACAATGGTCAATCCCTATTCGGATTCCCGGTTTTGACCATACATGTTCAATATTTTATCATTCTTTAAAAGGATACCCATTTTTCTACCCATGCCGGCCATTTCCTTTTTCACCTGGTCGCTGGTAATGCCTTTTAAATGGTCCTGCACAAATTCATGCGCCTGCATCATATATTTCTCATCATTCCACATGATGAGAAACCGGCGGTAGCTTTTCATCATTTTAATGCAAGTTTTTTCCTTGCCGGTCAAAACCAGCAACGCCTGTTGAAAAGCTTTGCTGGTTTTGCTCTTCATTTTGGAATTCCATTTGACATTTTTTGATTTTTCCAGCCATAAATTTAAGAAATTACCGGTAGTCCCTTCCTTGTAAACAGCATGGAGTTTAACCTCAGGGCAGTCGGCAATCAGCTTTTTCCAAAATTGCCGGATGAAAAGTTCCTCTGCTTCGGGCGTACTGTCCGGGCTGACCCCGCAGGCGTACAATTCATAGGGATTCACCTTTTCAGGGTTAATCTTCAAAACATGACCCGCCACGTAATCAATCAGGTTATGTTCATGGGGCATCGCCTTGCTGAACTGGATGAGGTACTCCAGCTTCTTCTTATCGCCCGCACCTCCCGCCTTGATGCCCAAATAACGCGCCCAGGCCGGATAATTGTAAGGATTGGCCCGGCACGCCTCCTGAAGCAGCAGTTCCACATGCTGCGGATTCCGGGAATAAAAAGATAAATCGTACATCAAGGAAGATTCACGGGCCTGGGGACCCTGCCAGAAAGCGCAGAGGGCGGAGATAATCTGCACGGGGCCTTTCCACGGCAGTTTATTTCCACCATTGGCCCAGTTCCATCCTCCAATGTTGTTGCCGATCAGCCATTGCCCTTTGGGGTGCTTCCAAATAAAAGCGCAATGCCCCGGCTGCCCGATGGGGTACGCCGGGACGCCTTTGGCTCTTAAAAAACCCGCGGCCCCCTTGGAAACGGCTCCGCACACGCCTCCATATTCCGTATAAAGCTGAAGAGTGATGGGCTTGTTATCGTAAAACGCGGCCCCGGCATGGATGCTGATTCCTCTGTGATTCTTTTTACGGTAGGGAATAAATCCGGTAAATTTACCCCCTGCCTGCTCGGGTTTGATATTTTTCCCTTCAATAAATTGCTGGGCCCATGCCAGATCTTCCAGACTCTCTTTTCCTCTCAGAACCACGGCCCACTCCCACGGTTCAAGGCTGTCGGCCTGCGGATAACACCTGCCATGATGATGGGAATCATGGTAAAATCCATACCTGGCTATACATTCCTCTGCCGTGAAAACATCGGCGATGAGACAGGCCCCCAGGGCGATGTTAAGGTCAACTCCGCACAAGTCCCTGTCTGCGCTATTCCACAGACGGTAAAGAATAGCCAGACTGCTCTGCTGAGCATACCCTGCATGGGCCAGTTTCCGGAAAACTTCCGGATGGGAGACAAGCCACCTGGTAAACGTCCGGTCCCGGAGCTCTCTTGTTGAAAACGCCTTTTCCTGGCTGGCATAACGGAAAAATTGTCCGATATGGCACAGTTGCTCCAATTCCGGATGATGTACTATCCGCCGGATTTTTTCCGGTGAAAGAGTACCGGAATCAAGATGTTTCCGGAGTTGATTCCGTACGCCGTCAATGATGACTGAAGAATAATCCGCCCTCAGCAAACTCTCCACGGCGGTGGCATCCCGGGCCCGGGAAACGCCAGATACCAGTAACAGGACGCAGCACAACAGCATTCTCAGCAGAATATTCGCGGCCATGGCGGCTAATCCTCCTTCCCGAGTTTTCTGTGTTCCCGGAGCATCCCGGGAGAGTACAGGAATTGAACTCTCTTTCTCATGCCTCCGGTCCTCTCCAGAAACTCCACCAGCTCCCGGTCCGTCTTGTAGCCGCATTCCCTCAGCCTTTCCAGCGCGCGGCTCCGGTTCCCGGGGTGAAGCTTCAGAACGATATTCAACAGTGCACCCTCCCTGTGTTTAATATACCAGCGGAAGGACTGCCGGAGGCGGACCAGCTCGTCCACGTTCCGCTCGTACAGGGCCTTCCTGCGCCGTTCCTCTTCCGCACCGCAGGCAGCGAGGTTTTTCGTCTCCCGGTAACGCCAGTAGGGCAGCGTGTCGACCGGCCTCACGGGATGGAACTTCCCGTGCTCCGCCTCCAGCCCGGCGATGTAGCGGTAAACGGCGGCGCCCTGAAGCATCATCCGCCTGATATATTCGAACTCCGCCTCCAGGCAGAACCTCGCGAGCTCCTTCCCTTGCCTGAGCCTCTTGTTCTCCCTGACATAGGTTTGAATTTTGGAAAGATTACAACATGCTTTAAATTTGGTTTCCAGCTCACTTCCGTTGATCCAGATGGAAAAGTTGTCCAGCCGGTAGTCCTGATAGGGGGCCTTGACGACCATGTTGTTGATGAACAGGGCGTTTTCCAGCTCCTCCGGGGTCATTCCGCCGTCCTCGTCAAACAGCTCCCTGTTGAGCACGGGCAGCGCCTGCTGGTAAAAGTCGCCCAGCTTCCCCTGGTCCAGCAGGCCCTTCAGATGCCGCGCGTCCCCGCTAAGCCGTTCAATCCGGATGTCCATGAAGGAGGGCAAATCGTCGTACACAGCGGCTTCATCCGCGCGGCCCCCGACGGAAAAGAAGAGAAACACGGAAAGACAGAGGGAAAGGTAATAGTTCATAAAGAAAATCAGTTGCTTGTTGCGGTGACGATGCCCGGGTCATTTTTGTTCAATCCCTTGAACTTCTGGATCCGGTAGTGCACCGTTCCCGTATCGGGATCGCGCCTGATGGAGAAAACCTGATCCGTGTTGAAATCCCAGAGCACTTTTTCTTTCGTGTACCTGCCGCCTTGGGGTTTATCCGTGCATCCGAATATCTGCCAGCGGCACTTCCACGTCCAGCCGATGGACCCCGAGAATGCGTCAATGAGCGCCGGCGGATACAGGCAGTTGGTGCTGTCATAGACTTCATTGGTGACGGAAACCCGTGCGGGCTCCGGCAAAGGCGCATGCTCGCTGACCAGGGGATGGTCCGGAAGAGGGTCGGGCTCATAACCGGCATGCTGCTCCAGGGAGTAAAGATTGGTGAAGCTGACGTTCAAGGGATACACGCGCAGGATGCGGAGGGCGCTCAGCCCCGCGGTGCATCCCACCTTGGCCGCTTCTTCCTCCGCCTGCCGGAAAGGGCTCTCCGCCCCCGCGTACATCAGCCCCTGGGGCGGGATGAGGGTGAATTCCACCACCTGCTCCACCCCGTCCACCTCAGCTTTCACCTTGAGCGTCTGCCGCGCTTTGGCCAGGGTATTGATGTTGACGATGACTTGATCCGGTTTATTATCTATACTATCAAGCTTGAAATATTCCCCTCCTTCCACGGCGGACCAGTCACACCGGGTGCCTTTGGGAAGTTTTTTGCCGTCCAGCGTGGCGGTCAGGGTGATGTATTCCCGGAGGGTGACGGTCGTTCTTTCTCTGTTGCTTTTGTCTATCTCCTCCTGGGGAGGGTTGCGATCTGGATACCTGAAATATACTTCCGCCGCGCAGAACTGGGTTTTATGCCGTATTTCAACGCCCTTGGACGCCAGCGCGTTGAACGCCAGGAAACAGCAGGCCAAAAACGGGAAAATAAATGTTTTCATAAAAAAACGACCAAACATCGTTAAATCCAAAAAACAGATCATTGTCAATCCATATGCCACATAATTAAAAAAATTCCTAGACGGACTGCGGTCCCGCACAACGGCATGCCCGGCAGCAGGCCAAAAACCGCTGACGAACGCGGCATGCACCGCCCGCGCCTTGAAGCGGCGCGCAAACCGCCCTATGATGGTTCCCATGGGAATGGGAGACACCTTTTCCCGGAACTTCCGCAAAATGAATCATTCCCTTAAAGACCGCCTGATCCGTCACATGGAAGACGGACGTTACGAACCCCAGAGCAAATCCGAACTGGCCCGCGCCCTGAACGTGGATTCCCGGCAGAAGCTGGATTTCCGCGCCCTGGTGGACCAGATGGAGGAGGAAGGAAAACTCGTGCGGCTACAAAAGGGCAGATACGCTTTAAAGCGGGAACGCCGGAACCTGGTGCATGGCATGATCCGCATCCTGCGCTCCGGCAAGATTCTTTTTCTCCCCAGAAAAGGGGATCCCGCCGCTGCGGCCCTGGGATGGGACACGGAAGCCATTCCGGAGCTGGAACTTAAACCCAACCGTCTGGGTACTGCCCTGGACGGGGACCGGGTGGCCGTGCGCGTGGAACGCAAGGCGGCCAGGGGCCGGAGGAATATCCGCAGGGACCGCTTTTCTTCCCCGGATGCCGGCATGAAAGCCCGCGTGGAGGAAGTGACGGAACGCGCGCGCTCCCGCTGGCTTGGCGTCTTCCGCACCGGAAAGAACAAGCCGGGCCGCGTGCTGGGAGACGGCGTAAGCTCTCCGTCATCCATTGAACTGGCGGAAAAACCCGCCATGGAGGTGCTTCCCGGCCAACTGGTTTCCGTGGAACCCGTAACCTGCGGTGAGGAAAAGAAAGCCCCGCGCGGGAAAATCGTGGAGGTGCTCGGCTATCCGGACGAGCCCCACGTGGACATGGAAGCCGTTATCAGAAAATATGGCCTTTCCGCGGAATTTCCCGCCTCCGTGCTCCGGGAACTGGAAACGCTGCCTCAAAACCCTTCCCCCGGGGAACTCGCCCGCCGGGAAAACTGGACGGACCGTACCGTCATCACCATTGACCCGGCAAGCGCCCGGGATTTTGACGACGCCATTTCCATCACGGCCACTCCGTCCGGCTGGACGCTGGCCGTTCACATTGCGGATGTCTCCCATTTCGTCAGGCCCGGCGGCGCGTTGGATGGGGAAGCCCTGCGCCGCGGCAATTCCACGTACCTGCCGGACCGCGTCCTTCCAATGCTCCCGCCCCGCCTTTCCGACGATTTGTGCAGCCTGCGGCCGGATGTCGTGCGCCTGACAAAAGTATGCGAAATGAAATTTGATCAAAAGGGGAAGATGCTCCGTGCACGCTTTGCGGACGCTTTCATCCGCAGCAAGGCGCGCCTGACCTATCAGGAGGCCTTCGCCATGCTGAAGGGAAACGACAAGGGGGAAGTTCCCTCCACGGTGCGGGAAGCCTGGAATCTGGCCTCCATCCTGCGCCGCAACCGCTACGCCAAGGGAGCCCTGGATCTGGACTTCCCGGAAGTGAGAGCCGTTATGGACAAGGACGGCCGCGTGACGGGCATCATCACGGAAGAGTACGATGAAAGCCACCAGCTTATTGAGGAGTGCATGCTGGCCGCCAACGAAGCCGTGGCCCTGGCCCTGAAAAACGGGAACCGTCCCACCATCTACCGTGTCCACGAAGAGCCGGATTCCTCCAAACTGTTTGAATTCGGCCAGTTGTGCAAATTATACGGGCATCCCGTCCACGATATCGGACAACGCCAGTACCTGAATGAACTGATGAAGTCCATCAAGGGTTCCCCGGACGAGCAATTACTTAAGCTGGCGCTCCTGAAAAGCCTGATGAGGGCCAGGTACGACACGGAGCCCCTGGGCCACTACGGCCTGGCCACTCCCAATTACTGCCATTTTACCAGCCCCATCCGCCGTTACGCGGACCTGGTGGTTCACCGCTCCCTGAATCCCCTGCTGGCTAATCCTCCCAAAGGATCCAAAGGAGCAGGCAGCGCAGGCAGGCTGGAGGAAGACGCGGAACACATTTCAGAGACGGAACGCATTTCCGCCAGCGCGGAAAAGGACGCGAACCGGATGAAACTCTTCGAATGGCTGGAAGGCCAGTGCTACACGGAGCATCCGGAAGTGCACGAAGCTCTGGTTACGGAAACGCGCCACTTCGGCGTGCTGCTGGAAATACCGCGCCTCCAGATTAAGGGGCTGGTCAAGCCGGACAAGCTTCCCGGCGGCCGCTGGGTGTATGAGGCGTTCGCCAGCCGCTGGAAGAACGACCATGGTTCCGTGCTGTGCGCTGGGCTGCGCGTTCCCGTCATTCCCGTGAAAGTGGACAGGGAGCAGCAGTGGGCGGATTTCGCCATCGTCTCACGGGAGAAACCGCGGCAAACGGGAAAAACGGCCTTCCCCGCCAAACAGGAGAAGGGCACATCCGGCCACGGGCGGCGGAACCGCTGACGGCATACGCCCGTATATGGAAACAATCCCATACGGGAGTCAAATCCGATTCTCCCTGCAGCAGAATCAAATCTGCATTATCCTACACAATTTTTCTTGAAGTAAATTGTATTTTTCATGTATAGAATAACTGTTGTTTACTTGTGAATCCGACCTCACGCCTATGAATTCAGGACGCTGACTCCGTAAGTAAGCACCATATGAATGCTGAATGCCAAGGTCCGCTCCCGGGTCTGGAGCGGACCTTTTTCCCGGAAGCCTGTCATGAAGAAACGGGAAGGGCCAACAAGGGTGTCCAATTTACATGACAGCCATTCAGCGCCTCCCCGAACGCACTCCCTTTAATTACGCCGATCTGACCGATTACCGCGAAGGGCAAATCACCAGTCTGGCCCTTATTCGCTCCAAAGGAGTCAACATGACCATTCTGGCCTTTGACAACGAACAGCTCCTTCCCACTCACCAGACGCCCGGTCCTGCACTGATACAGATTCTGGACGGGACGGCGTACTTCACCGTGGGCAATGAAGAAGTTATTCTGCCCCAGGGAAAGAGCCTCCTGATTCCCGCCGGAGTGCCTCATTCCGTCATTGCCCGGGAACGGTTCAAAATGCTGGTTACTTCCATCCTGCCGCTGGACTGATCGGGAAGCCCTCCCCTGAAAATAACGAAGAACCATTCCGGGGAATTGCCACCTGGACATGGATCTGCGGCAAAACCATTCTTTCCAGGCTTCTCCTGACACGGGAATCGCGCAGATACGCAACATGCCGGAACAGGAGGACGGGCGGAAACGGCCTGCTCAGGCCTGGATCTTTTCCCCTGCGGCCAGCGCCTCAAAACGGGCCAGCACCCAGCAGAGATCGGAAAGGCGGTTCAGGAACAGGGCCGTGTTCACGTTGCTCAGGGCATGATCCAGCCTCAATGCCACCACACGGCGTTCCGCACGGCGGCAGACGGAACGGGCCAGGTCCAAATACGCGGAGCCCAGCGATCCTTCCTTGCCCGGGCGGGCCCAGCCTTTGAAACGGATGTCGCATTCCTTTTCCAGCAAATGGGCCTGTTCCTCCAGCCATGCCACATCCTCCGCTTTAATGCGGGCGTACCCCTTGGCGTCATATTTGGGCAAATCCTCCTCCATCGTGGCCAGTTCCCCCATGGCACCCACCAGGCGAGCCTGGACGCCGTCCAGCATCTCCACCGTCCGGGAGCTTACCCCGGAATGGCGCACCACGCCAATCAGGGAATTTAATTCATCCACCGTTCCGTAAGCTTCAATGCGCGGCGCTGTCTTGGGACTACGCCTGCCGAACATCAGGTCCGTTTCTCCGCTGTCTCCACGCTTGGTGATTACGCTCATACCATGTACCCTACCATGCCCGCGCCGTCCTGCACGCAAAAAAGAAGGCATATTCCGGAGCGGGAGCCAGCGCCATCTTTCCCGGCATGTACCGCACTCTCTATTCTTTTGACATGCAATAAAAACTATATAAGAAGAATGAATAAATGCTTCTGCTTCGTCTTCCTGCCGTTTTCCTCCCTCTCTTCATCAGCTTCCTCTTCGGGGCATGCTCTAAAAAGGAAAGCGCCTTGCTGCCCGGAGAAATAATCGTGAACGCATCGGAACTGCCCGGCCCCATACAGGAATGGAAGACGGATTCGGCCTGTGAAAGATGCCTGACCATCAATCTGGACAATCCGTCCCTTCCCTGGTTCCGCATCGCTGAGGGCATATCGGAGGCTTATGCGCATGGCGTGAATAATCTCCGTTTGAAAAGAGGGGATGCCATCGCGTCCGCCTTTGAAAATGGAATTTGCTGGGATCTTCCCGTCTCCACGGATATGGCCCCGGAATCTGATCCAGAATCTGAAAAAGGCATGAACCCGGACATTCCCTGCCTTCCCGACGATGCCGTTCTGGAACATCCTTTCCGTGAAGATGACTTTCTTGTTTTCAACAAAACACCTTCCCGGAAACCCGTTTATCCCATCGTGAAATTCATCCGGTCCCCTTACCCGGAAAGAGGGAACTACCAGCTTGTTTACTGGCGTATCCAGAAAAAACCATCCGGTCCATCCCGGAAAAACGACCTTCAGGCTTTCGCCAATATGGCAAATGAACATATCAACCAGCGCAGAGCATTCATTTTCCTCATTGAGAACGAAACACCCTGCGGAGAAGTATTCGACTATCTGAATGCCATTGACGGGAGAGACACGCTGGTGGGCGTAACCTTTTCCCGTGAAAATGAATAACGTCTCCCAACAAGGATTCATCAGGGCCTTCCTCCCTCCGCTCATCATCATGACACGTCAGGCCGTTTGAAACTTTTCCCAACGGCTGTACAACCCCTGCATGACTCGGACAAGAGATGAATTGGCGGCGGAAACCGCACCATCCGTCAAAGCGCCTCTCTGGACGCGAGACTACATCCTGGCCTGTTGCGCCAACTTAATGACGGGGCTGGCCTTCTATGAACTGGTGCCCGTTCTCCCGCTGTATCTGACGGGGCAATTGCAGGTCTCCTCCGGCTGGCTGGGCTGGATTATGTCCATTTATGTTCTGGCCGCCATTATCTCCCGCCCCTGGTTCGCACACCGGGTGGATACCGGAGACCGCAAGAAGATTTACATCACGGTTTACATTATGCTGGCCCTGTCCTTTTCAGGGTATGCTGCGGCCGCCACCGCCCTGGCGTTTTTCCTGACGCGCTTCATACAGGGCCTGATCTGGGGAGGCATGACCACCTCCGGCCCGACAATGGCAGTAGATATCATCCCCCCTGCCCGCCGCGGGGAAGGCCTGGGCTTCTTCGGCATGACAATGACGCTGGGCATGTGCCTGGGCCCCGTCATCGGCCTTCAGGTATACCAGCAGTACGGCTTTTACGTGATTACCTGGAGTTCCCTGCTCCTGTGCCTGGCCGGGGCGGGCATTGCATCTCTCATCCGCGTTCCCGGGAGCCCTGTTCAGGAGCCCGTGTATGAAACGCCTAAAAAGGTACTGGACCGTCTGGTGCTGCGCGTGGGCATTCCGCTGGCGGTGAACGTGATGATCGCCACCTTCTCCTATGGCGTGGTGGCCGTGTATTCCGCCCTGTACGGAGAAATGCACGGGTTCAAATACGCCGGGCTGTTTTACGCGCTGATGGGGCTGGGCATGCTGGTCTCCAGGTTCATGGTAGGCAGGCAAATCGACCGCGGACGCGTGGCGGAGCTTTCCGTCATCTCCCTGAGTATCCTGACCGTCAGTTTCGGCGCACTGGCGCTGGCGCCGCTGGAATGGATCTATTACGCTTCCGCCATCCTCATCGGCTTTGGCTTCGGCATTTTCATCCCCACGTTCCAAACCATGAAACTGAACATGGCGGACCGCGGCCACCGGGGAGCCGTCAATTCCACATTTTTCACCGCTTTTGACATCGGGGTGGGAACAGGCATGTTCCTGGGAGGCAAAATTTACGCGTACCTGAACCTGAACTGGGCCTTCGGAACGGGAGCCCTGCTGAATTTGCTGGCGATCGTATATTTTTACCGCATCTCCCTGGACCACTACCGTAAAAATAAATTGGGCGTGGATTCTGATTGATTTTCCTTCCATCACTCCCGTTCCGGGATGGAAAAAACATCAATTACCCGTTTGGCTGAAGGCCTCACGCGCAGCAACCGCGGATTCCAGGCCAGGGAAATACTGCGGGACAGCCCGTCCAGCGCCGGATGAGTAACCTTGACAAACCCTTCCCCCAGTTCTTTTTCCGCCATGCAGGGCAGGATTGCCATGAACGCTCCGCTCTTCAACATGCGGGCCGCAAAAGGAAAAGATTGCGTTTCACAGTGCACCCGCAGCCTGATGCCGAACTCAGCGCAATTCCTTTTCAGCAACGCATGAAACCCGGAACCGCTCCCCAGCGTTGCTAGGGGGAACATTTCCAGCAGGCGGAGAAAATCCTCCTTCTTCCCCCGCGCCTTTTTCCCGGCCAGGGCTGCAGGAACGTACAGCGCATAATCCATGGAGCAAATGACCCGGCTTTCCAACCCTTCCGCCTCCAGCGCGCTGGTACGCACAATACCGAAGTCTATATCCATATTCTGGAGCTTATAGGGAATCTCACTGTTGCGGAGGTTCTCCAGCGCGAAAAGCCACGGCAGCCCCCGTTTCTGGATACTCGCCAGCACGGGAGCCACCACCCAAGCATGCAGGCTGTCCCCGGCTCCGATAGTGAACCGGTAGGGCAGATTCCGGCTCCGGCTTTTAAAATCATCCAGCAGGCACAGGCTTTCACTGGCCAGCCTCACCAGCTCCCACCCGGCTCCGGTAAGAGCCAGCACTTTCCCGCGGCGGCTCGCCAGTTCCACACCGAAGAATTCCTCCAATTCCTTAATCTGCCGGGAATACAGGCTCTGCCGCGCACTATCCCCCCGGGCGGCAGCGGCAATGCTCCCGGCCTTGGCCACTTCTATCAAGGTTTTCAATCGGTCCAGGGACAGTCCCCGTTCTGCGAAAAGATGCTCAAACATAACTTTATAGTTATATAATATGAATACTTATATAATGCAAGAGTCAACAAATGCGTTATGGTGACAAGGTCACAGGGCGCGAAGGCGCTTTCCGCATATCTCCGCGCCCCTCAACCAAAAGAATAAAACCATGATCACCATTGACGGAAAATACACGGAAGCCCGCGTGTTCACGGATGAACTGGAAGACCTGGCCCGCACCCAGATCAGGGACGTCTGCAACCCCCCCGCCTTTGAAGGAAGCCGGGTGCGCATCATGCCGGACGTGCACGCCGGAGCCGGCTGCGTCATCGGGTTCACGGCGGAATTGAAAACGGATAAGGTAATTCCCAACCTGATCGGCGTGGATATCGGCTGCGGAGTGCTTACCGCCAGACTGTCCGGACTGCCGGATTTTTCCAGCTTTGACGCACGCCTGCGCGAGCGCGTCCCGTCCGGGATGCATGCCCGTCCCTCCGTTCATCAAGCCTTGCTGGACGACCCGGAACTGGATGAAGAAATCTCCCGCATCTGCATGGACGTGCTGAGAACGGACAAAGACAGGCACCGCCGCTCCGTAGGGTCTCTGGGAGGAGGCAACCACTTCATTGAAATAGCGCAAGGGAAAGAGCACGCTTTCCTGTGCATCCACTCCGGTTCCCGCAATTTCGGTCTGAAGATTGCGGAACGCTACCAGAAAATCGCCGTGGATACTTGTCCGGACGCCTATCTTAAAGAACGCAAAAAAGGACTCTGCTACCTTCAGGGAGAAAATACGCTGAACTACATGCGGGATATGAAGGTGGCTCAGCGCTTCGCAGCCCTGAACCGCCGCGTGATACTGCATGAACTGCTGGATGATGCAGATGATCTGGAAAGTTTCGACACCGTGCACAACTACATTGCGGAAGACCAAATCATCCGCAAGGGAGCCGTCCGGGCCGGACGCGGAGAAAAACTCATCGTTCCCCTGAATATGCGTGACGGCTCCGTCATCTGCATCGGCAAAGGAAATGAAGAATTCAATTCCTCATCTCCGCACGGCGCAGGCCGCAGCATGTCCCGCAAAAAGGCTAAAGCCAATCTTTCCCTGGAGGAATTCGAGGCTTCCATGCAGGGTATTTTCTCCACCTGCGTTTCCCGCGCTACGCTGGATGAAGCGCCAATGGCCTACAAGGATGGCGAGAGCGTGCTGGACAACATCCATGAAACGGCGGAAATCGTGGAACGCATCAGGCCCGTATATAACTTCAAGGCACCCGAATAGCAGGCGGCCCAATACCCGCCCCTCCCGGAATATGATTTTCCGGGAGGCTTTTCCCAAACCTTCAAAACACGGTCAGGAACGCCCGGCAGCATAAATCAACTTATAAGGTTCCGCCGTCTGAATCGGGATGGCGTACACTTTAGAGGTATCATTCCATTCCACGCCGGAAACGTCAAACTTCTGACGGTCATAATAACCTACCACCTTTCCATTGGTCACTACACAGAAAGCGGCTGCATTTTCCCCATTCCGCACAATAATCATGTTATCCTTTTTGGAGGCGCTTACAGACGGGCTGAGTTTTGCGTTCTGCTTGTATTTGGTCCAATAGCCGTTGAGCTGGGACCCATGCAGATTCTGCCCCCACAAATTGACCGTCTTTCCATGCTGATGCAGGAAGGCAATGCGGAATTTCGGTTTGGGGTACCGTTTGGCGGCAATGCGGGCCTTGGATGCCCGGGCCATTTCCTCTGTCATTTTAAAACTGTAATCCCCATATTGATGCCCCTTGCGGTCAATCGGGACAAACCAATTAAAAATTTCAAAGTCATCGGTAAAGTCCGTCCTGCTGATATTGCAAATGCGTTCATACAAGGCCAAATGGGCTTCGGAAACCTCATACGCCTGCCTGGAAAGCGGCTTGCGCCGCAATGATTCAAACAGCCTAGGATAAAATTCGGGATTGATTCCCAGCTTATGGAAATACAGATAAAAGGAATATTGAGCAAAACCCCATTTGGCCCAGCCGTTCAAATCATGGAACGGCATGCCCTTTACCGCTTCTGAAAGCAGGTATTTGCACGGGTTTTCCATATCGGAGGCCTGCTCATTGCCATTAATGGCATTGGTCACCTGGTCCAGAATCAGCTGGGCAAAAAAATTGTTGGAACTTTCCGACATGCTGCGCCAGTTGAACGGATGCTGGTAGCAATGACCGATTTCATGCCCGATTCCCCAAAGGCGGTTTCCCTGAAGAACTCCAGGAGCGAGCACTTCATTTTTCAGCGTATTTCCCTGATCTCCAATACTGTAGCCGCAGTAATACCAGGTTGCAAACATATGGGCTCCTCCTTCTACGGAAACGCCAAGCTGCCGGTTATTGTGCGGCTGGGGATACTTGTCAAATCCCATGATTTTCCACATGGCCTTGACGCTTTCATCCCATACCCTGACGGATTTCGTAATGGAATCCGGACTGTAATCTTTCAGGTACTTTGTGTGAAGAATCATCATGGAATTCCGCCCAACGATATCGAACATGCTATGCGGGGCGTTGCTGATCATACGCTTCCAGTCCTTATCCGTGTGCCTCGTCACGTCAAAATATCCATTCACTATGCCGCTTCCCACAGGAATATGCACCGTTATCGGCTTCTTGGGCGTGCTGATATCGGTGTGATACATCACGTAAAGCAATCCCGAACGGTTGATTCTAATTTTGTTTACCCCTTCGTTCAAAGGATAGGAGGAAGACTCTATTCCCGCTGGAGAAACGGAGGCCAACCCAATATCTTCTCCATGGGTAGGTCCTACGAACACAAGAATTTCATCTCCTTTCTCCGCGACAATTCCGGTAGGATTGTCAAATTTGTTCAGGGCGTTGATATTTCTCACCTTCGCAGCAAACTCCGGATGGCTGTAAGCCTTATAGGAAGCAATGCGGAATTCTTTGTCTTCATAATCGCCGGATTTTATTTTCTTCGCAATCATCTGCAAAAACTCCGGAAGAGCCTTGAGGTCCGTCAAGGTACACCTGGGATTGATGGAGGAGCAGCTCGTGTCCTTAAATACTTTCAGCAATTTCCGGTTAAGTACGGACTCCACCCTTTTGTAAAAGCTGATTTCCCGTACGGTAAAAGACGGAGAGGAACCTTCGGGATAATCAACCGTCAATCTGATTTTCCGAACCTTTTGAAGAGGCTTTTTAAATCTGATCATCCTGGAGCCGCCGATATCGAATTTTCCAAGGTCCTTCCAAGACGAGCCGGACATGGCGGACACGGCAATTTCATTGAAATCGGCTCCGGAAAAAATGATGTAATGAATGGTCTCCGGCACTTCAAACACAAATTCCCCCTCCACATGATGCACTCCGGGAACATGCCAGTTGGCGGATTCCATAGAGCCGTCCACAGCCTGCTTTACAGAATGATTGCCGGAATAGGGGGACTGGGAGGAAGCAGCTTCTTTCACGTGGAGCAAAATGTCTTTCGGAACATCCAGCGAAGGATATTTTGCCGCGAGGGATTTATTTACGGAGATTGTCAGAAAAAGGAAAAATAAAAAAATGGAAAGAAAAATGGAATCTTTTCTCATACACTACATTAATATTTAATGATACTATACATGATTTCCAGCGTTTTTTTTCATGCTTTTCATGTTATAGTACAAAAATTCCCTCATGCGGGGACGGGAATTCCCATCTGCTTCCTGGCAAATTCTTTCATGGATCACCATGGAATATTATGCCATGCTTCTCTCCATGAACGAAGGCCGGCCCTGTCATCAATCAGTAAACAAACGGGTCAAATGGCTTGGCGCTCTGGCCGTCCTTCTTTTTCTCCTGGGCACGGGGCTGTTTTCCTTTTTATGGAATGTTCCGCTGAATACGTTAAGGCCCGCCCACGCCATCGCAGCTCCTTCCGCCATTCTTGTCAGGGAAAATTCTTCCCCGGAACGCTGCCGCATGGCTCTGGAACCCTCCTTCCTGGCCAGCATCCAGCCTTTCCTGAAACACTATGTGGAAACCGTCACCAATGCCGGACGCCTCGACTTCTCCAGCCATGTCCCGCAAGAGGTGGAAATACGGATGGAGGGGCTTTCCATCGGCCTGAGCCCTTCTCTGGCCGTTTTCAACTTCCGAACCAAATACGGATTCAGCATGCAGACAAGCAGAAAACCGGACGCCTCCGACCGGGCTATTTACCAGTGGCTGAAAAACAGGATGAAGGCGGAAAAACGGGAGAAATAAGGAAATATGGACACAGGTATCGAACGGAATGAACCCGCTGTTGTCTAATCATTTACCTTTCCGGAAAAGCCGGGGGACAGCAGTTGCCCGGCCCAGGGAGCCGCTGCTCCCGCACCGGAAGGCGACTCCATACAGCGTTTATGAAGCGTATTTACCACGGACCATGGACACTGGCCGGACTGGCATGCGCCATTTTGGCCGCAGTCGCCATGCTCTCCTTTTTTTCCTGCGGGGAAAAAGGCCAGGCAAGCAGTAATGACAAACCTCATATGGACAACAAGGATTTAAAAACGATTTACCTGGCGGGAGGCTGTTTCTGGGGAGTGGAAAAATACTTCTCCCTGATGCCCGGCGTTAAGGAAACGGAAGTGGGATATGCCAACGGCTCCACGGCTTCTCCCACGTATGAAGAAGTATGCAGCGGGAAAACGGGCCATGCGGAAACGGTAAAAGTAGTATTTGACCCGGAAGAACTCAGTCTGCCCTTTCTTCTGGAACGGTATTACTCCATTATTGATCCTGTTTCCGTCAACAAACAGGGAAACGACAGGGGAATTCAATACCGCACGGGCATTTATTACGCGGATGAGAAGGACAAACCTGTTATAGAAACGTCCCTGAAAAGGCTCCAGCAGCACTTCAGGCAGCCTCTGGCAATTGAAGTTCAGCCCCTCCGCCAATTTTCACGGGCGGAAAAATATCATCAGCGCTATCTGGATAAAAACCCTGGCGGATACTGCCATATTCCACCCGCCAAATTCCGGGAAGCGTCCCAGGCCCGCGAAAACGAACCTGTTTACCGGAAAAAATCGGACGAAGAGCTGCGCCGCGTCCTGACACGCGAGCAATTTGCCGTCACGCGGAATAACGCGACGGAACCTCCCTTCCGCAATGAATATTTCAATAACGACAGACCCGGCATTTATGTGGACGTCACGACAGGCGAACCTTTATTCCTGTCCACGGACAAGTTTGATTCAGGCTGCGGCTGGCCCAGCTTCTCCCGCCCCATCAAAGAAGAACTGATTCAGGAAAAACAGGATTTCTCCCACGGTATGAGGCGCACGGAAGTCCGCAGCAAAACGGGAGACGCCCACCTGGGCCACGTTTTCACAGACGGCCCGAAGGAACAGGGCGGACTGCGCTACTGCATCAACAGCGCCTCCCTGAAATTCATTCCTGAACAGGACATGGAAGCACAGGGTTATGGAAAATACCTTCCCCTGCTACACCGGGAAGGAACAGACAGGAAAGCTGCGGAAAAATAATCCGGAGAAAAAGCAGGGGAGGCCAATCCTTCTTCTCCATTAATCTTTTACAACACGGAGGAACAAATGCGGCCCCGGGAGAACAAGCACCATGTCCTCTTCACGAAATACGGGCAGCCCGTTCATTCCCCAAGTTCTGCGGTCAAGCAGACGGCTTCCCTCCATGCCGCTGCCGACTGTATCGTATTCATTCATCGGCAGCGGCATGGAGGGTTCGGGTTGCTAAGGCAATGCGACTTGCGGCAAGTACCGTTTATCTACATGTCGTTTATTAAAATAGCGGCGGATGACGTTTTTTTGTTTAAAAAAATGAGTTTTTAAAAAATGCGGGGAATTTTTCTTCCGGAAAAGCGCCCGGAAATTTTCCGGGCATTACTGTACAATCGTAACGGGCGTGCCTACCTTAACAGTTTTGAAAAGCGGCACGCAGGAAGAGCGGGTCATGCGGATGCACCCATGGGACTGCGGCGTCTGGAAAACAGGGCCTACGTGCATCCCAATTCCGCTGTCCGTCAGCCGCATGAAGTAAGGCATGGAGGCATCATACAAATTGGAAACATGATGCACTGCCTTTTCCGTAATGCGGAAATGGCCCACGGGCGTGCGGTGGGAAGCCTTACCCACGCAAACGGGAAAATCCATGGCTACCTCATCCCCCACCATCAACTGGCCCCTTTGGCGACCGCGACTGATCACCACGCGCGTATTGCCCGGGGTAGCCTTTTTCATGATATCGGGATTCATCCATTCGTCGTGCACCTCCGTATAATCAATTCCTGCTACAACCACCCTCGCGTGCGGTCCGTAGGAGGTCATGGGTACGGTTGCAGGCACGGTCAGGGGCACCATGCGCAAATTCTCTTCCTGCGGGCCAGAACAGGCAGCCAGCGCCAACGCTCCCGCTATGATTGATAAGATGTTTTTTGCGTTCATCATCTTGAAACCTTTCACAGGGTTGGACAATACTGCGAACTCATTTTCAATGTTCCATGACGCACTCCATGATTCCTGCGGCGTGCATGGAGAAAAAATGCCGGAAAAAGCGGCCGCCCCGGTTCAGAGAAAAATTTCCCCGGCTTCGGAAGGGGGGGGAAAAATCCGCCCTCCGTCACACAGAGTCCTTGCCTTATCACATTTGGCCTGTATAGTACCCGCGACTGCCAGGAGGGCAGCCGCCTGTTTACAGTTAACCCTCTATTCCGCATCATGACCAAGATTGCCAAGAGTACGTTCATCACGGGAGCCGGAACCCCGGGACAGTTTTATTCACTGCCAGCCTTGGCGGAAAACGGCTATCCCCGCCTGAACCGCCTTCCCGTTTCCATCCGGATCGTTCTGGAATCCCTGCTCCGCAATTGCGACGGCCTGAAAGTGACTGAAAAGGACGTGGACAACCTGGCTTCCTGGAATGCCAACAATCCCGGTTCCTATGAAATCCCGTTTACGGTAGCCCGCATTGTCCTGCAGGACCTGACAGGCGTCCCTCTTCTGGTGGATCTGGCGGCCATGCGCTCCGCCGTAGCAGGATTGGGAAAAGACGCCTCCGTCATTGAACCTCTGGTCCCCGTGGACCTGGTGGTGGACCACTCCGTCCAGGTGGACTGGGCAGGATGCACGGATGCTCTGGAAAAGAACCTGGACATTGAATTCCAGCGCAATGCGGAACGCTACGAATTCCTCAAATGGGGCCAGCAGGCCTTTCAGACTTTTTCCGTGGTTCCTCCGTCCGTGGGCATTGTCCACCAGGTCAATCTGGAATACCTGGCGCAGGGCGTGATGGAAAAGGATGGCGTTTACTTCCCGGATACCCTGGTGGGAACGGATTCCCATACCACGATGATTAACGGCATAGGCGTTGTGGGCTGGGGTGTTGGCGGCATTGAGGCGGAAGCCGGGATGCTCGGCCAGCCCGTCACGTTCCTGGTGCCGGAAGTAGTAGGCGTCCATATGACGGGAGAACTCCGCGAAGGAGTGACCGCCACGGACCTGGCGCTGCATGTCACCCAGATGCTGCGCAGCCACGGAGTCGTAGGCAAATTTGTGGAATTCTTCGGAGACGGGGCGGCGGCCCTGCCTCTGGCAGACCGGGCTACCGTAGCAAACATGGCCCCGGAATACGGCGCCACCATGGGCTTCTTCCCCATGGATGAACGCTGCTCCGACTATCTGCGCCAGACAGGCAGGAGCGAAGAAGCCATCACTACGTACGAAAACTACTTCAAGGCACAGAACCTGTGGGGAATGCCCCGTAACGGAGATCTGGACTACACGGACCAGCTGGAACTGGACCTGTCTGCCGTGGAACCAGCCGTCTCCGGCCCCAGACGCCCGCAGGACCACATTCGCCTGAACTCTATCAGGGACAGCTTCCGCAAGCTTGTCAGCATGCCCGTGGCGGAAGGAGGTTACGGCAAGAAGGAATCTCCGGAGGTCACGGTTTCCATGCACTCCCCGGCGGGCGTCCCCGTTCCGGTGGACGGTTTCAGCCAGGAAGCGAAGCTGAAAGACGGCAGCATCCTCATCGCCGCCATCACCTCTTGCACCAACACGTCCAACCCGGCGCTGATGCTTGCCGCCGGGCTGCTCGCCAAAAAAGCGGTTGAACGGGGGCTGAACGTGCCTCCGCACGTGAAAACGTCCATTGCTCCAGGTTCCCGTATCGCCTCCGATTACTTTGCAACCAACAGCCTCCAGGAATCCCTGGACGCTCTGGGCTTTGAAACCGTCGGCTACGGCTGCACCACCTGCATCGGCAACTCCGGGCCGTTAAATCCGGAGCTGGAACAGGCCGTCCGGGACAATGACATTGTAGCGGCTTCCGTCCTGTCCGGCAACCGCAACTTTGAAGCCCGCATCCATGCCTCCATCAAGACCAACTTCCTGATGTCCCCTCCCCTGGTCGCCGCCTTTGCGCTGGCCGGCCGCGTGGACATCGACTTCCAGACGGAACCGCTGGGCACGGACCGCAGCGGGAACCCCGTATTTCTGAAGGACATCTGGCCCAGCTCCGGGGAAATTGCGGAAGCCGTTGCCAAATCCCGCAACCCGGAAGCATACCGGGAGCTTTACACCATCACGCCGGACAAGAATCCCCGCTGGGCGGCCGTATACGCGCCGGAAGGCTCTGTCTTCCAGTGGAATGAACAATCCACCTACATTCAGGACCCTCCTTTCTTCAGCGGCTTCAACGGCCAGCCCCGCACACTGGCGGATATCACGGATGCCCGCCCCCTGGGCATTTTCGGCGATTCCGTAACCACGGACCACATCTCCCCTGCCGGAGCCATCCGGGAAACAGGGCCCGCAGGGCTGTACCTGCAGGGCATGGGAGTGGACAGAAAAGATTTCAACTCCTTCGGCTCCCGCCGCGGAAACGACCGCGTGATGACCCGCGGTACCTTCGCCAATGTCCGCATTAAAAACCTGATGGTAGACGGCACGGAAGGCGGTTACACACTGTATTTCGGCAACCGCGCCGTTCCCGCCCCGGACAAGGAAATAACCCCTACCGCGGGAACGCCCGCCTTCATCTATGATGCGGCCATGGCCTACGCTCAGGACGGCGTTCCGCTCATCGTCATCGGCGGAGAAGACTACGGCATGGGCTCTTCCCGCGACTGGGCGGCCAAGGGCACGAATTTGCTGGGCGTCAAAGCCGTCATCACCAAGAGTTTTGAGCGTATCCACCGCTCCAACCTTATCGGCATGGGCGTCCTGCCCCTCAACTTCGCCAACAAGGCGGATTATGACCGCATCACTCCGTTGAAGGACGCCACCTTCTCCATCCTGGGCCTGAACAACGGCATCGCTCCGCGCCAGCAGGTCACCCTGCGCGTACAGCCCGCGGATGCGGAAGCATTTGACGTGCCTGTCATCGTCCGCATTGATACGCCTATTGAAAAAGAATACTATCTGGCGGGCGGCATCCTGCAATATGTCCTTACCCAAATCCTCAGATAACGGGATATGTACCGGGCGTTCCCGGTACGGCTTCCCCTCGCGGACGGGCCCCTTCCTCCCGAAGGCGCGGCCCCGTCCGTCTCATCCGCACCGGATATACCTGCAACTTCACAACACGGCCTGATTAGTTCATCCGAACTAATTCCAAATTCTTCTTGCAATCCTTCCAGGCTGTTCCTAGAACAAACGCATGGAATATAGATTTGTCTGGACGGGCTTTTTTGCCGTATTCGCCGCCCTGACGTTCTGCAGCTGTTCGCAGAACGACAAAATGAGGCCGCCGGCCGTCTCCTTTAAAATTCAAAAGGCGCCGGTAGTTCCCCGCACACCCGGCCAGATGGGCCGTGAAGTAGGCATTAAAGTTTCCTACATGCCCAAAAACACGTATGCCCGCAAGCGCGCATCCTCCATGCGCCCCCGCTTCATCACCATCCACAGCACCGCCAACCCCAAAGGAGACGCCAATGCCCACTCCCGTTACCTGAACAGCGGCAAGTCCCGCAGCCTGAACTGGCACTTCACTGTGGACCAATTCGGCGCCTACCAGCACATCCCCACTACGGAAACCGGCCACCATGCGGACCATTCCGGACCGGGAGACCAATACTCCGTAGCCATTGAAATGTGTGAATGCACCACGCATAACCCTGTCGTCATCTACAACAAGACGGCCAAGCTGGCGGCGCTGCTGATGATGCGCTACAACGTCCCCCTGCGCAACGTAGTGCCTCACAACTACTGGTCCGGCAAGAATTGCCCCGCCCCGCTGATGACTAATGGGCGCCCCGGGTACAAATGGAGCTGGTTCATTTCCCGCGTGGATTATTACTACCGCTGCCTCCAGGCAGGAAGATAATACTGCCGCATATGCCGCACGCCCCTTTGCCGCTTCCGGCATAAAGAAGGCAGGAAATGTTTCAGGAAAGAACAGGAATCACTTCTTTCCCTGAAAATATGCATTGGCTGAACACCGGGAATTCACCGCATTTCCGGCTCGCGGAAAGCAGGATCCGCCTCCATTGATACGGCTAATGTACACGGCCGTAAAAGACGGCAAATAACACCCGTCCGGGAACAATCTTCATCAACATCAAAATCCGGAACACGGACCGGGAATAAGAAATAGTGCTGAAAGCTTTTGATGCCTCCTGAACCACCCCGGAACAGGTTATTTGACCTGAATCCGATTCACCGGTCCCATCCTCTCCGGATGGATCGAAAAAGACTGCGGGAGACTCAACATCAACAGGGAAACTTGAAAACCATGAAGCGCTTTCACAGGATGCTCAGATGCGGACCATCGAAGCCAGCAGCTTCTTACCCGCCATATGGAAGCATTGAGGGAACAATCCGGCACCATGTTCATGGAAAACCAGCAGGAACTCAAACTGAAAGGCTCCAGAGAAAACAGCCTCCTCATGCCAGAAACATGGCATTTTAGTGGAATCCCGGCCCCTCGGCATACCAGAATCTCCCATTTTATCCCGTATGGCGGATAAATATAAAGGGCCCGCAGCTCAACTGTGCCTTTGCTGAACGCCGCAGCATGGCGGCATGCCCCCGGTAAAATCCACGCCTTCGGGCGGAATTAAAGCCAATCCGGGCATTTTCAACTTCTCCCGAGATGCGAAGGCGTTGTTTCTCCGTTGGAACGCCGGACACTCCTATTCAGCGCCTCATCCTCCCCGGGGTCTTTCCCGGATAATCATTATTTTGTTAGATATTTTTGTAACTATCTATCAAGCAATCATTATATAAAACATATTAAAAATATGTTTACATATATCAAAATTGTCCCATAATTTTAGGATGAATAAGATATTGCAGTTATTGGGCATTTTGACCTTTGTTATTTGCAATTATGGGAATGCAAAGGAATTAAAATGTGAATACGAATTAAAAAATTTAAACATAGAGCCAGTCAGGGTAGCCAACGCCAAACGCACTTACACAGTCTATATATCCTGTAAGTATACAAGCGTTCATCACACGGGTGAGACAGGGGGGCCAATACCGCTGCGAAAGACAATTACCCCGGTAGTAACCGGTACAGATGATGAAAAAGAGGGCAAAGCCGAGGCATATGCAGAAGGAGAAAGCACAGTCATCGCAATGGCCCGGCTGCGTTTGACAGAAGAATGCGGTTTGCAATGCGGCAACTGCAACGAAGTAGGCTGCACCTGCGTCGGCTGCAATGACAACATAAATAAATAAAACTGATTAATAAATAAACTGATATGAAACCATTACTGAAAATTGCCTTTTTGTCGATAGCCTGCTTTCCCTGTTTTTGCATTAATAATGCCGCCGGTTCGGAGGATGTAATTCCCGGCAGTCAGAAAATTGACAGGGAAAATTCAATCATCAATCCTATTATTCTTACAGGAATCAAGAAAACAGACGATATCAGGGAATCTCAGAAGGAATATATCAGGAAACACTATGAGGGATATGGCATACTAGGGTACATATATACCATGCATGATGGCAAATATATTCAGATTATTTCTATTAGAAATGATCAGGGTCAGGAAAAATTAATCTACTTTGACATGACCGATATTTACAGAAAGCTAGGAAAATCGAGAGATAAAAAAACAAGAAAAGATATCAAAAGATTGATAGAAGATCACAAACCGCTGGAAAAAGAGCCAGCCGAATCCGTGTGATGGGTTTGTTCCGCACCGTGGAACTCTCAGATAACGGATAACAACAGCGTTTTTTAATTATTTCGGATAGTTCTGAAAAATTCCCCGGCAGGAATAAATAATCAGCCTTTCTGAAAGACTGGAAAATCCGGAAATACGCCAGGGCTGCGCTCCTGAGAAGAACATTCACGGGCGCTTTCCAGAAAAGAAGGATACCCGTCGCGAAAAGACAGGAACTATTTTCAGGTATTACGCTTCCTGGCGGATTCCACCAGGCGCCGCCGGGCTTCCCGCCTGGCCCGGAATGCCTGTTCACGTCTTTTCTCCTCCGCCAGAGCCGCCTTTTTCTCGGAATCGCGTAGTTTCCCGTAAAGCAGCGGGTTCATGGCGGCCTCATCTTCCGGGCCCTCATGATAATACACGGGCAGGCCGTCTGCAGCCAGCGCCACATGGTAGTAACGGCCTTTCTCCTTCAAGCCCCTGCCTTTTTTATCCAGCCGGGAAAGAATCACGGCATATCCAAGCCCAGGGGCGTTCATCAGCTTCCGCCGTCCATCGAATAATGCGGCCACGCGCATGTTGTCGTAGTCCAGCTTCATGACGCCGCAAACCATTTCACCCTCCGTATTCCAGTACATGACCAACTTTTTTCTTCCCAGGGAATTGGGCTTGCACGTTTCATAGGCTCCCTTGACGGGGCGGTTTTCCACAAGCAGGGAGTAATCCGCATTCCTGTAATTTTTTGATTCTCTCGCGGCAAGCTGTTCTGCCGGAGGGAGCAGAGAGGAAACGGGAGCGCGCATTTCCGTCCGTTCCTCAGACAGGCATTTGGAGGGAATAAGAACACCCTTATCCATATCATAATAAGCGCAGCGGCTCCCCTGCTCCAGAACCACATCGAAATTCTTCTGCCCCCTGCCGCTTTCCGGACGCGCCTGCGGACGGAAGTATTCCCGGATACGGAACGGAGGCCCCTGAATGATGGAAAGCGATGTGGCACAAACCAGTCCATCCACTTTTCTGGTTCCCGTTAAAGCTCCGGCATTCTTCTTCCGGGCCATTTCATGATACCGGGGCGAGATATTCTTTTCTGCCGGCGTCCACGTCACCTTCTGCAGTTCCTTCATCAGGAAAGGCCAAAGCATCGCGGCCAGTTTCAGGTTCCGGCGCGCCTCCGCTCCCGTCAGAGAAGCCGCAAGCGCAGCGTCTTCCTCATCCAGACGGGTTAACGGAATTTCCACATGCCTTCGCCCTATTTTCAGAACTGCCCCGGCCCCTGTGCAGGAATGGAAACTGCCCTTCACCACATCTCCAAATTTGGAAATCCATTCCCGTTCCCCCGGAAAGGCATATTCCTCCGCCGGCGCACAAACCGCGCCGCACCACGCCAGCACAGCAAATAAAAGGCATTTCATCGTCAGGAATCCAGGGGTGCGCTTTCAAGCTAACATACGGGAACAGCCGGGAAGAAGCTTTTTCCCGGCTCTTTTCCCAATCTTCGTTCCCGGCGGAATGTTTCCGCTGCCGTTATTGCTTGCGCCCCTTTTTGGCAGCCCCCCCGGATTTGGAGTCTTTCCCGGCAGTTTTGGCGGCGGTCCGGCCCGTCTTCTCCGCCTTGCCTTCCGTTTTTCCGGCAGCGTTTTTAGCGGGATATTTCCTTTCCCGCGGCGGGAATTCAAAACCTATTTTCCCCGTCTTTGCATTGAAGACCAGATAAGCGTCAAACGGACGCTTGGTACGCTGCGAAATGAACCCCTTCATCAGATCGGATTTTCCTTCCGCCAAAATCTTCAATACCTGGTCCAGCGGGATTTCACGTCCCAAGATAGTCCGGGAAACGGAGACGGCGGCATGTTCCTTTCCAAGGGTCAGGGAAGGAATTTTCCAAGCCTTGGCCGTTTCCATCACATCATGCTCTCCCATGTCCGGAATGGCGACGGAAGCCACTTTCACGGCTTCCTCCACCCCTGCGGCTTCATCTTCCTCCCGCGCCGGGAAGTAAAGCGTGGCCCGGAATTTGTCGTTGAGTTCCAGCCCCGCCTCAAAGGGCTTGCCGAACCGGGAGGTAAATCCGTGGAGAATTCCCGTCCTGCCGTCCACAATAAGGGTCTTCAATTCTTCATCCGTCATGTCGCGGCCGGAGATAACTTTGCGGATGCTGAACTTGCAGGAACGGCAGGAAACGGCGTCCAGCGTGTTTTTCAGGCCGTGGGCATGGCAGGAAGGGCAGTCCAATTCCATTTCCGGCAGTTCCACCTGCTGCTGGGCTTCCCGGAAATCCTTCACCCTCTTCACGATTTCCCCGGTCAGGGTCTTAATGCCCTCCATGAAGGAATCCCTCGGCAGGGCGGCCTGTTCCATCTGCTTGAGCTTGTATTCCCATTCCCCGGTCAGGCTGGGGGAGGTGAGCGTTTTCAGGCCGATGCGTTCCAGCAGGGCAATCAGTTCAATCCCGCGGCGCGTCGCCAGAAGTTCGCGGCCGTCCCGGACGATGTATTCCTGGGAAATCAGCCCTTCAATGATGGAGGCGCGGGTGGCGGGAGTGCCCAGGCCGCGTTCGCTCATGGCGGCAGCCAGTTCTTCGTCATGCACCAGTTTTCCTGCCCCCTCCATGGCAGCCAGCAGCGTGGCTTCGTTGTACCGGGCGGGCGGCTTGGTCATGGCGTTGCGGATTTCAATCTCACGCAAGGCGGCCTGCTCCCCGTCGCGGACGGGCACCAGCTCCTCCTTGGAGGAAGTGCCGGCCTTCCGTCCGTAAACGGCCTGCCAGCCCGGCTCCACAAGCACCCGGCCCGTGGTCAGGAAAGCGTCCGTCACGCCGTCCTGGTGGGTAATGAGCGTGGTTCTCCGCGTGTCTTCAAACACGGCAGCGGGGAAGAAGACGGCCAGGAAACGGGCCATGACCATTTCCAAGAGTTTCTGCGCGTCCCCGGTAAGCTTCTCCATCTTCCCGGTCGGGATGATGGCAAAGTGGTCGCTCACCTTTTTTGTATCAAACACGCGCCGGTTGGGCTTGATGCGCTTGTTGTCCAAAATGTCCCTGGCAAAGGGGGCGAATTCCGGGTTCTGCTCCGCCACCGTGCCTACGATGCCGTAAACCTTGCCCAGATAATCTTCCGGCAGGTAGCGGGAGTCCGTACGCGGATAAGTGAGCACCTTGTGCTTTTCATAGCATTCCTGGGCCAGCTGCAGCGTGCGCTTGGCGGAAAAACCGTAGCGGTTGGCGGCTTCCCGCTGAAGGGAAGTCAGGTCATACAACAGCGGAGCGACCGTCGTGACCGGTTTCTTTTCTTCCGTCACCGTGCCGGCTTTTCCACGGCAGCGGTCGCGGATGACGGCCGCCTGTTCCGGATCCCAGATGCGCTCCGCGCGGGAGTGGGGATGATCGTTTTTCTTCCAGTCACGGTCAATCCAGCGGCCGGAGTAAGAGCCGGACTGAACGTCGAATTCGGCCCATACTTCCGAATAGGGCTCCGGTTCAAACGCCTGGATTTCCAATTCCCTCTGCGTCAGAATAGCCAGCGTGGGCGTCTGCACGCGCCCGGCGGGGGTGACGTTGAAGCCGCCGCGGGATTGCAGGATCGTCAGGGCGCGGGTGCTGTTCAGCCCCACCAGCCAGTCTGATTCGGAACGGCAGACGGCGGCATTCGTCAGGGGCTTCATGTCAGCTTCGCTGCGCATGCCATGCCATGCGTTGAGGATGGCCTCATCCGTCATGGACTGCATCCATAAGCGCCGCGTAGGCTTGGTCCATTTTCCGTAACGCACCAGATTGTGAAAGATCAGTTCCCCTTCACGCCCGGCATCGCATGCGTTGACGATTTCCGTGACGTCCTTGCTCCTGGCAAGCTGAAGAACCTTTTTCAAACGGTCTTCCGACTGCTTGATAGGTTCCAGTTCAAACTTCCTGGGGATGACGGGCAGATAGTCGAATTTCCACGGCAGGGACTTTCCTTCTTCCGTCATGGGTTTTTTCTGTTCCAGCAGATGACCTACGGCAGAGGTGATGATGGCCCGGTCATTCTGGTAAAATGCCCCGGACTTGTCCCGGGTGAATTTTCCAAGCTCTTTGCCGAGCACTCTCGCCAAATCAGTGGCGACGCTCGGCTTTTCTGCTATAATTAACGTTTTGGACATATCGGCGGCTCGGAAAAAAGTGCTGAACAATAAAAGCGACGCTGCCCGCACGGGGAAGGGGGCGTTGCATTTGGAGCTGAATTCCTACTCCCCTACCCCCCATGCTTGTCAATAACCAATTATGTATTTACGGGAAAAGCGCGCTTTTATGTCAAAATAACGGATTCCCTCATCCCCATTTTTCCGAAAAGCCGCTCTGCCACCTTGCCAGCCATCCGCTGCCGTGCTATTTACGGGATGATGAAAACTGGTTTTTCTTTCGTCCTTCTTCCTTCCTGCCTCATGCTGCTGGCAGCCTGCTCCCCTACACCGTCCGACCGCATTGCGAAGAATATGCCGGCTTATGAACAGCTCCCGAAGGAGCATCAGGCCAAAGTGGCGCGCGGGGAGCTGGAAAAAGGAATGTCTCCCATGGCGGTTCTGCTGGCATGGGGGGAACCCGAACAGAAAATGGCGGGCAGGATGAACGGGAAAAATACGGAACGGTGGATTTACACGCGGAGCGGCACGGGCTGGTCCCTGGGCCTGGGCGGAGGAGGATTCCGGGGCAGGGATTCCGGCATAGGCACCGGGATAGGCGTCACGATGCCTCTGGGCAGCCGCCCGCCCGTCTCCTGCAATGTCCTGTTTGAAGACGGGAAGGTCATCGGCTGGGAAGCCGTCAATGGCTTTTAAACGGCGTTCCCCGCCTTGTATTTCCCATCTGCCCGGCTCGGCGTTTCACGCCGTCCGCGCCGTTTTCCCTATTTGCCGGCGGCCTTGACGATGGCTTCCACCAGACCGTTGATATCGTGTGTTTTCGCCGTAATTGAAGGGGTATGCCCCAGTTCCTTGAGGGTTGCCGTGGTTACCGGGCCGATGCTGGCGGCCCTGCATCCTTCCGGCCATGGAAGCCCCAGCTTGAAGAAATTCTCCGCTGTGGAGGAACTGGTGAACGTCACGATGTCCGCTCCGCATTCGCGGAAAGCCGCCTGGGCTCCCGCCACATCCTCCGTTTCCGCTTCCGTTTTGTAGGCGATGCATTCGTCCACAATGGCGCCCAGCGCATTCAACCCGTCGTAAATCACGCGGCGCGCTTCTTCTCCGCGCACCCACAGGAATGTGCTGTGCTCAATGGTTCCTATTTCTTCGCGTGCGTCCCTGAACGCTTTAACGAGGCCCTCCGCCACAAACTTTTTAGGCATGATATCCACGGCCAGCCCGTATTCCCGGAGCTTCGCCTCCGTCCCTGGCCCGATAGCCGCAATCCTGGCCCCTCCAATGCTCCGGATGTCCCTGTACACGGCAAAAAACGCCTGGAAGAAGCGTTCCACCCCGTTGGGGCTGGAAAACACCAGCCAGTCATATGTGTGGGCATGCACCACGCTTTCCGCAAATTCCCTCCTGTTGGAGGGTGGGGCAATGCGTATGACAGGCATCTCCAGCACTTCCGCCCCCAGACGGCGCAGGCGCGCGCTCAATTCCCCGGCCTGGGCACGGGTGCGCGTCACCACGATGCGCTTGCCGAACAGAGGCAGTTTTTCAAACCAGTTCAAGGACTCGCGTTCTTTCACCACATCCCCGATGACAACTACTGCGGGAGCGCCCACCCCGGCCTTTTGCACCCTGGCGGGCAGTGTTTTCACAGTTCCCGTAACCGTACGCTGAATGCCCGTGGTGGCCCACTGGACGGCGGCGGCAGGCACAGACGGTTCCTGCCCGTACCCGATCAGGGCTTCGCACACATCCGCCAGTTTCTGCATTCCCATCAGCATGACTTTCGTGCCCTGCGCTTCGGCTATTCCCTTCAAATTCAGGGAAGACGCCTTCTTATTCTCGCCTTCATGGCCCGTAAATACGGTAAACTGCGTGCAGTACCCGCGGTGCGTCACCGGAATGCCTGCGTAAGCAGGCCCCGCAATGGCGGAAGTTACGCCCGGAACAACTTCAAAAGGGATGCCCGCTTCATGCAGGGCGTCAGCCTCCTCCCCCCCGCGCCCGAAGACGTAGGGGTCGCCCCCTTTCAGGCGCACCACTTTTTTCCCGGCACGGCCCAGCCTGACCAGCAGGGCGTTGATTTCCTCCTGCGGCAGGGCGTGGCGGGAAGCCCGCTTGCCCACAAAAATCCTTTCGCATGCAACAGGAACCCAGTTCAGCATTTCCGCCGAACTCAGCGCATCATATACCAGCACTTCCGCCATTCCCAGCAGTTCCCGCCCGCGGACGGTTATCAACCCGGGGTCGCCGGGACCCGCTCCAAGCAAATAAACAATACCCTGTTGCATGCCGCCATTCAACTCCACCATCCGCTTTTTGGCGACAAGAAACCCCGCCATGCCCGGATTCATTTCATTGATGGCTGAATTGTCACAAAACATCCATATATGTTGCTTTTCATAAAAAATATCTCCCCGCTATAAAACTTCACTGCATTTTAGCCTTGATAAGGAGGGTATTTCCCATTATTTAATAAAATTATTTAACTATTTTGAAAAAATATGGATCCTTTGCATTCTCCGACAGTAACTCTTGTTGAGCCTACCAAAAAAGAAAAAAGCACCCTCTTCAAACCATCTTTGTATGGAGGGCGTATGACGAGAAAACAATACTGGGTACGCTATTTCACATTTATCATGATAGGTAGAATTATATGTAATAGTTTCATAGAAACTGCATTTGACCTGACAGAATTTATTGTCTCCGTAATATTACTATTGTTGTTCGAGATATTCTACACCTTGCCTATTACAATAAAGCGTTACCATGATGCTGGGTATTCCGGCAGTTTAGCCGTATGGCTGGCGGTAATTAGTACAATAATGTTATTTCTTGCCATATTCACCTCGCCATCATCTGCTGTTGGTGTGTGCTCTTTATTGATGTGCATCATTCTTGGAATTGTCAATTTAGTTATCCTTTGTAAGGATTCCGAAATAGATGACAATAAATATGGTCCTTCCACCAAGTACCCGGATTTGGTTAAAAAGGAACAATAACCATTCCCGTCATAATTTCATTTTCTATTCTATCCTCTGTTCTGGAAATGGGATTTTTTCGATCAATCTACTTTGTAAATATCTTCTCCGCATCAACAAGAAAATCACGGACAGGAGTCCTAAAGTACCGGGTGGACTGCCGGTCCGAATCCCCCGCCGTGCGCAAAGTGGAGCTTTATTATTCTCCGGACGGCAAGCTCCTCTCTCAAAAAACGGATGATTGAATTCGCCGTTTTTCCGCATATTTCCGTATGACAGAAGCCGGGGAACTCCCCCCGGAGGCTGACACGGCGCCCTCTGGATTCAACAAAGCCTGATGATATAAGGTCAAATTTGCAATGATTGAGTTATTCAATATCGATCTCCTTTCCTATACGGTACAGACGGCGGAAACCGCCCCAACGCATTCCTATACCATTTACTGGTTGATTCTGCTGGGCTCCATGCTTCTGAGCTGGCTGGTCAGCGCGCGCATGAAGAGCCGCTTCAGCGAATATTCCCAGATTTCCATTCCCGTAACAGGGAGGCAGGTGGCGGAGCAGATGCTGAAGGACAACCATATTACGGACGTGAAAGTGATTTCCACGCCCGGCCATCTGACGGACCATTACAATCCGGCAGATAAAACCGTCAACCTGAGCGAGTCCGTTTACAATTCCAACAGCATTGCCGCCGCTGCCGTCGCCGCCCATGAAGTAGGGCATGCCGTACAGCATGCCCAGGCTTACCACTGGCTGGGCTTGCGGTCCGCGCTGGTTCCCATCGTCCAGCTCTCCTCCAATCTGGTGGGCATTGTGCTGATGATCGGCATTGTGCTGCTGGCCATGGGCGGCTCTCCGTGGGTGCTGGGGCTGGGCATTGGCCTGTTTGCCGTGACCACTGCCTTCGCGTTCATCACGCTTCCCGTGGAATTTGACGCCTCCGCCAGGGCCCTGAAATGGCTGGACCGCTCCCACCTGATGAACTATTTCGACCATGGAAGGGCCAAGAGCGCCCTGTTCTGGGCCGCCATGACTTATGTGGTAGGCGCGCTTTCCTCCCTGGCCATGCTGCTGTATTACGTGTTCATTTTCCTGAACGCCCGCGGCAGGGAATAATCCCGTGCCCTGCTGCGGAGGGAAACCCCGAGGCGTTCCGTCCGGAACTGTCCGGACTGCCTGGCCCGGCCGCCAGCCCACAAACTCCACTTGGGCGCATGCCGCACCGCGCACAGGGAAAATGGAAAAAACAAATGCCAGCGCCCCCGTGAGGCGATGGGATTTTTTCAAAAAAGCGCCGCCCTGTCAGGGCTTTTTACCTGACAGGGCGGTGCCGGTTTCCGGCTGTATGGCCAGAGCCGTTTCATATTCCACGTCAAGAAGAGAGCGCCATCCGGGGCCGGCAAAATATCGTCATCGTCCCGACGATCGCCCATCAATCAGAAAGGGGCGTCTCCCGCGGCCCGCGCGGAAAACGCCCCTCTCCTTACTTCCTTGATGACTTCAGGTTATTACTGAAGAATTGTTCTCGGAAACTCCGGGCCACACCGGCATTCACCCGGCAGGACACGGAGTTCCCTTATGGGCGGAGCCATTTATTGGTCAATGTAAAGGATCGTGCCGTCCGGAGTCAGCAGAATATCGTAATCGTCCAGATTGTCCATTACCTCCACCTTGTAACGGATGAGTTCTCCCTGCGTCACTTTGTCCGCCTCCCTGATTCTGCCGCCGGGGTACGGTTTCAGGGCGGCCGCGCGAACCGGCTCAGGAAGGGAAGATACCGCTATTTCTTCCTTCACCCGGACAATCTTTCCTTCAGGAGTCACTTTGACGTCAAATTCAAAACCGTTGATTTTGAACTCGGCCTCATAAAGTTTTCCTGACCCGCTGGCGTCCCATTCAATGAAGCCGGCCCTGGGCCAGGCGCCTTTAACGGCAGAGACGGCCGCGACGGGTACGGAGGATTCCGGAATATCCGCCCATGATGAAGGAATAGCCAGCGCCATGACGGCAAATATCACTTTCTTGCGTATATTCATGCTGAAATAATAGGATGATGTTTATAGTTGAGTTCCTCGAAGAGCCTTCTAAAAACTCCGGGCCACGCCGGCGTTGACGCGGTGGTACAGGGAGTTCCCCCTCGCTTCCAGGCTGTAGCCTCCGTACACGCTCCAGCGCTCATTGCACTGCAGGGACGTGTTGTACTCCGCGCGGAAACCGTGCCGTTCCGGGCTCACCGCCCTCCCCCTCCAGCTCATGTCGCTGTACGGGCTGTACACCGTTCCTTCCGGCACGTCCTGCAAGACGTCTCCCACGTAGGATACGCGCAGGGCCTGCGCCCACGGCCTTCCCTTCCATTCGTCCGTCCTGCCTATTTCCAGCCCCACGGGAATGGACAGGCGCTTCAGCGCCGCCCCTCCGAAATCACGCCCATACCCTCCCTGTTCCCGGAAGGCGTCCTGCCGGCCATGCGTGAATTCCACCCTCAGGAAGGGCGTCAGCCTCCATCCCCCGGCATAGTCCGCCGTCCGGGACACTTCCGCCTGCGCCAGCCACGTCTC
>NZ_LBCB01000001.1:0-80700 GCF_000980515.1 Akkermansia sp. UNK.MGS-1 | reverse complement strand
CCGCCGTCCGGGACACTTCCGCCTGCGCCAGCCACGTCTCATTGTTCCATTTGCCCGTAGAAGCCGGAGCTCCGCTTAGGCGGCTGGTCATTTTGTTGTTCGTCTCCGCCCACGTGAGGCTTCCCTTGAAGGTCCAGCGGGCGCGCCTGCTTTCTTCCAGCAGACGGCCCCAGTACAGGGAGCCCATCCGGGTGTCCTGCGTGTTCCGGCCCTGGAAGCCCCGGCTTTTGGCATGCCCGTAGAGCTGGCCGAAGGCGATCCCCCAGATGCCGTTGTCATGGCCGAACCCGCTGTCCGCCCCCACGGAGTAGCCGCCTCCGCTGTAGTCGTAGCCGTCCGCGCCTCCCCGGCTGCGCTGCCGGGCGAAGTCTCCCAGGCCCATGCCCCACAGGTCGCGGGCATGCTTGTCGGCCAGGCGGAAGACGTTCAGGCGGGAAAGGACATTGCCGCCCAGGGCCGCCGCGTTGGAGGCTGAGCTCCAGAGGGAGTTGAAGGCCAGTTCCCCAACCAGTTCCGGGTCAATGCTGCTGATGGGGGTTCCGTCCGCCTTCCAGACCAGCTGGAGCTGTTCGGCGTAGCCGTCTCCGTCGGCGTCCGTCCACCGGTGGCTCCAGGTTCCCGTGTAGGAGTAGGGGGAGTCCACCCGGTCCGTCCCCGTGGCCTGGGAGACGACTCCGTCAAAGTTTCCCTGAAGGGTGTGTTCCGCGTCCGTCAGCACGTGGAAGACGCGGTCCTGTTTCCAGGAGCGGTCCGCATAGAAGTACGGGGCGTTGGAGCCCGTGTCCGCCACGCCGATGAGGCCTCCGGCCGTGAAGGATTGAGCCGCGGAGAGCGTCAGGCCCGGCCCGGAGCCCGGCCCGGACTGGAGCTGGTGGCGCATGTCGAAGGTGAAGCCGCGGGAGAAGTCGGCGGTGTTGGCGTTGATGAAGGCGCTGTCACCCGGGCGCAGCACGGCGTCCCTGCCGGAGAGGGAGAAGGCGGCGGCGTTGGCCGTGCTTCCTCCGATGATTTCCAGCGTACCTTTTTCCACCGTCAGGGAAGAAGAGTCATTACCCAGATTCCGCATGTCTTCAAGATTCCTGCCGAAGACGGCGCCGTGTTCCAGCAGGAGGGTTCCTCCATAGAGGGTGGTGTCGGCCACGAAGTTGTTGTACCGGCTGGCAACGAGGTGGGCTTCTTCCCCCTGGTAGAGTTCGCTGCTGAAGATGATGGTTCCGTCCGTGTCGTGAATGTTCCCTTCCTCATCCGTGCAGCGGTTGAGCGTGAGGGTCATGGGGCAGTCGGAGTTTTCGCTCCGGCTGGTAATCGGGTCGTTGAAGCGGATTTCGCGCCCCTCCTCCGCGGCTAAGGCGAGACTGCCCTGTGTCTCTATAGCACTTTCGGGGATTGTTGCACCCGTAGTAAGGTGAATAGCATTGGCGACGCCGTTTTCCACAGAGAAGGTGCCGTCGTCATGGCGGGTGAAGACTCCCCCGGTCATGTTGCCGCTGAAAAGCACGTCTTTCGTCAGGGCGAGAAGGTCGAGTTTCCCTGCTAATTCAATGGCTCCTCCTGAGGTCTTGGCATAGTTGTTGATGAATGTTGCCCCATCGCTGAAAGAGATATCCCCACTAGAGCAAATCACGCCCCCCGAAGCTGTAGTGGAATTGCTGAAAGCATAATTGTTGATGAATGTAGCATTGGCTCCTACAGCTATTTCTCCATGAAATCCCATGCCAACAGAGCGATGGCGCGCGGAGTAGAATACGCCGCCAAAAGCTCCATTCAAATTACTGAAAGCATAATTGCCGATAAAGGTTGCATTGGCTCCCACAGTAGATTTTGCTTTGTTGGAGGTAATAACTCCTCCGATAGCTGACTTGGAAACGCTGGAAGCATAATTGCCGATAAAGAAGGAATTGTCTCCTACGGTTATTGTATTATCGTTACTATAAATAACCCCTCCTTCAGCTCTATTCAAATTACTGAAAGCATAATTGCCAGAGAAGACAGCATGATCTCCTATGGTGATCGGCGAAATTGAACTGTTTAACAATACCCCGCCACGGGCCGACCTGTTATCAACGCCTAGCACACAGTTGTTGGAAAAAATAACGCCGTCTCCTAACTTCAAAATCTCTCCACGATGAGAACTATATAACAGAGCAATGGCAATTCTATCGACATTATCTCTTCTGTTTTCTACGCAGTTACGGTCAAATTGTACCTTACCTTCTATCATTAACGAAGAAAAGGTCATACTCCGAGTTAGCTGGTTTACGGAACCACTCAGGATGATGGAATTCATTTCCAATGTTATGTCATTTAACCCTGCCCCGGAAAAATCATAAAGGACCTCCCTTTCTCCCAATCCTGCCAAATCAATGGTACGGAAAATACCCGGATCATTGGAACGGAAATTGACGGCTACCGGCAAGCCGGCGGTCAGCGAGGAATCGTCATTATGCAGAATGACGGTATCCCCGGAAGACAGCGCTCCGGAATCAGCCAGTTCCTGAAGCGTGTTATACACATGCTGCCCCGGGTTGGCTGCCTGGGCGGCGTCCACCACAAATTCCGCGCCGGAAGCGGCAGTCGCCATCGTTACGGAAAACAGAAGACGCCCCAGCAGGAAGCGGCGCAACGGCAATGGAAGAATAAGTCTCATATCTTTTAAAAAGAATCATTAATATCGGAAGGCCCGCTAAATAGCGGATTCGAAATACGCCCGTCAATAACCCTCGTGCACGGCATGCGGGAACTCCTACCGCAACAAGGCGGCAGGAGCCTTTCACGGCCCCTGCCATGGGGAAAACAAGCGTGCTCCGCCCCCCTATTCCGGCGGCGTTCACGAAAAGTTTCCCTCGGCGGGAATCCGGCCCTGGGCCTCTTCCGGATGAGCCGGGTTCCTCTTTCCGGCCGTCAGGCGGAAGAAGAGGGGCACCAGGAAGATGGCCAGCAGCGTGGCCGTAATGATGCCGCCCAGCACCCCGGTGCCCACGGCGCGCTGCGCACCGGACGCCGCCCCATGGGCGAACGCCAGCGGAACGACGCCCGCCCCGAACGCCAGGGAGGTCATCAGGATGGGCCGCAGGCGCAGTTTGGCGGCGGCGACGGCAGCTTCCGCCGCATTCATGCCTTCCCGGTAAAATTCCCTGGCCACTTCCACAATCAGAATGGTATTCTTGGCGGAAAGGCCAATGGTCGTAATCAGGCCCACTTTGAAGTAGATGTCATTGGGCATGTCGCGCAGGAAGACGGCCAGCAGGGCGCCAAGCAGCCCCAGGGGCACGACCAGAATAACCGCCAACGGAATGGACCAGCTTTCATACAGGGCCGCCAGCACCAGGAAAACAATCAGGATGGACAGAGCGAAAAGCAGCGTGGCCTGGGAACCGGCCAGCTTTTCTTCATAAGATTGCCCCGTCCATTCGAACCCCACGCCCTGCGGCAGGGAGGCGGTAATCTGTTCCAAAGCGTTCATGGCGTCTCCGCTGCTTTTGCCAGGCGCGGAAGAACCGTTGATAGTGAAGGAGGTATAGTTATTGTAGCGCGTGAGCTGCGGAGGCCCCGCCGTCCACCCCAGCCGGACGAAGGAGGAAAGGGGCAGAAGTTTCCCCTGGCCATTGCGGACATGAAGGTCCTCAATGTCGTTTCCGTTCAGGCGGCTTTTTCCGTCCGCCTGCACCATGATGCGGCGCACCTGGCCGTCATGCATGAAATCCCCCACATAGCTGGACCCGAACATGACGGCCAGCGAATTGCTGATCTCCGCCATGGGCACTCCCATGGAAAAGGCTTTTTCCCGGTCAATGGAGACATGCAGCCGCGGCGTATCCGCCTGGCCGGAGAAATAAACGCCCGCCAGATTGGGGTCTGCATTGGCGCGGGCCAGGAGTTCGTCCCGGGCTTCCGCCATGCGGTCATACCCCAGGCCGCCCTTGTCCTGAAGGCGGAAATCAAATCCGGACGAATTGCCCAGCTCCGGCAGGGCCGGCGCGTTCAGAGCCATGACCATCATCTGGCGGTCTCCGGCAAAGCGGGCGTTGACGCGGTCAATAATCGCCTGGGCGGAATTGTCTTCACCGGACCGCTCATCCCAGTTTTTCAGGCTGACAAACAGCATCGCCATGTTGGCGCCGGTGCCCATGAAGCTGAAGCCGCCCACGGAATAGGCGTATTCCACCGGCTCATGCCGCATCAGGTAGTTCTCCACTTCCCGCAGCCGCGTGCTGGTTTCCTTCTGAAGAGAGCCGGCAGGAAGGGACACTGTCACCATGAAGTTGCCCTGGTCTTCTTCCGGAAGGAAGGAAGTGGGCAGCGTCAGGTACAAATAGCCGGCCCCTGCAATAATGAGGGCATACAGGAACAGGGAGCGCACAGGGCGGCGGATCATTCCGGATACGGCACGGCCGTACCGGTCCGTGGACCGGTGTATCGTCCGGTTGAACCATCCGAAAAACCCTTTTTTCTCCTGGTGCTCCACGGAGGAGGGTTTCAGCATGGCGGCGCACAGCGCCGGAGTCAGGGAAAGGGCCAGAAACGCGGAGAAGGAGATGGACACAATGAGCGTTACGGCAAACTGCCGGTAGATGTTTCCCACCGCTCCGCTGAAAAAGGCCATAGGCACGAAAACCGCCACGAGCACGGCGGTGATGCCCACGATGGCCCCGCCGATCTGCTTCATGGCTTTCACCGTGGCGCGCCGGGCATCCAGGCCTTCCTCCATCATGATGCGTTCCACATTTTCCACCACCACGATGGCGTCATCCACCAGAATCCCGATGCTGAGCACCATGCCGAACATGGTAAGCATGTTGATGGAGAACCCGGAGAGCCACATCACGGCAAAAGTTCCCAGCAGGGCTACGGGAACGACGAGCGTGGGAATCAGGGTGGCCCGGAAGTTCTGGAGGAACAGGAACATGACCAGGAACACCAGCAGGACGGCTTCCAGCAGGGTTGAGATGACTTTCTGGATGGAGATTTCCACGAAGTGGGTGGTTTCATAGGGAATCTGGTAGGAGACTCCGGGCGGGAAATCCCTGGACAGTTCATCCATCTTGGCCTTGAGGAGGCCCATGGTTTCCACGGCATTGGAGCCGGGAGCCATCTTGATGGCCATTCCGGTGGCCGTCTGGCCGTTGCAGCGGGAAAAGAACGCGTAGCTGTTGGCGCCCAGCTCCACCCTCGCCACGTCCCCCAGTTTGACGGAGGAACCGTCTGAAAGCGTCCTCAACGCAATGGAGGCGAATTCCTCCGGCGTACGGAAAGCGTCCTCCGCTACCACGCCGGCGTTGATGGGGGCGGATTCGGGAACGGACGCCCCCCCGATGTCCCCGATGATGATGCGCTCGCTCTGGGCAGCCACGGCATTGACAATATCCGTGGGGGTCAGGCCCAGCGCCTCCAGTTTTTCCGGGGCCGGCCAGATGCGCATGGATGTCTCCGCACCGAAAAGCTCCACACGCCCGACGCCTTTCACACGCTTCAGTTCCGGGATGATGCGGGCGGAAGCCCATTCCCCCAGCTCCGTATCATTCAGGCTGCCTGTAGAAGAGAGAGAGATCATCGCCTGAATATTGTTGGATGATTTTTCCACGAACACGCCTTCTCTCCGGACGGATTCCGGCAGGCGGGATTCCACGATTTTCAGCCTGTTCTGCACTTCTACGGCGGCAATATCCGGATCCGTGCCCTGCGTGAACGTAGCGGCTATTTCCACGGCTCCGTCGGAGCTGCTGGTGGCGGACATGTACATCAGGCCGGGCGCTCCGTTGATTTCCTTTTCAATGACGGCGGTCACGGCTTCCTCCGTATCCTGGGCGGAAGCCCCCGGATATGTGGTGCGCAGGGTGATGACCGGGGGAGCAATGTCCGGATACTGGGCAATGGGCAGGCTGGGGATGGCCAGAAGGCCCATCAGGGAAATCAGGAGTGCGACTACCCAGGCAAAAATGGGGCGGCGTATGAAGAAATCAGGCATGGCGGTTTATTGCTGGGCATGGGGTTGCGGCCGGGCGGCGGCGCTGCGGACTTTCATGCCGGGGCGGAGGGACATCGTGTGGCTGACGGCAACCCTGTCCCCATCCCGGAGGCCTTCTGAAACCAGCCATTCCCGGCCGTTCAGCGTATCCGCCCTGACGGGGCGCGCTTCCAGCACTCCTTCCGGCCCCACAACAAAGACGGAAGCGCCCTGCGCGGTGCGGATGACGGCATCCCGGGGAATGGCGAAGACGTTGTCCCGCACCGCCCTGTCAAATACCACGCGCACATAGGCGCCGGGCAGCAGTTCATGGTCCGGGTTGGGGAACAGGGCCCGCATTTCAATAGTATCCGTATTCGGGTCCACCGCCATGTCGGAAAAAATGATCCTGCCGGAATGGGGGTATTCCTCCCCATTGGAGAGCAGCAGGCGCACCTTGATTTCGCCCAGCGGCACACCCTTCCACAATCCGGATACGACGGCGCGGCGCAGGCTGCTGTACTGGGAGGCCGGCTGGCTGAAGCGGACATAAATGGGGTCAATCTGTTCAATGGTGGTCAGGTGGGTGAATTCGTTCTGGTTGGCAAACGCCCCTTCCGTCACCAGGGCACGGCGCACGCGACCGGAGATGGGCGCCTCCACCCGGGTATATTCCAGATTCAGGCGCGCCTGCTCCAGAGAGGCGGCCGCGGCGGCATATTCCGCCCTGGCCCGTTCTTCCTCCGCCCTGGCCTGCTTATGCTCACGTATGCTGACGGCGCCCTTGGCGACCAGGGAGGAATACCGGGCGGCCTTGTCCTCCGCATCCGACAGAACGGCCCTGGCACGAGCCACTGCAGCCTTGCATTCATCCAGGACAGCCTGAAGCGGAGCCGGGTCTATTTTAAAAAGAAGATCGCCCGGCCGGACCGTCTGCCCTTCCTGATAGCAGCGTTCCTGAATAATTCCCGTCACGCGGGCGCGCACTTCCGCCTGGAGATACGCTTCCATACGGCCGGGAAGATTGGCGGTTACGGGAACCTGAGTACTGCGTACCGTCATGACAGACACTTCCGGCACGGTTTCGCCGGGAAATCCGCCTGCCTGGCTTTCACCCTCCCGCTGGCAGGAGAAGCAAACCACCAGCAGGGGCATGCAGAATAAAAGATTAATTATTTTCATCAGGAATCATGCTGTTTGGAACCTCAAGAAACCCCGGAACCGCACTTCCGACAAGACCGGGGATTTTTCAATTGCCATATGATGTAAAGTATCCCATAATGGGAGAGTCAAGAGGCAATGGAAAAATTAAGTGGGGAAGGTCTTTGTCATTTATTGTAAATTATTGACAATAAAAACCCTATAGATGACGGAAATAACTTCGTCTTCAGAAAGGTTTCTTCTGCGCGCAGCTCCCGTTGCCGCCGGGGCTCTTCCGGCGGAAACAATCAATTCCCTCCCACCAACCGCAATACAGGATGGACAAACAGAATTTACTAACCATCGGCAATCTGTCCAAACAGACCGGCGTACATGTCAAATCCCTCCGGTATTATGAACAACTGGGCATTTTGCTCCCGGCCTATACGGACCCGGACACCGGCTACCGTTACTACACTCTTTCCCAGATTCCCGTGGTGGATACCATCCGCGCCTGCATTTTCCTGGATATTCCCCTGAAGGAATTTACCGGCTTCCTGACCAGGGACCAGCGAAGGATCCATTATAAGAAACTTTTCTCCCACGGCACCATGCTGGCACACCGGAAAATCAGGGATATTCAGGAAAAGCTGCGCCTGCTGGAAAAATTCCGGAAACAGATGGACCGGGAAGAAGATCTTCTGCTTCATGGGGAACAGGCCATCCACGCATTGCCGGAAAAATACTGCTGGGTGGCGCCCTATGCGGGAAAACAGCATACTCCGGAATTTAACATCCTCATGACCCGCATCTTTGACGATATTGACCGCTGCCAGCTGCGGCTGGGCGCGGAAGCCGGCCTGCTTTCCTTCCACCGGAAAGCAGGGACGGAGCAGTTCCTGTATGTGGAGGTGGAAGCGGCCGGAAGAGACGCCCGGCGGATGAAGAAAATCATGCGTCTGCCCGCCGCCTCCTTTCTCTGCGCCATCAGGCAGGAAAGCGGCATTGCGGAGGCGCCCGGCGTTTTTCCGGACCTTTTTGCGCAGGAATATGATAAAATCATTATGGAGACGGAATTGTTTCCCGGAGATTACGATGTGGCAAATCCCAAATTCGAACTGAGATGCAGCCTGCCGCCGGGTGGGAAATGAATCCGGAAATTTCCGCGCATCCGCTGGCGGGAGCGGAAGATGCAAAAGCGCTCCCGCCAGCCGGGAACCGCCCCCCGCGAACCTCCGCCGCCCTGCGGAGCGGCCCCGCGCCTGCGGACACAAAGTCTCAGGCAGTTTCATGAAATGGCATTGCATTTCCTTATGCAGCATATAAAATAATGGGGTGGCACATTGCGACACTACACAACCGGACTTAAAGGAAAATGCCGTCAGGGCTTTCAAGGCCATGTTGCTGGCGCGGGCTTTTGACACCAAAATTTCCAGCCTTTACAAAGCGGGCAAAATTACGGGGGGCGTTTACCTGGGCCGCGGACATGAAGCGATTGCCGCATGCGGAGGCGTCTTTCTGACTGCCGGCTACGATGTAATCGCCCCGTTCATCCGGGAACAGGCGGCACGCGTCACCTGGGGGGAACCGATTATTGAAGCGGCACGCGCCTATCTGGGTTCCGCCCTGGGATATATGAAAGGGCGGGACGGCAACGTCCACCGGGGCCTGCCAGCGGAAGGCTATATGGCTCCCATCAGCCATCTGGGCAGCACGGTGGCTTTCGTCATCGGCTGCCTTTTCGCCAAGCGCCTGGACGGCAAACTGCCCGGCCCCGTGGGAGTAGCTTTCTGCGGCGACGGCACCACGTCCACGGGAGCTTTTCACGAAGCCGCCAATATGGCGAACGTGGAGCGGCTGCCTCTGGTGCTCGTGGTAACCAATAATCAATTTGCCTACTCCACCCCCAATATCAGGGAATTCGGAGAAGCCTCCCTGGCGGACAGGGGCCGCGGCTACGGATTCACCGTGCATGAAACGGACGGCACGGACTTCATGGCCACGCTGGAAACCTTCCGGACCGCCGTCAATAACGCGAGGGAAGGCCGGGGCCCCCAGTGGGTGCTTGCCAAGACCCTCCGCATGTGCGGGCACGGGGAACATGACGACGCCTCCTACATCCCCAGGGAACTGAAAGAGGAATATGAAAAAAAAGACCCCGTAGCAGTCGCGGAACGGCAGCTGCTGGCAGCCGGCTGGCTCACGCCGGAAGAAACGGCGGCTTTGAAAAAACAGTATGCCGATGAAGTCCAGCTGGCCGTAGCCACCGCGCAGCGGGAACCGGAACCGGACCCCTTCCGGGAAGACTGGAACGCCACGGTATGGAGACCTTATTAAGCCAGCAAACGGAATATTCCCATGAGCGTAACATACATTGATGCCATCCACGACGCCCAGAAAGACCTGCTTACGGAAGACAGGGACGTCTTTCTGTACGGGCAGGACATAGGCGTTTTCGGCGGCGCTTTCAAAGCGACCAAGGGCCTCAAGGAGCTATTCCCGGACCGGGTGATTGACGCCCCCATCAGTGAGGACGCCATGGCCGGCATGGTGACCGGGGCCGCCGTCATGGGCAAGAAGCCCATTATGGAAGTCCAGTTTGCCGACTTCAGCACGATCGCTTTCAACCAGATTGTCAACATGGCGGCCACCCATTACTACCGCACGGGCATTCCCGCCAACATCACGGTGCGCCTGCCCTGCGGGGGAACCCCCGGCACCGGCCCTTTCCACAGCCAGAGCCTGGAAGCCTTGTTCGCCCATTATCCGGGCCTGCACGTCATGACTCCGGCCACGGTAGCGGATGCCTACTGGATGCTGCGCCAGGCCGTGGAAATTCCGGACCCCGTCATTTTTCTGGAGCACAAGTTCCTGTACCGCTGGCTGAAGGCGGAGGACAACTACCGGGAAACCCCGGTCATCCCGTTCGGCACGGCCCGGATCGCCCGCACGGGGAAGCATGCCACCGTGGTGGCGTACAGCGCCATGGTGCCGGAAGCCGTGCGTGCGGCAGACCTGCTTGAGAAGGAAAGCGGCTATGAAGTGGAGGTCGTGGATCTTCGGACGGTGCGCCCGCTGGACATGGATACCGTTATCGCCTCCGTAGCGCGCACCGGCCGCGTCCTGGTCGTCGGGGAAGATTTTCCGTGGGGAGGCGTCACGGCGGAAGTTGTTTCACGCATTGTCGCGGAAGGCTTCCACCTGCTGGATGCCCCGCCCCAGAGGCTCAACGCACGGGATACCCCCATCCCCCAGCACCCCAACCTCTGGAAGGCGCACCGCCCCACGCTGGAATCCATTGCCGCCTCCATCCGCCATCTTCTATCCATTTGATTCAACCCAGTTTCCATCATGCCTAAAGTACCCATTCTGATGCCCCAGCTCGGGGATTCCATTGCGGAAGCCACTGTGCTGCGCCTGCTGGCGGCCCAGGGCGATACCGTAGAAGCCGACCAGGAAATCTTTGAGGTAGAAACCAACAAGGCCACCATGGGGGTCACCACCATGTGCGGCGGCATCCTGAGCGATGTGTTCATCAAGGAAGGGGAATCCGTCGTGGTCGGCGCCTGCATGGCCATGATTGAGGCCACGGAAGAGGAAATTGAGCGTTCCGGAGCGACTCCGGCCGGAGATTCCACCCAGCCGTCCCTTCCAGCCAGTCCGGAATCCGTTCCCCAGGCCGCGCCCTCCGCCCCTCCCCGGGAGGAAAAACCCGCAGGCGTCCACTTCGGGGTGACGGGGGAATCCTATCAGGAAAACGGAACGGACCTGAAAGTCCAGCCCAGCGTACGCGGCCTCCCCGTACCCGCCGGCATGAAGGGCGCGCACTACATGTCCCCCCGGATGAAGGCGCGCATGGATGAATTGGGCATGAGCGCCTCCGACATCGCTTTCATCTCCGGTTCCGGGGCGGGCGGACGCGTCACCATTGACGACCTGGAAGAATTCCTGGAATATGTCAGCCAATGGCCGCACCGCAAGGCCTCATCCATGCGGCTGGCCGTGGCGGACGCCATGCGCCGCAGCTGGACGCGTCCGCTGGCCTCCGCCGGGCGTCCCGTATTCATGGACCCCCTCATCAAGCACAGGCAAAATTCCCCGCTGCGGCCCGGCATCACCCTGTACTTTGCCCGCGCCCTGGCCCTGGCCCTGGCGGAAAGCCCGGAATGCGCCGGCTACCTGGTGGGGGAAAACATTCTTTCTCCCAAAACAATTGACATCGGCATCGCCGCCCAGGTGGCGGACGGCGTCATGGTTCCCGTGCTGCGCCGCGTGAACGAACGGACGATGGAAGAACTTCTGGAAGACTATAACAGGCTGATTGCCCAGGCGCGCCGCCGCAGGCTGGCTCCGGAAGACAGCACGGGCGGCATCGCCACGGTCACCAACTTCGGCGGCTTCGGCCTCACCTTTGCCGCGCCCATGCCCATGCCCAGCGAATCCATTATCCTGGGGGTGGGGGCCGTCACCAAAACCCCGGTCTGGAGTGACGAAGTGGAGGCGTTTATCCCCATCTCCAAGGCCAACATCGTGGCTACGGGAGACCACCGCGTGGTGGACGGAGCGGACATCGGCCGCCTGCTCAAGCGCGTGGCGGAATTGCTCCAGCGCCCGGAATACCTGTAACCAGCCCCGTTCCCCCAGCTTCACGCCGCATGACAACAGACCCGCCCGTATTAGGCCTGGTAGCCGGAGACGGCGTTTATCCGGAATATATTGTCCGGGGCGCACGCCGCCGGATGCCGGAATTGCGTATCGTGGCCGTAGGGTTCAAGGGGGAAACCAACCCCGCCGTCATCCCCCTATGCGACGCTTACCAGGAATTCAGCGTGGGCCAGATAAGCAAGCCGTTCACTTTCCTGAAAAAGCACGGCGTAAGGAACGTCATCATGGCCGGCGGCATCAATCCGAAGAACATTCTTTCCCTCCGTCCGGACCTTCGCGCCCTTTCCGTATTGATGCGCATGCCGGAAAAAAATGCGGACTCCCTGCTTGGGGCCGTCATCACGGAAGCGGAAAAGGAAGGCTTCACCATCCTCCCGGCCTCCACCTACATGGAGGAGCACATGCCGCAGCCGGGGCATATCGCCGGACCGCCTCCCACGCCTGAACAATGGGAGGATGCCCGCTTCGGCATGCAGACGGCCAAGGAAATCAGCCGTCTCCACATCGGGCAGTCCGTCATCGTGCACGGCGGCACCGTCATCGCCGTGGAAGCGATTGAAGGCACCAACAACTGCATACGCCGCGGAGGGGAACTGGGCAACGGCAAACCGGCCACGCTGGCCAAAGTGGCCCGCCTGGGGCATGACATGCGCTTTGATATCCCGACAGTCGGCCCCGTCACCATTGAAACGTGCGCGGAATGCGGCGTCAGGCAAATCGCCCTGGAAGCGGGCAAAACCATCTTGCTGGAACGCGACCGGGTGGAGGAATTATGCAAAAGGCATAAAATCAGCCTGCATGCCCTCCAGCCCGTGGAACAGGACACCCCTTCCCCGGAAAACCGGCCCGCATAAAAATCCCCTCGTCCGGAAATCCGGACAAGGGGAGGTCATCCCGCGCACGGGAGGAAGAATGGGAAACGGCTTGCTTCAACCGCCGCCGGGACTAAGAATTCTTATCCTTGTCCATCATGGATTTGGCCTTGTCGCTCACGCTTTCAGCCATGTCCTTGACGGCTTCCTTGCCTCTTTCGCAGGCGTCTTTCATCTTGTGCTTGCCTTCCTCCATTTTGCCGGAAGCGGCATCGTTCGCACATCCGCAGCCCTTATTCATATGATCCTTGGATTCGCACATAATAAGCAAATATTTTTATTGTTCATCGTTTGAGTTAACCGTTTTTCACAGCGTCACCGACGGCTTCGGCCTTATCGGCAGCCCTGTCCGCCGCATGGTCAACGGCGTCCCTGCTGTCCTGATAAGCATCCTTGGCGGTTTCCTTGCCCTTTTCATAGGCGTCCCTGGCAGCCTGCCTGCCTTCCTTCATTTTTTCGGAGGCGGCGTCCTTGGCAGCCTTGGCGCCCTCTTTCATGTGCTCTTTGGCTTCAGCCATGTCCTTGTCTCCCTTGGAGCAGGAGCCGCTGCCGCAGGCTCCCTGGGCCAGGGCCACCACCGGAATCGCAACGGCCGCTGCCGCTATCATATAGATCAATTTTTTCATGATGTTATTCTATCTGGTTTCATTCCAATAGACTCTTTTTTCATGAAAAACCATGAATCCGGCAGTGTCATTCTGCGTTCACTCCCTCAGGTTAAAAGCCAGAACCGCCGCAGAGGCAACGCAATCCCGGCATGGCACGGACCCCTCTTTTTTCAATTCCCTGCAATGGGAATAGCCCAGCTTTTCCACAAACCGCCGCCTCAGCTCCTCCCTGGACTGCACGGGCGTACACAGCAGCGCCCCGTAAAGGGCGCCGCACAGTCCGTCTGGAGCCTTTCCGGTACCGCAGGAGGAAACGGTTTCCAGCAAATCCTCCCTGCCCAGGGCCGCGCAGACGGCCTGGGCGCAGTTGTGGCGCCAGGGCGCCGTGCGGAAGGTGGACAGAGCTTTTTCTTCTATATTCATGCCCTTACTGTAGGCTCCGCCTCTTTCCGGGTCAAGACCCCCTTTCCGGCCGTCCATCCGGGGGCGGGAAGACGGTTTCTCCCGACATCCCGCGCCGGAGGAGCTCACTTTCCGGCAAGCCTCCGGCTGGTTTCCAGGCGCGCAGCCAATTCCTCAAAGGGAACGGTTCCATCCAGACAGAAGCTCACCCAGTTTTTCTTATTCATATGGTAGGCCGGAAAACGGCTGCGATTATCCGCAAGAATCCCGGACTCACCGGGACAAACCCGCAGGTTCAAAACCTCCACCCGTTCCTTGGAACTGCCCCCCAGCTTCAAGCGCGGCACAGCCAGAAAAGCGGCGTACCATTTTTCCGTATCCTTCCGCCGCACCACTGCGTTCCCCGGAAACTTCCTCCACAGGAATTCCAGTTCCTCCCCGTAAGCTTTACGGATGTGCGCGATGAGGCTCCGGGCGGGAGCCGCCTTGAAAAAATCAGGTTCAAAGCAGCATTCCGCCACATGCCACAGTTCTTCCTCATATTCCCTGCGGAGCATTCTTGTCCGCAACCTGTCTTCCGTTCCCGGGTCAGCATGCCGGATATTCTTCCCGTCCGCATCATGCACCGTTGCATGAACAGAACCATCCGCGTGTATTTCCAATTCCATGCAGAGCTGGCCGTCCAGCAATGCCGCCCTGCGCAGAAAACCGCTTTCCACACGAACGAAACCGAAGGAGAGCAGCTTTTCCACGCACAGCTTCCTGTCCCTGAAAACGCGTTCCACAGTTTTTTCATACCAGCTTTTCCGGGGAATACGGCGAAAGAACATAAGAAAAACAAGGTTAAGGACGAAGGAGGGAAGAGCGCCCACCATTTCCGTTCAGGTTCAAACGGAATCATGATAGGGCCGCACGAAAACGGCACAAGGATAAAATAACCCGCGGCTCTACTCCGGGACGCACACCGGAAAAACGGCCCTATCTGCCCGTCAGCACGTACCACACGAACAGGCTGTTGTGCTTCACGTACCGCCTGAGCAGTCTTCCCGGCTCCCGGTAAATGCGGTACAACCATTCCAGACCGTTCTTCTGCATCCATCGCGGAGCCCGTTTCACCGTACCGGCATGGAAAGCGAACGCCGCCCCTACGCCCACATAAACCGCGGGGGGCAGCAATTCCCTCTGCTCCGCCATCCACCGCTCCTGTTTCGGGCAGCCCAGCCCCACCCATACCACATTGGCCCCGCTTGAAGCAACCGCCTCCCGCATGTTTTCCAGATCTTCCTCCGTCCAAGGGCGGAACGGAGGGGAATACGCCCCGGCCAGTTGAAAACCGGGGTATTTTTCCTTTAATGCCCCAGACAGGGCTTCCAGCAGCTTCTCATCCCCGCCCAGCAAAAAATGGCGCAAGCCCGGATATTGCACATTCGAACGCACCAGCGCTTCCATCAAATCTGGCCCGCTCACGCGGCACGCTTCCCTTTCCCCGGAAGAAAGCCCCCGGTTCAGTCTCCACACTACCGGCATACCGTCCGGGCAAATCACGTCCATCCGTTCCAGCACGTTCCCGTAATCCCGGTCATGCACGCCGAGGGTTACCACATGGGCATCCGCCGCGGCCACCAGAAACGGAGCTTCCGCCTCCAGCGCGCGTTCCGCCAGCGCAGCGGACATCTCTTCCACGGAACTGACGGCTACGGAAAAGCCGAATACGTTTCTGGTTTCGCACGGTATCCGCGCGCCGGGACGGTCAGAATTGTCTGGAATAGTCATGGCCTGAGAACATGCAGCGTGAGCATTACGGCAGGGACAGTCTCAGCCCGTCATACGCGGGCATGACGTTTTCCGGCAGCTTGCCGGAAAGAATCCCGTAATCCATATCATGGGACAGGTGGGTCAGCACGGCGCGGCGGGGCCGGACGGCGGCAATGGCGGCCAACGTTTCCTCCAGGCACATGTGCGTGGGGTGCAGATGATAACGCAGTCCGTCAATAATCAGCAAATCCACTCCTTTCATCCTCTCCAAGGACGGGGCCGGGATGCTTTTCACATCCGGCATGTAAACCAGGCTCCGGCCTTCCGCTTCCAAGAGATAGGCATATGTCTCCACCCCGGCATGGAGCACCGGAAGGGGCGTCGCCAGCACGTTCCCCACACGGAACGGAGCCGTCACCTCGTGAGGCTCCGGCCTGACGTACCCGCTCCGCCCCGGTTTAGGAACGAACGCCCAGCCGTACATGGTCCGCAGGGCGTCCACCGTCATGGGAGAAGCATACATGGGCAGGCCGCCGGACCGGCGCCAGCAGAAGGCGCGCAAATCGTCAAAACCTCCCACGTGGTCCACATGGGCATGCGTATAAAGAACGGCATCCACATCCGTGATATTTTCCCGCAGGGCCTGCTGCCGCAAATCCGGGGAAGAATCCAGCAGGAGGCGGGTGCCAGCGGCCTCCACATAAATTGAAGAACGCAACCGCCTGTTTCTGGGGTCCGGGGACGTGCAGACCGCGCAGGAGCAGCCTATCTGCGGCACTCCGGTGGACGTTCCTGTGCCCAAAAAGAGAATGTTCATCACAGAGGTCATGATTGCGTTTAGGGCAAATGATGCCATAATGCATTCAAAATCCAAAGCCCGAATGCTTACATTGCTGAAAATTAAAAACCTGGCCCTTGTGGACCAGCTGCTCTGGGAACCCAGTTCCGGATTCATCTGCATCACGGGGGAAACCGGGGCGGGGAAATCCGTCATCATTGGAGCCATACGCCTGGCGCTGGGAGAACGGGCGGACAAGACGCTCATCCGCTCCGGGGAACAGCAATGCAGCGTGGAAGCTGTGTTCCATCTGCCGGAATCCTCCCCCGTGCACGCCATTCTGAACGAGCATGGCGTCCCGCCCTGCGAAGACGGCAACCTGATTATCAAGCGCCTCATCTCTTCCACGGCCAACCGCCAGTTCCTGAACGACAGCCCGTGCACCCTGAATCTGCTGAGGGAAGCGGGAGCCTGCCTGGTGGACATGCACGGCCCCAGCGACCACCGCTCCCTGGTCTCCCAGGAAAGGCAGCTTTCCCTGCTGGACGCCTTCGGGGAGCACGCTCCCCTGGTGCACGCCTATTCGGACGCCTGGAGGCAATGGCAGGATGCGCGCCGGGCCTATGATGACCTGGAACATGCGGAAGCGGCCACCGCACGGGAAATAGAACTACTGCGCCACCAGGTGGATGAAATAGATTCCGCCGCCTTCACTCCGGAAGAAGTGCTCACGCTGGAAGAACGCTGGCAGCGCGCCCGCAACGGCACCCGGCTCCGGGAACAGGTCTCCAAAATGCTTTCCATGCTGGAGGAAACGGATGTGCCCGGCCTAGGGACCCAATTGAGGGAATTGACACGGGCGGCCCATGAGCTGGAACGCATGGACGCCTCCACCGCCGCGTGGCTGGCTCCATTGGCGGGAGTGAATTTGGAACTCAAGGAAATTGAGGGACGCCTGGCGGATTATTCCGCCGAACTGGACTGCGACCCCCGGGAACTTTTCCAGCTGGAGGAACGCATCAACCTGCTGGAATCTCTGAAAATGAAATACGGCCCCTCCTTTGAGGACGTCTGTTCCCGGAGGGAGGAGGCGACCAGCCGCCTGGACCGCATTGAACACCGCACGGAACGCCTGGACGAGCTGAGGGCCTCCATCGCCGCCCTGCGCAAGCAGATGGACGCCGCCGGGCAGGCTCTGACCAGAGCGCGCCAGGACTCCGCGCCCAGGCTGGCGGCTTCCATCGTCAGGCACTCCCGGGAGCTGGGATTCCGCCAGGCCGTCTTTGAAGTGAGCCTCTTCCCCCTTCAGGAACCGGGCTCACAGGGAATGGAAACGGTGGAATTCCTGTTTGGCCCCAATCCCGGAGAACCCTCCAAGCCTCTCCGTCTGATTGCCTCCAGCGGGGAACTGGCGCGCATCATGCTGGCGATTAAAAGCGCCCTGGCCCACAAGGATGCCACCCCCCTGCTGGTATTTGACGAAATAGACGCCAACGTGGGCGGAGAAGTGGCGCGGGCTGTGGGATTCAAGATGCAGCAGCTCGGAAACAGGCACCAGGTGATCTCCATCACGCACTTCCCGCAGGTGGCGGCCCTGGCCTCCCATCATTACCTGGTTCAGAAAGCATCCGCGGGCAACCGCACCATCTCCTGCCTGCGGGAGGTGAGCCATGAAGAACGGGTGGATGAACTGGTCCGCATGCTGGGCGGCGGCGGAGACCACGCACGCACGCTGGCCCAGGCCCTGCTGCAGCCCTCCTGAACGGGAAACGCCGGTGGGGGAGAGGCCGCCCTATTTCCCCAGGCGCCCCAGGCGTGGGGTGAAACCCCGCAGCCTCAGGGAATTGAATACGACGCACAGGGAACTCAAACTCATCGCCCCGGCGGCAATCATGGGATTCAGCGTAAGGCCGAAGGCGGGATATAAACACCCGGCGGCCAACGGAATGCCGATGATGTTGTAAAAGAAAGCCCAGAAAAGATTCTGCCTGATGATGAGCAGCGTGGTGCGGCCCAGCTGGACAGCTTCCGCCACGCCTGCGGGGTTGCTTTTCATCAGCACGATGTCGGAGGATTCCATCGCCAGCTCCGTTCCGGACTTCATGGAAATGCCCACCCGGGCGCAGGCCAGAGCCGGGGCGTCGTTCACGCCGTCCCCTACCATCGCCACCTTGTCCCCGCGTTCCTCCATCTTCATCACATGGGAGGCCTTTTCATCCGGAAGCACGTCGGAGACCACCTCGTCAATGTGGAGTTCTCCGGCCATGTGCCGCGCCGTGGCGGCGTTGTCCCCCGTCAGCATGACGACGCGCAGGTTCATCCGCTTCAAACTGTCCACCGCCGCACGGCTGTCCGGTTTCAGGGAATCCGCCACCATGATGACGCCGGCAGGGCATCCGCCCCTACCCACATACAGCGGGGACGCGCCCTGCCGCATGAACTCCCGCAGGCGGCTTTCATCCTCCTTCCAGGAAATTCCCTTATCCTGCATGAATCCGGAATTGCCCACCGCATAAGGCACCCCATCCACCGTTCCGGCAATGCCGCGGCCAGGAACCACGGATAAATCCGCCACGGCGCGGACAGGCAAATTCAGAAGCCTGGCGTGTTCATAAACAGCCTTTCCCACAGGATGTTCCGAACCCTGTTCCAAAGCCGCCGCCATTTCCACCAGCGCGTCCGCATCCATGCCTTCCTCCGGCAGCACGGCCACTACCCGCGGCTCCCCTTCCGTCAGGGTGCCCGTCTTGTCAAAAACGACGGTATCCACGCGGCTCAGGGCTTCCAGAGCCCCGGCGGACTTGCACAGGATGCCCAGCCGCGCGCCCCTGCCCGTCCCCACCATAATGGCGATAGGCGTAGCGAGCCCCAGGACACAGGGGCAGGAAATCACCAGCACCGCAATTGCCCTGGCGAGGGCGAAGGAAAACCCCTCCCCGGCAGCCATCCACCCAACCAGCGATACCAGGGCAACGGCAATGACCGCAGGGACAAAGAAATAGCATACCCGGTCCGCCAGCCGCGCAATGGGCGCCTTGGACTGGCTGGCCTGTTCCACCAGGCGGATCATGCGGGCCAGCGTGGAATCCCCGCCCACGCGTTCCGCGCGGATTTTGAGATACCCGGCCCGGTTGAACGTTCCGCTGATCACCCGGTCCCCCGCCGCCCTGTCCACCGGCATGCTTTCCCCCGTCAGGTCCGATTCATCCAGAGCCGCCTGCCCCTCTTCAATCATGCCGTCCACCGGAATCCGCTGCCCGGTTTTCACCACCACCAGATCCCCGGAACGAATTTCATCCAGCGGAACGGCGCGCTCCGCGCCGTCATGCCATACCAGCGCCTCCTGGGGAACCAGCTTCACCAGCCCTTTTACGGCGGCATTCGTTTTCCGATAAGAGCGGCGTTCAAGGTATTTCCCCAGGGAAATCAGGGTGACGATCATGGCTGCAGATTCAAAATACAGCTCCATTCCTTCCACACTGAAACCCTGCCACATCCCCGCTACCAGCAAATACAGCCCATACAGAAAAGCGGAGCCGGAACCGATGGCGATCAGGGAATCCATATTGGGAGACAGCGCCACAAGCTGCCGCACGCCGTTTATCAAATAATGCCGGTTCAGCCACAGGACGGCACCCGCCAGAATGCCTTGTGTCCACCAATTCATCCAGAGCCCCCAACTCCCTTCCGGGACGGGCCAGTTCCACATGGGGCCCATGGACAAATACATCAAAGGAACCAGCAGCAGAATGGACCAAACGAGACGGGAGCCGCCCGTTTCCTCCTGTTCCAGCCTTTCCTCCCTCTCCGTTCCGGCAAGCGGCTCCTCTTTCCAGTCCGCCAGGCGGAAGCCGGCTTTCTCCACCACCGGAGCTATCCGCTCCATGGCGGGGGAATCAGGCCTTTCAAACAAGACGGTCATCTTCCCCGTCAGCAAATTCAGCTCTACGCGCTCCACCCCCTCCAATCCTTCCACGGCGCGCTCCACCTTAGCGGCACACCCGGCGCAATGCATACCGGAAACAAGATAGTTCTTTTCTTCCATTGTCATTAAAACGGAATGTTTGATGTTCCGGGTCCAGACAAGACCCCATACTGTTAGCCGAACCTAACACATTTATTCCGTTCCTCAAGCCGCTTTCGCGGCTTCAGCCCCCTCTGATAAAAAATGACAAAAAAACGCCCGCGGCCCCGTACCAGTAACAAACACCTCTAATTTCCTCCATGAACATTCCTCCTCTATTCAAAGTCCTGGCCAGCGCGGCCTTGTTGTCCACCCCCCTCCACGCCCAGCTTTACACCCTCCATGGAGACGGCGTCAAAAAAACGGAGAGAGTCGTGGAAAAAGCGGATTATTCCGATTATGAACTCGTCTGGCACGACGAATTCGACAAAGACGGCCGTCCGGCCCCTGCCAAATGGAATTACGAACACGGTTTCGTCCGCAACAAGGAAGCGCAATGGTACCAGCCGGAAAATGCCTATTGCAAAGACGGCATGCTGATTATTGAAGGCAGGAAGGAAAAACATGCCAACCCCCATTACGATCCGGAGGGAAAAAACTGGCAGACGACACGGAAAGAGGCGGAATACACCTCTGCCTCCCTGACGACGCGCAGCAAATTTTCCTGGCTGTACGGGCGATTTGAAATCCGGGCCAGATTCAGCCCGCGGGAAGGCATGTGGCCTGCTTTCTGGACCTTGGGCGTCAAGGAAAAGTGGCCCATGTGCGGGGAAATAGACATCATGGAGTACTACCAGTCCACCTATCTGGCCAATCTCTGCTGGGGTTCCCCCAAAAAACACGTGGGCAAATGGAGCACCACTTACACGCCGCTCAAATGGCTCCAGGAAAAACACGCGGACTGGGCGGACAGCTTCCATGTCTTCCGTATGGACTGGGATGAAAAGGAAGTGCGCCTGTATGCGGACGATATTCTGCTGAACCGGACTCCCCTCGATAATACCGTCAACGCCTCTTACAAGGAAGTCGCCAATCCCTTCCGGCAGCCTCACTTCATCATCCTGAACCTGGCTCTGGGCGCCACCGGCGGAGATCTGGACAAACTGCCGCTGCCCCAGAAATACGAAATAGACTACGTTCGCATTTACCAGAAAAAGGATTCCCCCCATAAAGGAACCATTCCATACCGCGCGGAAAAGTAACTGCCCTCTTCCGGAAACAGGAAAAAGGGCAGGGATTGCGGCATGAAAAAAGCCCCATCCGGACAAACCGGACGGGGCTCTTCAAAGAACAGAAAGAGGGGCAACTCAGTTTACGCGGCCCAGATAGGAACCGTCTTCCGTCTTTACGGAAATCTTTTCACCGGGCTTGATGAAAAGGGGCACCTGCACCACCAGTCCGGTAGTCATCGTGGCGGATTTGTAAACATTGTTCGCGCTGTCGCCCTTGACGCCTTCAGGAGCTTCCGCCACTTCCATGGTGATGGCGGCGGGGAGTTCTACGGAAACGACCGTTTCATCCGTGAAAAGCAGGATGTAGATATTGCCTTCCATCAGATAATCCTTGACGGGTTCCACGATTTCCGGAGACACGGTGATGTCTTCGTATGTATCCGGATTCATGAAGTGATAACCCATGCCGTCAATGTAGCTGAACTCATATTCCTCACGGGCGAGGTTGACGCCTTCCAGGGATTCATTGGAAGTCAGGCGAAGGTTATACACCTTTTTAGTGGAAATGCTGCGGATGCTCATTTGCACATAGGAAGCCATGCGGGGGGGGCACTTGTGCTCCATGCTGACTACAACGCAAACGTCATTGTTGTAATTGACCGCGTGTCCCTTGCGAAGATTGATTACGGGTACTTTTGCCATGCGGCCCGTACCATACCATGTTTTCCCCTCCCGTCAAGGCGAAAAAGCCGGGCAACCCCTTGAGGCGCTTGGAGAAAACACTCCTGAACAGGGCAGCGGGGAAGAAAGGAAAAACGGCTGTTCCTACCGGCTGAGGTCCTGCTGGAACAGGACTTTGATGCCGCTGGAATTCAGCACGGTGCGCCCGAAGTTGAGATCCTCCACGTGAAGAGCCACCAGAGACCCCCGCCCCACGCAAGGCAGCAGGGGATAGAGAAAGTTGACGTTCATTTCCGCGACATACAGCGCATCCAGGCATTTTTTGAGGTCTGCGGGGCCATGGCGGAGCACCGCCACCAGCACCCCGGACTCCGTATAGCAAATACCTTTCTCCAGAAAAATTTCCGACGTCCTTTCCGGATCGCTGACAATCAGGCGCGCAATAGTCGCCTCATGGCAGTCCTGCATGCTGAATCCCAGACAGAAAATGCCGTGCATGTCCAGCAGGCCGAGGAGGGCGGTCAGGGCCCCCACCCGGTTCTGGAGCATGATGGAATATTGCTTTATCGTGCTGCCGGGGGCTTTAATGGCTTCTTCCTTCATAACAATAAAGCAAATAAGGGCTGTATTCTATTTGGCGTACGTTTTAAGCACGCGCCTGATGATGGCCAGAGCCTGCTGGATTTCCTCTTCACTGACATTCAGCGGCGGCAGCAGACGGACGGTTTCCGGCCCGGCGGGAACGGAAAGCAACCCTTCCTGCCGCAGGGCCTCCACCACTACGGAGGCGATCGTCTTGCCCTCCGGCGCGGCTACCATTTCCGGGTTCAGGCCAATGCCCAGCAACAGGCCCAGGCCACGCACGCCCTGAACAACAGGCAGGTTCCAGGATTCTATTTCCCTGCGAATTTCCGCGCCCAGGCGCCGCGCCCGCTCCGGGAGCCCCTGGGAAACAACTTCCCGCAGCACGGCCAGGCCTACCGCAGTGCCGAGCGGGTTGCCTCCATACGTGGAGCCATGGGAGCCGGGATCCATGATGGAGGAAAGCTCCGTACCCTGGCCGTCAATGGCGCGGTCGGAAATCCAGAAGCCGCCGATGGGGAAACCGCCGCCCAGAGCCTTGGCCCAGGAAATGCCGTCCGGTTCCACATCCGGAGCTACGGCGCGCCATCCCATGATGTCGCCGCAGCGGCCAAAGCCGCACTGCACTTCATCCATCAGCAGAAGAAGATCGTGCTCTCTGCATAACTGCGCCAGGCCCCGCAGAAATTCCGGAGTCACGCAGTTGACCCCTCCTTCTCCCTGGACGGTTTCCAGCATGAAGGCCACCGTTTCCGGCCTGATGGCTTCGCGGGCCGTTTCCAGATCGTTGAAAGGCAAATGGCGGAATCCCGGCAGCATGGGGTCAAAGCCGATTTTGATTTTATCCTGCCCCGTGGCGGACATGCTGCCCAGCGTCCTCCCGTGGAAGGATTTGTTGAACGTAAGCACCTCATAACGGGGCTTGCCGTCCGGCTGGGGCTTGCGGTGCCCGTAACGGCGCGCTACTTTGATTAAACCGTCATTGGACTCCGCACCGCTGTTGGCGAAAAAGACTTTTCCCGGGCGCTCCACGCATTTGGTCACGATGAATTCCGCCAGATCCGCCTGCTGGGGGATCTGGTACAGGTTGGAGCAGTGCACCAGGGTGGCGGCCTGCTTTTGCAGGGCCTGCGTCACCGCAGGATGGCAGTGCCCGAGCACGCAGGTCGCAATGCCGGCACAGAAGTCCAGATAGCACTTCCCCGTGCTGTCCCACAGTCGGGAGCCTTCTCCGCGGACGGCAGCCATGGGATAACGGCCATAGGAATGGAGTACGTACTGGTTGAGCTTTTCTTCTGTGTTCATAAGTTAAGGTAATATGGGCGTAGTTTGCTCTTCTGGCCCCGTCTGTAAATGATTTTTTTGGGAACCACGTCATGATTGCCGCATTTTACCCCGGAAGACAGTCACATCTTTGTCCGCCGCTCATTCATTTTTCTTTTCTTTTATCATTTTAACGGCAGAATAACCACCGCAACCAGCAATAATCCACTATGGCTCATTTTTTCAACCTCAAAGGCTTTCTGGAAGAATTCAAGGCATTCGCCCTTAAAGGGAACGTTATTGACCTGGCGGTGGCCGTCGTCATCGGCGGCGCATTCAACAAAATCGTCTCCGTCTTCGTCTCCAGCATTATCACCCCCATCATCGGTTACCTTACTTCCGGGGTCAACCTGGCATACCTGGTGCTGAAACTGGGCGATGTGGAATTAAAATACGGTGAATTGCTCCAGGCGACCATTGACTTCCTCATCATCGCCTTCTCCGTCTTTGTAGCCATCAAGCTGATCGGAGCCCTGAGGCGCAAGAGCGAAGAAGCTCCGGCCGCCCCTGCTCCCAAGCCGGATGACGTCGTCCTTCTGGAACAGATCCGGGACATCCTGCAAAAACAGGCGGACGCCAAATAAGTTCTTTTGAACGGTTCATGCCGGTTCCATGCGGGACCGGCATGTTTTTTCCTCTTTACTTGTTCCGCCGCAAACGGGAAAGTGATTGCATGACTTCTCCGCTGCGCCTTTTAGCCTTTGCCCTCTTTCTTGCCCCGTCCCTGCTTCCGGCGGCGGAAAACCAGCGCTTCATTCTGGAACGCCCCTATCCGGTGACGGAAATCCCGGAACCTGACCGCAGCCTTCCCGTCACCAACGTGATTCTGATGATTGGGGACGGAATGGGCATTCATCACCTTTCTGCGGCATGGGCGGCCAACAGAGGCCGCCTGTTTATTGAAAACTGTCCTGTTACGGGCATTTCCAAAACATGGTGCGCGGACAAGCTGGTCACGGACTCCGCCGCTGCGGGCACCGCCATGGCGACAGGAACCAAGACGCTTTACCATCGGGTCGCCGTATGCCCCAGGGGCAACAAGCTGGATTCCCTGGTGGACAAGGCTGCGGACATGGGCAAATCCACCGGCGTCATCGCTACCTGCGAGCTGAATGACGCCACCCCGGCATCTTTCTGCGCCAATAATGAAAAAAGATCGGATGCTTACGGCATCATCGGGGATTACCCCCGTTCCCGCGCCGATTTCATCTTTGGCGGCGGCGGCAAATACTTCACGCAGAGGCCGGACGGCAGGGATATTTTCCAGGAAATGCAGGCGCAGGGCTACCGTGTCGCCCGCTCCTGGGAAAAAGCCGGAGCCTTGCCTTCCGGAAAAACGCTGGTTGTCGCCGCTCCGGGTAATCTTCCCCCTCCCTCCAAACGGGGCGACGTTTTCCGCCAGGCCGCAGTGAAAGCCCTGGATACCCTTTCCCGGAATCCCAACGGATTTTTCCTGATGATTGAAGGGTCCAACATTGACAAGGCGGCCCACAGCAACAATCTGGAAGAAATGATGGAAGAGCTCCTTGATTTTGACCGGACTGCGGGAGCCGTGCTTGACTGGGCCTCCAAACACCCCGGCACCCTGGTCGTCATCACGGCGGACCATAATACGGGCGCGTTCGCTCTCACGGGCGGCAGCCGGGAACAGGGGGAAATAACGGGCCGGTTCGGTTCCGGCAGTCATGACGGCGTGGCTGTTCCGGTGTATGCCTTCGGCGCGGGAAGCGGCGACTTCACCGGCATTTATGAAAATACGGATATCTTCAACAAGATTATGAACGCCCTTAAAAAAGGTGCGGACAAACCCGTGCGTTAGGCGCCCGGTCAAGGCTGCGGCCTGTCCATGCGCCGCGCCACCAGCCCAGCCCCGACGGTAGCCGCACCGCCTATCAGGAACACCGCTTGCGGGCCGCCCGTATTCATCCAGATCACGCCGCCCAGCACGCCGTAAGCGATAGAAGCCACATGATTGATGGCCAGCCCGGTGTAAATGCTTGGCGTAATGTCCTCCGGCTTCTCGCAGATGCGGGCCACGTAGGTGCTCCGGGCCATGCCTAGGGCAAACAGCAGGTTGTCCAGGACAAAGCAGGCGGTCACTACTCCCACGGCCCAATGCAGGGGCAGCAGTTCCGGAGCGAAGGCGTATGCCAGGCACAGGAGGGACAGCGCCACGCTGTCGAAAATCGTCACCTTCCGTTCCCCGTAGCGCTTGATGCTCCAGCCGATCAGGGGTTGAGTGACCAGCCCGATGACGCCGGCCATGAGCAGGGTTTTTCCGATATATCCGGGAGACTGGCCCAGCGTGCTGACCATCAGCCAGAAACCGAAGGTCAGATAAAGCTGCTTGCGGATGCCGTGCAGAATTTCCAATCCATAATAAACGGCATATCTGCGCTTGAAGACGAAACATTGCCTCCATCCGCGCCGCTGCGGGAAGACGGGCGTCTTCACCCGGCTCAGGAACAGGGATGCCAGCAGGCACACGCCCCCCGTGACGAAAAAGTCCACGGCAAAAGATTGATTGAATTTCCACTTGATCCACACGCACAGCGCGCCCAGCAGCGCGGCCGCCGTTCCCAGAGCCTTCATCTGGCCGAGCCGCAGACTGCGGTTTTCCGGCCTCGCCGTATGGATGACAATGGTGTCAATCATGCCCATCAGGATATGCTGACCCAGACTCACCGTCAAAATCCACGCAGACAAAGTCCACAGGCTGGTTCCGGCGCCGCAGAAAGCCAGCGCGTACATGCCGCCGAACATCAGCAGGCACGCCACCCCGGCCATGCGGACCTCATTAAACATGAAAAGCAGGCTGACCGCAAAAAGAGACAGGATGCCGGGCAATTCCCGGGGAAATTCAATCAGCCCGCGCATCTCCACGTCAAGATGCTGGGCATCACGCAGAAAATTGCTGAAAACGAGATCATACACACCGCTTCCGAACTGGCCCAGAAAAAGCGCCAGCAGCACAAATACCATCGTCTTCCTGATGCGGGGGGAAGCGGCTCCATTCATAGCGCGGGAATACTCTCACAGGCGCCCGGACGGAACAACCGCTATTTTCATGTGCCGGTTTTCTCTGCATTTGCAAAAATAACCTCGAAACGGAATTTTCCCGGAAAATGCCGCGTATTTACGTACGCTATGATTTCCAAGTGTACCTTTTCCGCCACGGTTTTCAGCCTGTTTTCCCTTTGCTGGGGCGCCCCATCCGCTCCGGTTCTCGAAGCGCCCCATATCATTCCCCTGCCCGCCGCCATGCGCGTCCAAACCGGAGAAAGCGGGTTTTCCCTGAAAAACGGCGTCAGGCTCCCGGAAAAAAATCCTCTTTCCAGGCAGGCGGAACGGATTTTCCGCGACAACGGGATCAACACGGCCCTGGTTAAAAACAATGCGGACATCATCTTTACGGAAGACGCTTCCCTGAGCAGGGAAGGCTACCGCCTTGCCGTAACGCCGGATTCCATCTCCATTGCTTCCGGTTCCGTGAACGGAGCCCTGTATGCCCTTCAATCCCTCGTTCAAAGCATCGCTGCCGACAAAAACGGAGCTCCGGCCCTGCCCCGGATGGACGTAAAAGACCAGCCCCGCTTTTCATGGCGGGGCCTGATGGTAGACAGCTGCCGCCACATGATGCCCGTGCGGGACATCAAAAAAGTGCTGGACCTGATGGAACGGTACAAATTCAACACCCTGCACTGGCATCTGACGGACGACCAGGGGTGGCGTCTCCCAATCGCCAAGTACCCCAGGCTGACAACCGTGGGAGGCGCCCGGGCTCAATCCCCCGTCATCGGCAACCGCAACAAGGCAGACGGCACGCCCTACTCCGGCCATTACACCGCGGATGAAATCCGGGAAGTGGTGCGGTATGCCAAAAACCGGGGCATTACCGTCATTCCGGAAGTGGAAATGCCGGGCCACGCCTCCGCCGCCATCGCCGCGTATCCGGAACTGGGCAACACGGACATTCCGGGCTATGCGCCCAAGGTGCAGGAAACCTGGGGAGTGCTTCCCTACACCTTCGCTCCCACGGAAAAAACCTTCCGTTTTCTGGAAGACGTCATTGACGAAGTGTGCGCCCTGTTCCCGGACAGTCCCTATATCCACATCGGCGGGGATGAGGCTCCAAAAAACCAGTGGAAGCAGTCCCCCGCAGCGCAGCAGGTCATGAAGGACAACGGCCTGGCCAACGAGCATGAACTCCAGAGCTACTTCATCCGCCGCGTGGAAAAAATAATCAACAGCCGCGGAAAAAGGCTCATCGGCTGGGATGAAATCCAGGAAGGGGGCCTTTCCCCCACCGCTACCATGATGGTTTGGCGCAGCCAAATGCCGCACATCGCCGCACAAACCCTGGCACGGGGCAACGATATTGTGATGACGCCCAACAGCCACCTGTACTTTGACTATGACCAGGGGCCCGGAAAACCCGCTGCCCCCGAATACGAGACGATTAACAATAATCAGCTGACCTGGCAGCATGTTTACGGACTGGAACCGGTTCCTCAGGGAACGCCCCGGGAACGGGAAAAGCAGGTGCTGGGCTGCCAGGCGAACATCTGGACGGAATATATCCCGAACCTGCCGAAATGGGAATACCATGTCTTCCCCCGCGCCCTGGCGCTGGCGGAAGTTGCCTGGACCCCGCAGGAGCTAAAAAATGAGAAAGATTTCCGTAAACGCCTCGATCGCCAGCTTCCCTTCCTGGACGCCCGCGGCGTCAATTACAAAAGACCGGACAATGGAGCCCCCGCACAGCCGGAGGCCGTCATTACGCGGGAACGCCGTTAAGCACGGCAGACGGGGTCCTGCGGCGCCTCCTTCCGGAGGCCGCATTATGGGCTAGCCAACCTTCATGAAAACCATTACATTGACGGCATTATGAATTTGGAACTGCTTCGTCAGGTTTGCGTGACTCCGGGCGCTCCGGGGTTTGAAGACAAAATCCGCGATTTCATCATCCAGGAAGTGGCCCCGCTGGTGGACGCCGTGCGCGTGGACAACATGGGCAGCGTGATTGCCATCGTGGAAGGCAAAAACACGGAAAAAACCATGATGGCCGCCGCCCACATGGATGAAATCGGGTTCATGGTCCGTCACATCGACGACAAGGGGTTCATCAAATTCCTGCCACTGGGCGGCTTTGACGCCAAGACGCTGACGGCCCAGCGCGTCATCGTCCACGGTAAAAAAGACCTCATCGGCGTCATGGGCGTGAAACCCATCCACGTCATGTCCCCGGCGGAACGCACCAAGCTGCCAGAAGTGACCGACTTCTTCATTGACCTGGGCATGAGCAAGGAGGAAGTGGAAAAATACGTTTCCGTAGGCGACTCCGTTACCCGTGAACGGGATTTGGTGGAAATGGGGGATTGCGTGAACGTCAAATCTCTGGACAACCGCGCCGGATGCTACGTGCTGATTGAAGCCCTCCGCGCCATCAAGGCTTCCAGGAAGAAACCCTCCTGCAACTTCGTGGCCGCCTTTACCGTTCAGGAGGAAGTGGGCCTGAGGGGCGCGCAGGCCGGCACGCTGGACATCCAACCGGATTTCTCCATTGCCCTGGACGTCACCATCGCCTGTGACATTCCCGGAACTCCGGCGCACGACCAGGTTTCCCACCTGGGCGCAGGCGCCGCCATCAAGCTGTATGACGGTTCCGTCATTGCAGACCGCCGCATGGTCAAGTTCATGAAGGCCATGGCAGACGCCAACAAAATTAAATGGCAGACGGAAATGCTGCCGGCGGGAGGCACGGATGCCGGAGCCATGCAGAAATTCGTTCCGGGCGGTTCCATTGCCGGGGCCATTTCCGTTCCCACCCGCAATGTGCACCAGGTTATTGAAATGGCTCACAAAGACGACCTGGACGCTTCCGTAGCGCTTCTGACCGCCTGCGCCATGAACGTGGACAAATGGGACTGGTCCTGGAACTCCGTCAACGAATGCCCGGCGGAAAAACCCGCCAAGGCCGCAAAAACGGCAGCCAAGCCCGCCAAAGCCGCTGCCAAGAAGAAAAAGGCCAAATAACAGGTCTGGCCATTCATTCATCACTACCCGGCAGGCCGCACCGGAAACGGAGGCGGCCTGCCTGTTTTCAGCCTCCTTCAAATGTTCCGGCAAACTCCGGACACCGTCCTCTCCCATTCGGCCAGGCATACCGCAGGTTCCTGCGTCACCCCCCCGGAGGCTTTTTCAGATGGCCCTTCCATAAAAAAATCCTCCGGCATCTCGCAATGCCGGAGGAGAGACAATCCTGAAAAAGAAAGTTACTTGGCGGCGGGGGCGGACGCTTCCTTCTGGGCGGGAGCGGGGGCCGGAACTGCTTCTACCTCCACATCTTCCTCCACTTCCACATCTTCTTCCGGACCGGCAGCGCCAGTCTGCTTCATGGCGTCCTTCAGGGCCTGGCTTCCGTAAAAGTCGGCCTGCTGCAAACGCTGCATGTCAGTCATCATGCCCATGAAAATGGGCAGAAGCTCGGCCTGGCGTGCCTGCATGGCGGCATCCATTTCAGCCTGAACCTTCTGGGCGCTCTTGGAAAGGGCTTCCCCCTTTTCATTGATTTTTGCCATCTTTTCCGCAGCCGCGTCTGCAGTGGCCTTGTCCTTCACCGTGCTGAGCGTGGCGGACATTTCCTTCATCAACGCCAGCATCTGATCAGCGGCTTCCTTCGCTTCCTTGGAAACTTCAGCGGCCGGCGCAACGGGCGCGGCAGGAGTTTCAGCGGCGGGTGCCGGAGCCGGGGCATCCTGGGCGGAAGCCATACCTGCAAATGCCAGGGCACATGCCGAACTAATTGTTACAATGCTCTTCATAACGTTTCCGTTGTACAGGCTCGCCATGCACGCGTCAATGAATCATTGTGTAACGGCTCCCCGTGATGCCGCAGAAAGAGGAATTTGCGTTTTTTCCTCCCTTGAAGGATTTTTTCAGTTGCATCTTTTTAGAATTATTATAAATTTATTTCCGATGACTAAGACCATAGAAAACCTGAAAGCTGCCATTACGGGCGAAAGCACCGCCTCCGCCACTTACGCGGCCTATGCCGCCAAAGCCGCCCAGGAAGGGCAGCCCCTTATTCAGAAATTGTTTGAAGCCGCCTCCAAGGCGGAATCCGTCCACGCCGCCAACCACAACAAGGTTCTGGAAAAGCTGGGAGCAACAATGGAGCCCATCGATATCCAGATCCATGTAGGAACCACCGCCGAAAACCTGAAAGCCGCCATTGCCGGGGAAACCCATGAATTTGAAAGCATGTATCCGGAATTCATCGCTGTGGCGGAAGAAGAAGGGCAGAAAGCCGCCGTCCGTTCCTTCACGTGGGCCACGGAAGCGGAAAAAGAACATGCCGATTTTTATTCCGTCGCCCTGAAGGCCCTGGAAAGCGGAGATACCAGTTCCCTGCCCAGGCAATACTGGATATGCCTGGTTTGCGGAGACACGTTCAAATCTCTGGAAGGCGTGGATGCGTGCCCCCTCTGCGGCACCAAGGCTGAAAAATTCCTCGTCATCGGATAAATTCCGTTTGAGCACCGGAGGCCGTCCTCGGCACCCAGGAACCGCCCGGAACATTCCGGGCGGTTTTCTGTTTTTGCCGCAGCAGTCCATGGAAGAAAACCCTTCCCTTTTTACGGAGGCGGCCCACATCGGAAAAAGCTTCTCCAACATTCTGCTTGCGATTCATTTTAAAACTCTTATAATTTTTCTTCGCTTTAAGCAGGAAGCATTCTTTATCCCTCCTTTGCGATGATCCCTCCCCATGCATCCGCCGGTTCCGCAGAACGGTATCCGTCCGCATACGGCCTGTCGGCCGCTGTCTGCCAGGCTCTGCGCGCCGCGTTCATTCCCCGCCGCATGCGCTGCCTGTGGGCAGCCGGGCTTGCGGCGGCGCTGGCGGCCAATCCCTATGTGCTCAACGATGGCCAAAGCCTGCTGATGAGCAGCATGGGCATCGCCTGCTCCGCATCCCTGCTCTGCGGCACCATTCTTCTCTGCCTGAAATACCGCTTCACCGCCTATGTCCTTCTTCCCGCCATCATTCTGTTCAATGCGGGCCTGTACATGATGCAGATGCGGTACGGATTGGTCCTGAACCTTTCCGTGCTTTCCAGCATGGCGGAGACCAATTTCCAGGAAGCCTGCGCCTTCTGCACCCCCGCTTCCATTGCAGGAACCCTGCTTCTGGCCGGGTTTATCTACCTGGCCATCTACTGGAGCCGCCGTTCCCTGCGCCAAAAAGCCACGTGGGGCGCACTGGCATGCATTTGGGGCCTGTACGCGGCCCTTCTGCTGCTGAGCATTCCGGCAGCCTCCTACAGCTCGGAACCCCTTTATCTTTACTACACGTCTGACAAGGCAAAAGGCTGGCCTCTCGTGGATATTGCAATGACGTGCAAACTGGCGGACGAATACATCACCCAGGATGCGGGGCGTTTCAACACATTGCGGAACCTTCCGTCCTGCGCGGAGCCCCTTTCCCAGTGCGAAGCCCCAGACGACCTGGCCGTGGTTTTCCACATGGGGGAGAGTGTCCGGGGGGACCATCTTCCCCTGAACGGTTACCATCGGAACACAATGCCCCGGCTTTCCAGAGAGCCCAACGTCGTTTCCTTCCCCCATGCCACTTCCTTCGGCATCGTGACCAGAATTTCCGCCATCGGCATGTTTACGGATGCGGAACTGTGCCGCCGCACTCCCGGTCACTCCTCCTTCATTGACCTGTTCAACAAACACGGATTCCGCACCGTCCGTATCATGGACCTGAGCGGAGATTCCATTCATGATTATTCCCTGGGCATCCTGACACGGAACTGCCGTGAACGGAGACAGACGCCGCTCCAGCACCAGACGCCCGGAATGATGCAGGAACGAACTTCCCTGGTCATGGAGGAATCCCTGAAAAACTTCGGCCGCAACAGGCAGCTTTATATCATTTACAATAACGGGAGCCATATGGCGTTCAGCTATCCCGCGCAGGCGGAACGTTTTACCCCGGCATCCTGCAATATGGACGACCCCAAGGCCCGTCTGGAAGAAACCGTCAATGCCTATGACAATTCCATCGTCGACCTGGATGCCTCCATTCACCGCATGATTGCACTGTTGAAGAACAGGCCCGCCATTTATTTTTACTGCTCCGACCACGGCGTAGCGCTGGGAGAGGAAGGAAAAATGTTCCAGGGCCATATCCTGCCGCCTGTTTACCGGCCTGCCATGTTCATCTGGTATTCGGACGCTTTCGCCTCACGCTATCCGGACATGGTGCGCGCCCTGAAAGCCAACCGGCTGAAAGCCGTCTCCCACGACCACATCTTCCATACCCTTCTTTCCCTGGCTTCCATCCGGTCGGAAATCGTCAGGAACGACCTGAATCTGGCTTCTCCGGACGCGCGGGAAACTCCGGCCCCCCTCCAGCCGGAAACGCTGGCGGAATGGCTGCCCATTCCCGCACCGCCGCAGCCGTAACAAGAGGAAGCCTCCACGCGCTCCGCGAGAAACAACAGGATGCGGCGGCTCCTACCGCACCCGGACTTGCAGAGGATGGCCGATGCACTCCCGGACACGGCGAGCCTCCGCTTCCCAGCCGGCAGCGGACCGAATGGGAGAAGCCTTGTCCCAAACCGCCCCCATGTACCATTCAAAGGGTTCTCCGTTCGCGACCTTCCTGAGCAAGTAGGTACAGCCTTCCGCATCCACCGCACGGCCTTCCGGAACCCAGGGCACGATTACGGCGGTTCCCAGGCATCCGTCATCCTTCCGGGGCCTGCTCCATGCGGTCATCAGGCCGCCGGACTCCCGGTCCTCCATAACCGCTTCATAATCATTTCTGCGCTTTCCGGTATCCATTCCCACACCGGCCTTCACCGTTTCAGTCCCCCGGACGTTCAAGACGCTGCGGACTTTGGAGAAACGGTTTCCCGCATCCAGCGTCACCCTTCGCGTCTCCGCCACACGCACGCCGCCGCCAATGTCCCACGGTGCATAAACCACCTCAAAAGCAGTCTGGACCGGGCCATTGTACAATGTCCGGGCGCTGGCCCAGTTTCTAGACACATGCGGTTTTCCATCCCTGAACACGGCAATGCCGCCGCAGCCCCGCCCCGGACCTACATTGTACATATCCAGTCCCCAACCGTGATCCCGGTGGTAATCCCCCCGTTTGTAAAATTCATTGATAACGGGAGCACCCGCGCGCTTGCTCCATACATCCGTCCCACTGGAAACCAGGCCCTCTCCCTCAGGGGCTGGCCTGGCGACGGCCGGACCGTAAATCCGGTGCGCCGTAAGATCATTTTCCCACGCGAAATCATCCAGCCGCTCCGGTACCGGACGGCTGAAACAGACATCCGCGGAAGGCGCTTCGCCCAAGCAGGAATTCTCCAGAATCCAGAAATCACGGATCGTCCCGGGACGGAAATTGCTCTGGAACAAAAGGGTATCCGTCGTTCCGTCACCATCCGTATCCGCCAGCTGATGCGGAATAACACGTCCGTGACGGACGTCAAAAACGCGAAGGCCGGCGGCATCACCGGAACCTCCGGACGGCCATGGAACCGACACGGTTTCAGCAGGGCGGAACCTGCCCAGGGGATTCGTAACGGTCACGGTCTTTTTCCGCGGATGATCCCGGCCAATGACATATTTACGCAACTCACTCCCGGCCATCAGGTAGGCCCCTGCGCCGTACACCTCCGTATCTTTCCCGGAATAATGGCCCGGCTTGTCCGCAATAGGCTGCACCCAGCCCAGCGCGCCCTCCTTGCTGACCGCATCACAGGCGGCCTTCCAGGCTTTACGGATGGAGGGAAGGTATTCATCCGCATCCAGATATCCCTGGTTCACTCCCCACAGCATCCCGTACATGATAAAGAGGGTGCCGCTCATCTCTTTCAAGGGAGGTTCGTCCGGATCCAGCAGGCTCGCATGCCAGGAACCGTCGGGCGACTGGCATTTTTTCAGGGCTGCCGCCAGACGTTTAAGCAAGTCTTCATAAAAGGGGCGGGAAGGCCAGTCCGCAGGCATGTCCTGCAAAATAAGAGGCAATCCGGCAATCACCCAGCCGTTGCCCCGGCTCCAGAACATCTTTTTCCCATTTGCCGCCGGAACGGTAAAATAGCGGGAATCCCGGAAAAACAGGCCCTCCTCCCGGTCAAAAAGATAGTCGCAGGTAAGCTTGTATTCCCTATCCATAAACTCCAGATAACGGCGGTCTCCGGTATAGGCCGCCAGTTTTACGAACACGGGAGGAGACATAAACAGGGCGTCCGACCAGCTCCAGCGGTCCTGGCAGCCCGGAGTCAGGAATTGGAGGGAAGCGGAGGAAGGCCGGTTCATCACCTTGTCCAGCACGGCGCGAATCTTTTCAGCTGCGGCGGGATTGCCGTCTTCCATCGCCATCTCCATCCAGGCATGCCCCACGGCATGGTCGTCCGCATGATAATGCCGGTTCAGGGTCTTCCATTCCTGCTCTTCTCCCGCTTTTCTCAGCAACGGCAGCCCCGGCCCTTCCGGAACGGACAGGCCATATTGCACCAGGCCGGAATAAAAGGCACCGTAAGTCCAATGCAGCGGCGAACGTTTTTTGGGATGCTTCGCCTGCCATTCCGCCACCAGCTGAAGATTGTCCCGGATGGTCTTTTCATTCCAGTCTGCGGAAGCCCCGGAAACGGAAGTTCCTGCGGAAAGCATGGAAAGGACCGGCAACAGAAAGTATTTCTTCCATCCATTTTTTGAAAAGGCAAAGAAACGCATGTCATATCATACGGGAAAAGAAGGCTGGAATTTTCTTGTAACAAGAATTTTTCTTTTTCCGCGCTCCTCCAGACCGGGAAAGGAACGCAAGGGCATATATGGTGCCATGACGGAAAAGAAAGCTGTGTTATCAATCATTTTTCTACCGTCATATACCATATATAGCATATGAATAATTATTTAACACATTATTTATACATTTTTCTTGCGGGAGGTCTCTTTCTGTGATTCATTGCGTTCCAGCGCAGGTAACGGAAGACGGTGAAAATCCGTCGCGGACGCGCCGCTGTAACCGGTAGACGATGGACCGGACACTGGCTGCCCAGGCAGCCGGGAAGTCCCCATCACATGTCGCACCGGAAGCCAGAAGACGACCTGATGCTGCCGTATTCCCATCCCGCGGACAGGATGAACATACGCACAGGTCTTCGGCATGCCCTCCCTTTCCGGGAATGCACACATGCGGTCGGCCCCTGCCTATGGTCTTTCCAGGCTTTTGCCCAGGCTCGCGGATGAGCGGTCACCACCCTTTCCAAGCGAGAAACCCACCATGGCAACAAGCATCATCAAACGTTCCGGGAAAAAGGAACAATACCAGGGCTATAAGATTGAAGAGGCCATTAGAAAAGCCTTCCACAGTTCCGGGACCGCCTACAACCGTTCCATCTATGAAGAGGTGGAAGCCAAGCTGAGCCATCAGGACAGCGCGCATGTGGAAGAGATTCAGGACATGATTGAACGCGCCCTGTTCCGCTCCGGATATTTTGACACGGCCAAGGCCTTCATCACCTACCGTTTCCTGCACAAGATGCAGCGCGAACAGCTTGGCGGCCTTTATTCCGGCAATACCTACGTGGACTGCAAGCAGACGGTAGAGGAATATATCGGCCAGAGCGACTGGCGCATTGCCGCCAACTCCAATACCACGTATTCCAATGCGGGGCTCATCAACAACACGGCGGGCAAGGTAATCGCCAACTATTGGCTGGACCAGGTTTACTCCGCACGGGAAGGAGCCGCGCACCGGGAAGGGGATTACCACATCCATGACCTGGATTGCCTGACCGGATACTGCGCCGGATGGAGCCTACGCAACCTGCTCAATGAAGGATTCAACGGCGTGCGCAGCCGCGTGAACAGCAGGCCGCCCCGCCACTTCCGGGAAGCCCTGGGCCAAATGGCGAACTTTCTGGGCATTCTGCAAAGCGAATGGGCCGGCGCCCAGGCCTTCAGCTCCTTTGACACCTTCTTGGCTCCCTACGTTTTCAAAGACCAGACGGACTTCCCCCGCATCAAGAAAGACATCCGCAGTTTCGTCTACAACCTGAACGTACCCTCACGCTGGGGACAGTCTCCCTTTACCAATGTCACAATCGACTGGACTGTGCCGCGCGACCTGCGGGATCAGGCCCCCTTCAGCGGAGGGGAACACCTCTTTGAAGGAATAGAAGACGCGAACCTGCTCGCCCTGGCTAGGGAACGCGGAGCCAACAAGCTGACGGAGCTGACCTACAAGCATTTCCAGAAGGAAATGAACCTGATCAACAAGGCCTTTTACGAAGTTCTTACGGAAGGGGACAGCACCGGACAGCCCTTTACCTTCCCCATCCCCACCGTCAACATCACGGAAGATTTTGACTGGGAAGGGGAAAACGTGCCTCTCCTGTTTGAAAACGCCGCCAAAATCGGTTCCTCTTACTTCCAGAACTTCATCGGCAGCCAGTACACCGTCAATGAACACGGGGAACGCGTGCCTGACGAACGGGCCTACAAGCCGGATGCCGTGCGTTCCATGTGCTGCCGTCTCCAGCTGGACCTGCGGGAACTGCTCAAACGCGGCGGCGGCCTTTTCGGCTCCGCGGAAATGACCGGCTCCATCGGCGTAGTGACCATCAACCTGGCCCGGCTGGGCTACCTGTTCAAGCAAAACCGGGAGGCCCTGTTCGCCAGGCTGGGAGAACTGCTGGATCTGGCCAAATCCTGCCTGGAAAAGAAAAGGGCCTTCGTTCAGGAAATGTACGACCGCGGCCTGTACCCCTACACCAAACGCTACCTGCCCACCTTCCGCAACCATTTCTCCACCATTGGCGTCAACGGGATGAACGAGCTGCTGCGCAATTTCTCCAACGACACAATGGACATCACCTCTGAAGAAGGCAGGGCCTTTGCTGAAGAGATTTTGGAATTCATCCGCTTGCGAATGCAGGAATACCAGGAGGAAACCGGCAATCTGTACAACCTGGAAGCCACGCCCGCGGAAGGCACCACGCACCGTTTCGCCCGCGAAGACCAGAAACGCTATCCTGACATCATCCAGGCCGGCCCTGTGGGGCAGCGTTATTACACGAACAGCTCCCAGCTTCCCGTGGACCACACGAGCGACCTGTTCCGGGCGCTCCAGCTTCAGGACGAACTTCAATGCTGCTACACGGGAGGAACCGTCTTCCACATGTACATGAACGAAGCCATCAGCTCCCCGGAAGCGTGCCGGGACATTGTCCGCAAAGTGCTGACCCGCTTCCGCATGCCGTACCTCACCGTCACCCCGCTCTTCTCCGTCTGCGAAAAGCACGGCTATCTGCGCGGGGAACATGAATACTGCCCCTTCTGCGATGAGGAGCTGCTCCACATCCACAGGCATGAATGAAAATCGTTTTTCCTATAGACGCCCGACTTCAAAACCCAACCATTAATACGACAATGACCAAACAGGAAATATTAAGCAAGTACGCACAGGACCGGACCCGCTGCACCGTTTACACGCGCGTCATGGGCTATCACCGCCCTGTGGAAACTTTCAACGCCGGTAAACAGGGCGAGTTCCATGACCGCGTCCACTTCGTGGAACCGGGCCGCCCCTGTTCCTGCTCCGTCCAAACGGAACAGCCGCGATAATTCTCCCAACAACATATGCGAAGTCGATGGGAACGGGTCGGGGCATAGCAGACATCACGCCGCTCACCTTGCTGGATTTTCCAAATAAGGTGGCCTGCATCTTCTGGCTGAGAGGCTGTAATTTGTTTTGTCAGTACTGTTACAACGTCTCCCTGGTCAGGGGCACGGATTCTCCCGCCGGAGACCGGACGGACTATCTTGATTTTCTCAGAGATCGGGTGGGATTTCTGGACGGGGTGGTCCTGTCCGGCGGCGAGTGCACGCTGTGTCCCGACCTTATCCCTATCTGCCGCAATATACGGCAGCTTGGTTTCGCAGTCAAAATAGACACCAACGGCACCCGGCCCGGCGTAGTGAAAACGCTGGTGGAGGAAGGGCTTTGCGACTACATTGCACTAGATTACAAAGCGCCGGAAAAATTGTTCGGCTCCATTACCGGGCGTCCGGACTTATTTCCCTTCTTTACTCAAACACTGGATTATCTGATCAACAAAAATTTCCCGTTTGAGGTTCGGACGACAATCCACTCCGACCTTCTCGGCGAAAAGGAAATCAACCAGATCAGCGGGGATTTGACGTCGCGCGGCTATAGAGGGACCTACTACCTTCAAAATTTTTTTAATACAGAGGAAACACTCGGCCAAATCAGCGCTCCCGAACGGATGATTGACTTATCCCTGCTGAACACACACATCCCCATAGGGTTGCGCAATTTTCCCATCACAGAGAAAGCTCCAGGCTCCAACTCCGGAAAACAGCAGCCGTCCCCTCTGACATAATTTTTTTAAATAAAAGTTTCTATTTGTAAAATCGGGAAGTACCCTTCCGCCCGCCAACCATATTACCAGTTATTATTCATGAGTGAAACCCAAAACAAGCTGCTCAAGGCAGCTATCAGCCTGGCCGCCGCAGGAGTCGTCTTCTTCCTGCCTTTCGCTTCATGGGGAATCCAATTAAGCCCTATTGAAATCCGCGTCATCGCCATGTTCGTCATGGCGGCGCTCTTCTGGATTTTGGAACCCATCCCTATCTGGACCACCTCCGTGATGGTCATTACCCTGTCCCTGCTGTGCGTCTCCAACGGCTCTCTCTCATTCTTGATGCCGGAGCGCTATGACAAGGCGGCGGTATCCTCCATTCTGGATGACGCCATAGGCAAAGGGATCAATCCGGAGATAGTCGGCAAATTGAAGGAAAATGTCGAAAACCGGTTAAATAAGAAAACCAAGCTGGACGCGGAAGAAGTGAGGATGACCCTGGGGTTCCAGCTCATGGACGCTTATGAAAAAATAGATCTGAACGCACAGGAACTGTCCCGTGAAGGAAAAACGGAAGAAGCCGCCGGGCAGGAATCCATAGCCGCCCAGCTCAAGACCGCGGCCGGGCGCCTGTACAGCAAGGAAATAACCTCGCGCATCCAGGGGCTGCAATTTGTCAACACCATGCAGCAAAAATCCACGATGGCCACCTTCGCGGATCCCATCATCATGCTTTTCCTGGGCGGCTTTTTCCTGGCTGCGGCCGCAACCAAATACAGGCTGGACATGAACCTGGCCAAAGTACTTTTAAAACCCTTCGGCACCAATCCCAAATTCGTACTTCTGGGGCTGATGTCCGTAACGGCCCTTTTCTCCATGTTTATGAGCAATACGGCTACGGCCGCCATGATGCTCGCCATCCTGACGCCGGTGCTGGCCCTGTTCACTCCGGAAGACAAAGGCCGCGCCGCCTTTGCCCTGGCCATCCCCATCGCCGCCAACCTCGGCGGTATCGGAACGCCTATCGGCACGCCCCCCAACGCAATCGCGCTGAAGGCATTGCAGGGTATGGGGCTGGACGTCTCCTTCGGCAAATGGCTCATGTTCGGCATTCCTTTCGTCATCGTCATGATTCTGATTGCATGGCTTCTCCTGCTGTGGCTGTTCCCCATCTCTCAAAAGAAACTGGAACTGCAGGTGGGCGGTAAATTCCTGAGAACCCCCAAGGCCATTATCGTTTACGTCACCTTTGCCGTTACCGTCCTACTGTGGGTAACGGGTAAGGGCGTGCACGGGCTGGACTCCAATACCATCGCCATGATTCCCATCGCCGTCTTTGCCATTACGGAAACCATCACCAGGGAAGACTTGAAGAAAATGGGCTGGGACGTGCTCTGGCTGGTAGCCGGCGGCTTTGCCCTGGGGCTGGCCCTGCAAGACACCGGACTGGCAAAAAACCTGATTGGCTCCATTCCCTTTGCCGAATGGTCCCCCTTCCCGCTCATGGTGGGGACGGGAATCATCTGCCTGTTCATGGCTACCTTCATGAGCCATACGGCTACAGCCTCCCTGCTCATTCCAATTATCGCGGTCGTCGGCGTCAACATGGGTGACAATCTGGCTCCCATGGGGGGCGTTACCGCCCTGCTGGTATCCGTGGCTTTCGCCTCCTCTCTGGGCATGAGCCTTCCCATCAGCACCCCCCCTAACGCCCTGGCTTATGCCACCGGCCTGGTCAGCTCCAGGGGGATGGCCATTTCCGGCGTCATTCTGGGTATCCTGGGCATGATTTTGACCTATGTCATGATGATGATTCTTGCCCAATGCCATGCTTTTTAAGTAAGGTAATGTTCCATGCCGGGACATGTTGCCCCGGCATGGCCAACATCAACGGGAAAAGCGCCATATGATCATTGAACAGGAAGAATTCCAGAAAAAATTAAAACGCATCAATCTGGCGTATTTTTCCGATCCGGACCGCATTATCACCATCAGCAAGGGAAACGCCGTCGTCCGCCAGGGGGAACAGAATAAAAGGCTTTACCTGATTTTATCCGGCAGCGTGGTTTCCTCCCGCCATGTCGTTAAAGAAGACCCGGAAACAGCTTCCACTTCCCACAAAATCTACAAGGCGTTCCGGGCCGGCCCCGGAGACTATTTGGGAGTGCAAAGTTTCTTTTCCGGATGGTTCCGCAGCTCCTCCGATCTCATTGCGGAAACTGATTTGGAACTGGCCTATATCGACACCACCACCCCCGCCGTGGATGTGGAACGCTACGGCACGCTCCTGGAGCAGTTTGTTCCCGCCATTGTCCATGAACTGGCGGCACGCAATACCCGCGTCTTTGACCGCACTGCGGAAAAGGAAGAAGCGCTGCGGATGCTCCACCGTTCTGAAATGGCCGCCACCCTGGGGCAATTATCCGCCGGAATAGCCCATGAGCTCAACAATTCCCTGGGAGTCCTGTCCCGTAAAACAGACTTTGTTTTGGAAACCCTGGACAACATGTTCCGCCAGGAAAACGCCTTCCGGTATACCCTGTACAACAAAGGATTGGAAGGGACTTCCTCCGCATCCACTTCCGAACAGCGCAGGCTGGCGCGCCAGTTTGAAAAAAATTACGGGCTTTCCCAGGACGTGGCCAAGGCCCTGGCCCTGATTCCGGACATACAGAATCAGCCGGAGCTGCTGGACAAACCATTCCTCAGCCAGCTGGAACAAAACCTCCCTTATTGGGAATTGGGTCACGACCTGCATGACATGAAACTGGCTGTCAGGCACGCTACAGCCATTGTCCGTTCCGTTCGCCTGCTGGGGGGAGGCAACACCAGACGGGAAGAAGGAGTAAACGTGGCGGATTCCCTTACGGAAGCTGTTGCTCTGGTCAAGTCCAGTCTGCGCGGCGTTGATTTTGAAATGGTCCTGCCTCCCAGGGACTCCGTGCCCGGCATCTTCGCGGATATGACGGAGCTCGTTCAAATTTGGATCAACCTGCTTCAGAACGCCTGCGACGCGCTGAAAATAGAAAATACCCCCAACCCTGCCATCCACGTAGAATGCCGGGTGGAAAAAATCAGCAGCAAGGACCAGACATCCCATACCACCCGCGAAATTCTGGTCTCCGTCACAGATAACGGCCCCGGCGTTCCAAAGGACCTGCATGAAAAAATTTTCCGTCCCAACTTCACTACCAAAAAGAAGGGGCTTTCCTTCGGCCTGGGGCTGGGGCTCACCATCGTCCGGCGCATTGTGGACAGCTACGGCGGCCGCATCCGCCTGGAGAGCGTGCCGGGCCATACCGTTTTTACGATAATCATACCAACCATCAACAATCATGGAAAAAATTAACATCATTTGCGTGGACGACCAGCCGGAAGTCCTTGACAGCGTTTTGCGCGACCTTCGTCCGCTGAATTCCTGCTTCCGCCTGGAAGGGGTGGAATCCGCATCCGAATGCCGCGAACTGTTGGAAGAATTCGACCAGGACGGAGAACTGACGGGACTGGTTATCTCCGACCACGTCATGCCGGGAGGTTCAGGAGTAGAGTTGCTTGGAGGCATCGCCAAAGACGACCGTTTCGCCGGGACGCGCAAAATCCTGCTGACCGGGCAGGCCACCCATGCGGACACTATCCAGGCCGTCAATGACGCACACATTGACAACTATCTGGAAAAGCCCTGGGATCCCGCCGTTCTCCTTACGACCGCCCGCAAACTGCTGACCAGGTTCATTATGGAAAAGGGCATCGACCATACGCCTTATATGTCCTGCCTGGATCAGGCCACTCTGCTGGATTACCTGCGGAGAAACTGACGCGCCGGAAGAAATATGCCGCGCCCTCCGCTTTCTCAACGCACGCATTCTCATCCGTGACGGGCATTCCCCTGCTCTGCGCCAAGGAAGGGAACAAAACCGCTAACCGTCTTTATGTTTGATATCCTGCTCCAACACAACACCCTGGTTCTCTTCGGAATCATCTTTTTCGGCATCGCTCTCGGCAGCATTAAAATATACGGACTGAACCTGGGCCTTTCCGGCGTTCTTTTCGTGGCGCTGGCCGCCGGCCACTACCGCCTGGCCATTCCCGACGGCGTAGGGCAGCTGGGTCTGGCGCTCTTTGTATACTGCGTGGGCCTCAGCGCGGGCAACCGCTTCTTCTCCGCCATCGCCAAACAGGGCAGCAAACTGGCCATCATGTCTGCGGTGATTGTAGGAGTGTCAGCGTTATTCACCTGCCTATTCGGCATCTGGTTCAAAGTTCCCGCGGGAATCTCTTCCGGCATCTTTGCCGGCGCATGCACCAGCACCCCGGCGCTGGCGGCCGCCACGGAAAGCCTGCCGGGAGCCTCCGGAAGCGGCGTCAGCATCGGTTACGGCATCGCCTATCCGTTCGGCGTGGTGGGCGTGGTCCTTTTCGTCCAGCTCCTGCCGCGCCTGCTGCGCTTTGACCTCAACAAGGAGGCCAAAGCCATGCATTCCAGGCAGGAAGTCAGCATCATTTCCCGCCTTGTCCGCGTCACACAGCCCAACCTGATAGGCCAGAACATTGCGGACTGCAAGCTGCTGGACGGTCTGCACTGCATGGTCACCCGCGTGGTTCGCAACGACAGGCTGATGCCCCTGACGCCGGAAGACACGTTCCGGGAAGGAACGGAAGTCCTCATTGTGGGCAACAGCGACACCATGCCTCACGACATCGCCTTTCTGGGGGAGGTATGCGACAATCCCTACCCCATGGACTCCCAGAAGGAGCGCCGCAAACTGATTCTGACAAACAAGAACTATGCCGGGCACAAGCTCCGCGACCTGAAAACCCTGCGCACGGACGGCGTCATTATCTCCCGCATTTCCCGCCTGGGCTTCACCTTCGTCCCCACGGGGGAAACCACGCTGGAACGCAACGATGTGCTGACCGTGGTGGGCTCCCCGGAAAACCTTACCAAATACGGGGACAAAATCGGCCACCGCAGCCAGGACATGAACCAGACGGACCTGCTCTCCCTGGGCTTCGGCCTCTCCCTGGGCATCATTTTGGGCCTGGTCAACTTCAGCCTCGGCAACGGCGCGGGCATCTCTCTGGGCATTGCGGGAGGCCCCCTTATCGTCGCCCTGCTGCTCGGCCACTTCGGACGTCTGGGCCCCATCGTCGGCTATATCCCACGCCCCACCCGCCTTCTTTTGCAGGATCTGGGGCTGGTTTTCTTCCTGGCTGACGCCGGCATCAAGGGTGGAGCGGACCTGGTGGATACGGTAGCCACCCACGGCGCGGCCGTCTTCATCATGGGCGTCATCGTCACCTGCTCCGGCATGTTCGCCGGTTACTTCGTGGGCATGAAAGTCTTCAAGATGAACATTCTGGAATGCCTGGGCGGCATCTGCGGCGGCATGACCTCCACCCCGGCCCTGGGAGCCATCGCCAGCAAGACGGACTCCCAGGCCCCCGTGGTCAGCTACGCCACCGCCTATCCCGTAGCCCTTATCCTGATGACCATCGTCGCCAAGGTCATCATCCAGACCATCGGCGGCGTGGTGGGAATTTGACAATGGCAGAGATCATCTGACCTGAAAACTATTATCTCTGTTTTACCGCTTCAGCACGGGGTTCCATTCTTTTTCCGAATGGAACCCCGTTTTCATCATCTTGCGGGAGGGATAGACACAAAAATCATCCCGGATTCGGCTCCGAAAATCCAATGTCTCTCAGAGCCAATGATCCCAATTTTCCATTTGAAAAAATCCTTTTGCCGTCAATATCATTTTGATATAAAAGCGAAATATGAAATGTATTTTTCATATTCAAAAAAATCATATTTTATTGACATTTTTTCAATTTATGTTGCCATGCATTTAAGTCTGTCTTTCATACCTTATGAAAAACATCCTCTGGCTTTTCCTCTTCAGCATGCTCATGTCTATAGAGAGCTTTGGCACGCTGGCTTCATATGAAGCAGACATACAAACACTGCTTTCTTCAGGGCGATCCTCCTTCATTGCCGGTAAAATCCGGGAAGTCCTGCGCAGCCGGCTTGATTCCGGCCCGCTTACCTCCGACAAAATACGAAAACTGATTCAATCCCCTCAAGTGGCGGCATTGTGCTGCCTGCACCAGTTTTTCAATACTGCCGAAGGAGGGAAACCTTTCACTCAGGAGGAACTCAAGGATCAGGTCTTCAGGAAATGGCTTTCCAGCCACCCGAAAGTATTCAACATGCTCGCCCAATCTGGTCCAGCCGGCAAAAGTACTCTTTCCGTTTTTTACCAAATCTGGAATACCAGCGATCAGAATTTCAATCCCGTTGAACTCAGCATGGCATTGGGAGCCGGCCTTGTCGCAAACATCTTTTCTCCTGAAGAATGCATCGCCAAATTTAACTTCTACCGGGATTCTCATCACCACGCCAAATGCTATCCACAGGCAGAAACCTTGCAACCCTGGGAATGGGCCATCGTATTCCGGGGAAAAGAAGGTTTTGAAGATCTGGCATGGGCACAGCAATTTATCGCAGGGAAAAAAATCAGGCCGGAGAAAGCCGGAAGCAGATTTCCCGGATTCATTCCCTACCGTAAAAAGAATGACAAAGGCGTCAGCGTCCATGCCGGAAGCGCTTTTTACGACCACAAGCCCATCACGCTGAAACTTTACACGGAATACGGAGGAGTATGCGGCGCCGTCTCCAAAGGCGCGGCTGGATTCCTGCGTTCCAAAGGAGTTCCCGCTTACCCGATTGGACAGCCGGGACACTGCGCTTTCGTATGGAAACACCCCAATGGCCACTGGCAAATCGGCAACAATCTCGGCGGCTGGAATTGGGCCAGCGGCGGCGCTCAGATTCCCTGGCAAGGCCCTGTTCAACTGGTGATGGCTTACGATTCATTCATTCATCATCCTCATGCGGAAGAATCGGCTTTAACGTATTATCTGTCCTTCTGCACACAAAAACAGGAACATGTGGAGTTGCTCTTGCGGGAAGCGCGTCAATTTAATCCCTTCAATTATCCTGCGTGGCAGCGTTATCTGGATATCAAGGCCAAAAACGCCAGCGACCGGAGAAAACTCGCCTTGCTCAAGGAACTGGCTCAAGCGATGCCCAATGAGCACAATCTCATTTGGCACGCGGCGAAAAGCGTGCTGAATATCCGGGAAAACAGGGTGAATCCCTATGAACTCTATGCCTGCGCGCTCGGCCCCGACTGCACGCCCCATGCGGAAGAACTTTTTACCCGCCTGGTCTGGAACAGGTTAGTGGGGGATTGTCCTGAAATCAAAGGCGTCGCCGAATACAAGCCGGGCTTTACCGGAAAACATCTGTCCTTATGGACCCAAAAGGGAAAACACGCCGTATGGACACCTAAGATGAAAAAATATTCGGTCAAAGTGATGCAAAGAGTCATTGAAGCGTTGACGGAAAGGGATAAGACGCAAAAATACTATGTGGAAACCTATCAAACCCTGTTAAGCATCTGGGGGGATGGGAAGTTAAACAGAGAGGGAAAAGAGTTTATTGAAAAAATTTCCGCCTCAACGGAAAAGAACGCGGGAATGAAACCCGGCTCCACGGAAATAAATTGATATGAAGAAGAAACCATCCATACGAATATGGCCATATATCGCGGCAATGATCCTTTGCTCTTTCAGCTTCCTGCCCGCTTCAGCAGAGTGCAAGGCCGAACTAGGTGATTTTATCTCCTATACTACCGCCAGCGGTTCCAAACCGGCTGCGTTGGGCGCGGCAGAAAAAGGATTGGGAAAAATCTCCAAAAAAGTATTGAGCGAAATAGCCGTCCAGGCCATCAAAAAAGCGAGCGGCCTCCTTACCCTGGCTGAAAATCTGAAAACGGATAAGGCTTTCCGCCACGTGCATATCGTTTATATCTATCGGTTTGTCCATCACGGAAAGGTAGAATCAGAATGGAAAATAGGCCACATGACCAATATATCCCGGTCCGGAGTGGACTACCATCCTCCAAAAGATATTCCTTATGTAGTAAAGGAAGGAATAAATAAAATTAGTAATCTCTTAAAAAAACAATTAAAGGAAGATTGCAAAAACCACCAATAACCTGAACAGAAATATGAAATCCATATCAAACATATTCGCCATATTTTTCTCCTGCATGTTGGGGATCATCAGCCAGATTGAGGCACAGGAAGAACAGCCCCGGCAGCTGAACGAACAGCAGCAGGAAGAGGAAAAAGATATTCCTGTCATTATGAATCCTACCATTTTTGACGAGAAAGATTTTGATAAGCTTCTGGAAAAACAGCGGGAATATGTGAAAAAACATTACCCAGATTATCAAATCTGGGCTGAAGGAGAGTATACAGATTATTCTGATGGTCATCGATATTCATTTTTTAATTTGCAAAACGAAGATGAGGAATGGGTCCTGACCATCCGTTTCGATATTGAGGAAGCGTACCAGGCCTACATGAAACAACATCAAAAGGAAATAGAACGGGAAGCCGCACGGCTCATCAGGGAGGGCCTCATCAAGATTGAATGATCGGCCTTTTCCTGTAACGAAGAGGAAACACGAACCAGCATTGGAACGTTCATGACCTTTCTTGTTTTCCCAAGGAAAAAACCATAACAGAATTCCATATGAATCATCCTCTGAAATTCGTCGCGACCACGGGCATTGTTCTGTTTTTCCTTATGCTGAAAACAGGAAGTCTCGCGGCAGCGCGGGAAGAACAGCCGCGGCAGCCGGACGCACAGCAGCAGGAAGAAGAAAAAGATATTCCTGTCATCACCAACCCCGCTGTGTTTAATGAGAAGGATTTGGACAAGCTCCTGGAAAAACAGCGGGAATATATAAAAAAACATTATCCGGATTACAAAATCGTCATAGAGGGGCAAGAGCAGGATTATTTTGACAGCCGTCACTATTCGGAGTTTGATTTACAAAACGAAGATGAGGAATGGGGCCTGACCATCCGTTTCGATATTGAGGAAGCGTACCAGGCCTACATGAAACAACATCAAAAGGAAATAGAACGGGAAGCGGAACGACTCATCAGGGAAGGCGTCATTCAAATTGAATAATCTGATTGCTTCCTGTATAAAAGGGAGAGGCAAAAACCGCACGCCGCCTGACCAGCATCATGAAGCCTGCATCAACCATACTCGCCCTATCCGTCTCCTGCCTGCCCGGGTTCATCAGCCCAATTGCAGCGCAGGAAGAACAGCCGCGGCAGCCGGACGCACAGCAGCAGGAAGAAGAAAAAGATACCCCTGTCATCACCAATCCCGCTGTGTTTAATGAGAAGGATTTGGACAAGCTCCTGGAAAAACAGCGGGAATATATAAAAAAACATTATCCAGATTACCGCATCAGAGGGAAGGGCGAGGAACATGATGTCATGGATGGCCGCCACTATTCAGAGTTTTATTTGCAAAACGAAGATGAAGAATGGGTCCTGACCATCCGTTTCGATATTGAGGAAGCGTACCAGGCCTACATGAAACAACATCAAAAGGAAATAGAACGGGAAGCGGCCCGGCTCATCAGGGAGGGCCTCATCAAGATTGAATGATCACCTTTTCCTGTAGAAAAAGAGAAGAACATCGGCAAACCGGCATTGGAATGCGCCTGTCTTCTGCCGCATTGGCTGTATACCCTCACCTCTAAGAGAACTCCTAACTCATCACATCAGTAAGGCGGCTATGGCTCCCACGCCAAACGCCGATTTCATGATGAAGCCGGAGCATCAGGGTTTGTTTCCGCCACCTCCAGGCAGACGGACTGGAAGGCCTTTTTCCAGCGGATGCGGATGCCGGCGTCCATCAGGAAATCGCCGCCCAGCACCTGTTCGTGAACGTTCGTGAGAGAGCCGTCTTCATTCATGTTGATTTCCCGCACCAGGTACCTGGCGGCAGGATTCAGGCCTTTCAGGCGCAGGGGTGGAGGGGAATCCGCCAGCCATTTATCCATCAGCCAGGCGAAAACGACAGCCCGTTTTCCGCATACATACATCAGGGAGGCCACCCGGCTTTCATACGGGGACGATAGGCGGTACAAGTCCCCGAACTGGACTACGGGACGGATGCGCTTGTATTCCGCCAGAGCACGTTTGGCAAAGGCTATGTCCTCCTCCGTCATGTCGCATGGCTGGAGTTCAAAGCCAAGCCGTCCGGACATGGCCACGTCAAACCGGAATTTGAGCGGCGTGGAGCGGCCCGTCTGGTGGTTGGGGGAGGCTGTCACATGGGCGGCCATGGAAAGAGCCGGGAACAGGTGGCCTATGCCCCACTGCATGAACACGCGTTCATAAGCGTCCGTATTGTCGGACGTCCAGAATTCATGATGCCTCCGCATGGTTCCATAGTCGGCGCGGCCTCCGCCGGAAGAACAGGCCTGGAATGTCACATCCGGGAATTCCGCCGCCAGCGTATCAAGAACGTGTTCATAGCCCCGCACATAGTCAATGGGCAGATTCCCCTGGCGGCAGGCGTCCAGCCAGGGAGAGCCGGGGTCGGAAATTTTGCGGTTGCAATCCCATTTGACGTAGGAAATGCCCGGATGTTCTCCAAGCAGCTTCCGCATGGCGTCAAGAATGTACCTACATACATGAGGATTGCTCAGGTCCAGCAAATACTGGCTGCGTTCCTGCCTGTTTTCTCGATGCGGGAGACCGATGACCCACTCCGGATGGTTCTGATAAAGCTCCGAATGAGGGTTCACCATTTCCGGCTCCACCCAGATGCCGAAGCGTATCCCCAGTTCTTCCGCATGGCGGATAAGGCCTTCCAGCCCATGGGGCAATTTAGCGCGGTTCACCTGCCAGTCCCCCAATCCCGCGCGGGCGTCATTGCGGGGGAACCGGTTGCCGAACCAGCCGTCATCCAGCACGAAAAGCTCTATCCCCAAGTCCGCCGCACGTTTCATCATGCCGTGCAGCACTTTTTCCGTAAAGGTAAAATACACCCCCTCCCAGGAATTCAGCAAGGTTGGCCTCTCTGTTCCTCCGCCGCGCAGGCCGTAGCGGCGCGCCCAGCAGTGGATGCGCCGGGAGGCCTCTCCCTTGCCGTTTTTACTGTGCGTCAGAATGAGGGGCGGCGTTTCAAACACGCCGCCGCCGTCCAGCAGATAGGGCGCGGGAGCCGTATCCAGTCCCGCTCCGGCAAAAAGGTAATGATACGGGCTGTGCCGGAACCATATCCGGTAATTGCCGGACCATGCCAGCGCCCCCAGAACAACCTCCCCGGAATCCTCCCGCGCCGGACCGTCCAGAGAGATGATGAATCCGGGGCTTCCCTCCTGGGCGGTGCGGGTGCCGGTTCCGGATACCAGGGCAAGTTCATGCCCCCGGGCCACTTCTTCCTCACTCATCAGGGACTCGCCGCCCCAGGTGCCGCGGAAGCTGGTGACGAAGTACCGTTCTGCGCGCAAACCCAGTTGTGCGGACGCAGCGCGGTGCAGGCGGATGCCTTCTTTCCCTTCGTTCCGAACAACCGCCCACTGCAAAAAGGTGTCCGATTCCCTGTGGGAGCGCACGTGGATTTCCACCCGCACAGGGTAGGAAGGGTCCTTCCCATAGAAGACGGCTTCTTCCCGGTCGTCATCCAGTTCCAGCACTTCCCAACCCTGGCATTCCAGACTCAGGGAAAGGGCCCCGTCCGCCTGGGTCACGCAAATGCAGTACTCGCCGGACGCATTGGGAAGCCCTGTTACGGAATCCGCCAGGGAGGAATACAGGAGAGGAGCATCCGCGGCGTTTTCCAGGGCATCCTCCGGCTGATGCAGCCTCGGGCCGTAATAGGCGCGGCGCACACGGCCCTGTTCATCTTTGCACAGGGTCATCTGGGAGGAACGGGTCAGCAGATGAACGGAATCCGGAGTCATGATCGGCAAACGTGGAAGGGGCCAGTTACTTATGCAGGCAGGCAAAAATGTTCCTGCCTTATCCACATTAAGGGCCTCCGCGGACGGGGAAGTCAATGGCAAAATGACAGGAGCTGCCGAACGGCTTCCCTACTCCTTCCACAGAAGGGAAGAGGGGCGGAATTTCATGGTTTTCGATTCATGCACCAGCAGCCTGCCGCCGTTTTCCGGATGGCGTACGATGCGGGCGCGGCGGCGCTTGACGCGGAAAGTGCCAAAGCCCCGGAATTTCACCAGCGACCGCCTCCGGACCGACCGCGCAATCGTCTCCAGCACCGCGTTCAACGCGTGTTCCGCCTGCCGGGAAGTAACGTCCTTCCCCAGCTCACGCTGGAGCTCCCTGATAAATTGTGTTTTATTCATAGGCCTCCCAGCATGACCTGCCCCGTTTTTCCGGTAAAGAGGCAACGGCGCGCGCTCATTCCTGCCACCATACCCATACAAATGCCCCCTTCCGTTCCGGTCTGCGAGTTTCCTCCTTGCCCCCGCAGGCCGGCCCCATTAAGGTTCCGGGGAAATGCCTGCCGCTGATGCCCCGTGCCCGGAACAAGCGTTCAACGCAACCGCGCTGAAGTGGCACACCTGCGCCTGGCTTCTGCTGCCCGTGCTGGTATTCCTGGCCGGGTGGATGCACTGGTACGCCGCTCTCCCTCTCACGCTCCTGACGGCTGCGGGACTGGCGCCCCGAAAACGCAAGGAACCGCAAACAAGGGATTCTCTCCCCGCCTTCCCCCTGTTCACCCGCTCTTCATTTCTCGCCCTGGCGGCGTTTGCCGCCCTGATGGCGCTTTCCGGATGGGGGGAGTGGGTCAACCAGCACCCTGACCATATCGTCAGAAATGCCTGTCTGCGTGAATTGGTCGCCAGCCCGTGGCCCGTCATCTTTCCGGACGGGAACGTGCTGATTTACAACACGGGGTTCTGGCTGGTCCCAGCCCTGGCGGGAAAACTGGCGGGGCTGGACGCCGCGCGCATGCTTGTCGTTCTGTGGGGAGCCTGGGGCCTGTTCCTTTCCTGGCTGTGGCTCTGCGTTTTCTCCGGACGCCGCTCCCTGCTGCTCGCCCTGCTGATGGCGGCATTCGGCTCTCTGCTGAATCTCCAGTGCTGGCTGGGGCTGAACCTGTTCCGCCTGCATTACTTCGGCACGGCGGAACAAATCATGTGCAGCGCAAACGCATCCATTCCTGTTCTGCTCTTTTTCATCTTCCTGGCTTCAGGACGCATGCCCCTATACTGGATGCCTATTCTGTTCGCAGCCACGGCCTTTTATTCCCCCCTCGCGGCCCTTGGAGGGCTGCCCCTGGCGGCCTGCCAGTGGCGCCGCCAATGGAAAGGCGTCCTCCCTCTCCGGGATGTCCTGCTCCATCCCTCCTTTTCGGCCGCCGTTCTGCTGGGAACGTGTTTTCTTCTTTATTATGGGGCGGTAAACGCGCCATCCTCCCACATGGGCATGCGGCCTTTTTATACGCGTCCGGGGGATTTCCTGCTTATGGCGACCTCATTCCTGCTGTACGCCCTGTTCTGCTGGCGGGATTTCCAGAGGAATCCCCTCTTTATCTGTACTCTGGCAACCGGCCTGATTCTGCCTTTTTTTTACGTGAACGGAGACGTCAATGACCTGCTTTGCAAAGGAAGCGTTCCGGTCATGGCCTGCCTGCTTGCCTTTCTGGCTTCCTCCTGGACGCGGCGTCCCGGTTTCCGCGTCTGGATATGGCTTCTGCTGGCGTTCGGAATGGCGCCCCGGTTCAACATTCCCTATTATTGCTGTTCTTCCAGCGCCTTCCAGGCGTTTCTGGCGCCTCCGGCTTCGGAAACAGAGCCTTCTTCCTTCGCCAGCCGGGAGTGGAAGCAGCTCTTCTATGCGCCCCAGGCGCGCCGTCAGGATGAATGGGGCCGCACCATGCACCACCCCGGACACCGGTGGTATCCCTACTATTCCGGCACGTCGCGCCCATGGCTGCGCTGCATTTACCGTTTTTAACGGCAATCGCTCCGCCCCGGAAAAAGATTCCGCACGCTGCCTTTTTTAAAGGAGCCGGAGGGATGCCGGGAGGATTTTTTCGCTTCCTATAAATAAACAAAAGAACTTTTGGAATTGTTCCCCGTCATCTTGGCTGGAGCATGAAAATACCGGACGTTCCCCGCATACATTCCGTTTCCTATTTGGGCTTGCGGGAAAACTCCACCCAGGTTTCTTCAATAATTCCGGCAAGAGGTTTTCCATACTTGTCCACTTCACTCTTGGAGAACAGGCTCTTGATCAATTTTCCGGAAACAGGATCAATGATAAACACGGCGGGAGGTCCAAGAACCACATACGGCGCGCGGGGAGAATCCACACACCCCACGATTTTTGCGGCTTCTTCCGGAACCATTTTAAATTGAAACGTCCCCGGAGAATTGCCCGGCACCTGTTTGGTATCCACCAGCCAAAATATAAATTTTTTCCCGGCGGCATTTTTGAAATTTGTTTTTTTGATATATTCCCGGGTAAAAATATTGCACTGGGAACACCACGAAGAACCAGTAAGATAAATTACCAGCGGCTGCTTTTTCTTCATAGCTTCATTACGGAGTTTATCAAAAACGGGACTGCCCGACTTATTAACTTCAGGTATCCTGTCTTTATTGGCAAACCCGAAAATGGGAGGAAGCTGTTGCGCCACGCCGGCCTGTGGGGCAAACACCCCTGAAACCGCAGCGTAACAACACAGAGAAAGAAAAAATCTCATACGTGCTCCTACTATAAACACTATCCTGGAAGAGTCAAACAGCAAGCATTCCCCGGTTTCCAAGTAAAAAAGAAATGCCCTTTACACGGTCCATAACAGGGCTATTCACTTGCCAAGTCCGGATGAAGCTGTAAGAATCCGCGCCATGAGAAAACTCCTGATCCGCTCCTGTCTGATTGCCGGGCTGGCCTGGACCTCTTCCTGCGCCTCCAACAAGGAAACGGCACCTCAGGACCCCGCCCCAGTTCCTGCCGTTCAGCCGGAACAAACCGCTTCAGCCAACCAGCCCGCACCCTGGGCGCCCGCTCCGGCGCAACAGGAGATTCTTCCAGAGGATGAGAATGAAGAATCCGCACCGGGGCCGGCTGTCTTGCCGGGCGATTTCCGCCCCGGACTGCGCACCCCCCGGCTGCCGGAAACCCTGCTGTACGATCTGGACGGCAAGTTGATTACCCCTTCCGCCCCATAATCTTTTCCCACCACCATGACTGCGACCATTCCCAAGGGTTTCCACCCCGAACCTTTTTCCTACCACCAGGAGCTTGAACTGGATATTGACGCCCTTTCCAATGCAGGCGACGGCATTGGCCGCGTGGACGGATGGGTGGTTTTTGTCCCCTTCGCCCTGCCGGGAGACCGTGTAAAGGCGCGCGTCTGGCGTAATGACAGGAACTATTCCTCCGCCGATCTGGTGGAAGTAATTAACCCCAGCCCGGACCGCGTGGAACCGGGCTGCCGCCTGTTCGGAACCTGCGGGGGATGCCAGTACCAGCATTTTTCCTATGACCGCCAGCTTCTCTGGAAGACCCGGCAGGTAGCGGATCTGCTCCGCTTGCAGGCAGGGCTGGAACTGCCCGTCAATCCGGCCGTAGCCTCCCCCCGCCAATACCATTACCGCTCCAAGATTACGCCTCATTTTGACAAGCCGAAGGAAGGAGGCAAGCCGGCCATCGGTTTCCTGAAAGCAGGCTCCAGAAGGGACGTAGTGGACGTGCCGCAATGCCCGATTGCCATGGAGTGCATCAATGAAGCCCTGCCCCTGGCCCGCAAAAGCGTTTACCAGGCCGCCGCCCGGTTCAAACGGGGAGCCACCATTCTGCTCCGGGCCTCGGAAGAAACCGTCATCACCAATAACAATGCCGTCGCCTGCGAACGGGTGGGCGATTTGGAATTCCATTTTCTGGCGGGAGACTTTTTCCAGAATAATCCTTTCATTCTTCCGCTTTTTACGGATTACGTGGCCCAACAGGCGAGTATGGACGGGGAGGAATTCCTGGTGGACGCCTACTGCGGTTCCGGCCTGTTCGCCCTGAGCCTGGCGAAGAAATTTAAAAAAGTGCTGGGCGTGGAAGTCAGCGAGACTTCTGCGGACTGGGCACGCAGCAATGCCCGCAGCAACGGAATTGAACACGCGGAATTTCTGGCGGCGGACGCCGGAGCCATTTTTGCCCGGGTGGATTTCCCTGCAGGAAAAACCGCCGTGGTGATCGACCCTCCCCGGAAAGGATGCAGTGCGGAATTTTTGGCCCAGTTATTTGCCTTCGGCCCCGGAAAAGTCGTTTACGTTTCCTGCAATCCCGCCACCCAGATACGGGATCTGGCGGAATTCGACAAGGCCGGGTATTCCGTCACCGCCGTCCAGCCCTTTGACCTGTTCCCCCAGACCAAGCATCTGGAATGCGTGGTCACCCTGAAAAAAAATACCTGATTTTTTCCATGCCCAAGCTTTATATCAAAACCTACGGCTGCCAGATGAACGAACGGGACTCCGAACAGGTGGCCCGCATGTTCGTGCAGAAGGGCTACACCATGACGGACCGCGAGGATGAGGCGGACGTCATCCTGTTCAACTCCTGTTCCATCCGGGAACAGGCGGAACAAAAGGCTCTGGGAAAAATGGGGCTTCTGGCCAAGCAGCAGCGGCACCGTCCGCATGTAGTGTACGGCATGATGGGCTGCATGGCCCAAAGTAAAAAAGAGGAGCTGTTCAAGGAACTGCCGCGCCTGGACCTCGTGGTCGGCACCCAGAAATACCACCGCGTATTTGAACATGTGGACGGCATTCTGCGCGCGCGCCAGGAACGCCGCATGGATGAGTTGCAAACCGCCTTTTCCGGTACGCATGTGTGCGATGTGGCGGAAGAGGAGGATTCCCAGAACCGAATCCGGGATCACCTGAATCCCGGCGTGCGCTCCACGGCGTATGTCTCTATCATGCAGGGGTGCGAAATGAAGTGCGCCTACTGCATTGTTCCCTACACCCGCGGCGCAGAACGCAGCCGCCCCATCCGGGACGTGGTGGATGAGGTGAAGATGCTGGCGGACGCCGGCGTGAAGGAAGTCACGCTGCTGGGCCAGATCGTCAACCGGTACGGCAGGCAGATGGAAACGGCAGGCGGCAAGGGCGGCTTCGTCCAGCTGCTGGAAGCCGTGCATGAAGTGGAAGGAATCCGGCGCATCCGCTTCGTTTCCCCGCATCCCATCGGTTTCCGCCAGGATCTGGTGCAGGCGTTCACCTACCTTCCCAAGTTGTGCAGCCACATTCATTTCCCGATGCAGAGCGGCAGCGACCGCATCCTGAAAATGATGCGCAGGCCGTACAGGAATGAAACCTATCTGGACCTTTGCTCCCGGATGAAGCAGGCACGCCCGGATTTGTCCATCACCACGGATATCATTGTGGGCTTCCCAGGAGAAACGGAGGAGGATTACCTGCTGACCAGGCAGGCCGTGGAACAGGTCCAGTTTGACAACGCATTCATTTTCCGCTATTCCCCGCGCCGCGGCACACCCGCCGCCGTTATGGAGAATCAGATTCCGGAGGAAGTGAAGGAAGCGCGCAACCAGGATCTTCTGGCCGTAGTCAATGAAATAGCTATCCGGAAAAACCGGGATCTGGTAGGCACCGTGCAGGAAGTTCTTCTGGAAGGGCCGTCCAAAACGAATGCGGCGCGCCTCTCCGGCCGGACCTCCCAGAACAAGCCCGTCATGGTGGATGCCGCCCCTGACCTGGCGGGAGAGATCCTTCCCATCCGCATTGAGGAAAGCACGGGATTTACTCTGTACGGCGTTCCATGCCCCTCCAGGGGATAATTTGCACGCTCTTTTCTTCCATCCGCAGATAGAGGGTTCCGGTTTCCCGGAGACGGTATACGGCTGTTCCCTCCGGTACGGGGCATTCATGCTCCGTCGTGAAAATGACCGCGCGGGCGCCTGTGGCCCTGATCCACGCCGCGCTGTCCACCGGGTCGCGCGGATGATGCCCGATGAGCAATACGTCCGCCCGCGGTGTTTTCTCCGCACGCGCCAGGGAAGAAAACCCGGTATTCCCTATCATCAGGAACCGCCGCCCTCGGCATTCCCATGACAACACCCGGTTCCGGTCCTGACGGATTCCCGTGCGCAACGGGACAGGAAAATCTTCCAGCACAAGTGCATTGCCCGGCCGTAACCTCCATTGCCGGACGGGACATTCCCCGAACTCCGCGCCCCAGTTCCGGATTCCGGGATATTCCTTCTCCAGTTCTTTCTCTCCGGCCCGTTCCGCTTTGCCGTTTCCCCAGGACAGCATGCCGCAGGGCCGGATACTGCGCGCCTTCAGCACGGGAAGGAGGGTGTACCGCACCGCATCTTCCGTTCCGCTTCCCACAACCAATGCGGGATTGGAAATGACTGTGGCCCAGGCATCCTTCTGCAAGGGAACGATAACAGCTTCATTTTCCCCGGAAGGCGGTGCGGAAGAAAGATAACTGTACGGCAGGGAAGCCACTCCCCCGGCTACGGACAGCATGGCGGACGCCAGCCAGGAAGCGGCCGTATTACAGACATGCAGCATCCACGGGCACCACGCGAACATCAGCCCGGACAGGGAAATGCCCATAAGGGGAAAGACAAGTACGCTCAGGCACAAATTGGTCAAGGGAGCATACAGGTTCCAGGTTCCGAAGTGCCATGCCGTCAGGGGAATGGAAGCCAGCCACGCCCCCACGGAGACGATCAGCGCGCCGCGGCATGCTTTTTCCAGCCGCACCAGGAATCTTTCCCGCGCATGATAAATCCGGGGAGGAATAAACGGGTCCGGCGACCACAGGGGCTTTTCCCGGCTGAGCCATTCCGCCAGGCAGACAATGACGGCAAAAACGCAAAAAGAAAGCTGGAACCCCGGCTGGAAAACCTGGAGCGGGTTCATTAAACAGAGGAGGATGAAAGCGAGCGCCAGAATATTGGCCGGATGTCCCTTTCTGCGCAGCACAAACGCCAGAAGCCAGACTGTCGCCATGATGAACGCCCGTAGGGCGGAAGCGGACATCCCGGTCACGAACACGTACGCCGCCAGCAAAAGGATGCAGGCCAGCCGGGCCGCACGGGGGTACACATGCAAAAGCCTCAGCATACCCAGAACCAGCATGGCGGCCACGCCCACATGCATGCCGCTGACAGCGAATACATGCATGCAGCCGCTTTCCAGAAACTTCGCCATCGTTTCCGGCCTCGCGTCCGTCTTGTCCCCAAGCACGGCGGAAACCATCACCTGCCGGGCCTCATCATCCGGAGGGGCGCCCTCCCTGAGCAGGGAGGCAGCCCTTTCCCGGAGCCGCAGGGAAAAAGCCCGGAAACGGCTGCGCCAGTCTCCCGGCCCGTTCCGGCAGTACTCATCCAGCCGGATTCCGGCGATGATGCCGTGCAGGTACCCCCAACGCTCCCGGTCAAAGATGCCGGGACCGCACGGCGCCTGAAGCGGATACGCCTCTCCCCTGATCCGGTAGCGTTCCCCTGCCTCCAGAGGGCAGGCCCCGTCACGGGAGGAAACCGCGTACAGCCACCGGGAACCATCCGGGCGAAACAACACGGATTTTCCGGAAAAAGCCTCAACGGAGCCTTCCATAACCATGACTCTCCCCGCTTCCACGGGAACGCCTGCGTATTCCCGTTCATACGCGAAAAGATATACGGCGGCCCACATCGCCAGGGCAACGGCAAGCACCCCCATGGAGGGCGCACGTAAAAAACACGGCAGCGACGCCAGGCAGAAGCATGGAATCCAGAACCAAAGGGAAACATCCATTGCCGCGCAGGCGCACAGCAGGGACAAAGCCGGAATCAGCAAGGGAGCAGATGCCGTCATCCGTTCCGGCCACGGACGAAGAACACGCCGAACCTCTTCCATGCAGGGGGAACCTTACGGCAGAGCGTCTTCGCCGTCCGGCTCCAGAGGGAGAACGGAAGGCAGCGGAAGAACAACGTTGGCAGGCAGGGGGGCCTTGCGCTGGAGCACTCTGGGAGCCAGGGCCTCGCTTGTCTCATAAGCCCCGCGGAACATTTCCAGCTTGGCGTCCAGATTGTCGATGTAATGCAGGGCCACCGCCTCCGGCGTCTTGGGAAACACGGGAGAACCGAAGGCAAGTTCCCCGTGATGGGACGCAATCAGGTGCAGCAGGTGCATGCGCACGTCCGGTGAAGGAGGGTCCAGCGTCTTCCAGGAATCCGCCTCCGGAAGGGACATGATGCGCTTCCACAAATTGTTGACCAGTTCAATGCCCAGCGGAATATGGCCCAGCAGTTCTCCGGCCTCCGAATAAGGCATCGTAAAATCCTCCTTCGGGTAGCAATTTTCCCACAACTTCCCGCAGTCGTGGAACAGACACCCGGCCAGCAGAAGGTCACGGTTCAGCTCCGGATTCGCCTGGCAGACGGCAGAGGCCGTGCGCATCATCCCCGCCACGTGCTCCACCAGTCCGCCGCGGCGGGCATGATGGTAAGTGCGGGCGGCGGCGGCGCGCTGGAGGCGTTCCCCGAACTGCTCAATGAATTCAATGCACAGGGCGCGTATGCGCGGATCATTCATGCCCTTGATGAACATGCAGATTTCCTTCAGATCAGCTTCCTGCTTTTTCTTCAAGGTTCCGGAGCCGGCCAGAAAGTTTTCCTTTTCCTGTTCGTCCAGCAACCGCACGTCCAAATCGGCAACTTCCATGCCGAACCCTCCCTTGGCCCATTGGCCGCGCAGGCTCACAAAACTGCGGAGGGGCAGCGAAGCAAGCGTCCGGAACCAGGGTTTATCCTCCCACACCTTCAATCCCATGGTCCCTTCCGCATCGGCAAAAGACACATCCAGATACGGCTTGTTGCCTTTGGTCATCTTCTGCGCGCATTGGGCAATCTGGGCAAAAACTTCCGCTTCAACCTGGCCTTCTGCGGCCAGCTTGCCCAATTCCATGAGACTGACTTGTTCCATGCGTGCCATCTTGCCCCTCTTCCCTCCATCCGTCAAGAAAACGCGGGAGGACTACGATAATAAAAAAAGGAAACCGCTTATTTTCCCAATATTCATATGGACTAAATAATCCAATGACGGTTTTCTTAACAAGAAATCAGTAAATTAAATACATAACCTGACAAAATGATAAACGCCGTGACCGTTCCGAAGAAAATACCGATCAACTTCCAGGTCATCACTTTTTTGAGAAGGGCGGCTTCCGGAAGGGAAAGTCCTACTGTCGCCATCATGAATGCAATTGCCGTTCCGATTGGTACTCCCTTTGCGACAAATACCTCGATCACCGGAACAATAGCCGCAGCATTTGCATACATGGGTACCGCACAGATGACAGCGACAGGCACCGACCACCAATTTTCCCGGCTCATGGATTCTTCGAAGAATCCGGCAGGCACATAGCCGTGCACTGCCGCCCCAATGGCAATGCCGATTACCACGTACAGGGTCACTCCCTTGACGATTCCCCAGGCATCGCGCATGATAACGGGCAATTTGCCCATGAAGGGTGTCTTTTTCCGTTCCCAGTCATTGCTCTCTGCATTCGACTGAACCAGCAAGTCACGTATCCAGGGAGACAAATAACGTTCTAGCTTGAATTTCTCCAGGACTATACCCCCGACCATGCCCAACAGGATGCCGGAAACAGCATAGATCACCGTAATCTTGATACCGAATGCTCCGAGGAATATGGCGATCGCCACCTCATTAACCAAAGGAGACGTAATCAGGAAGGCAAACGTCACCCCCAAGGGAATGCCACCCTTCACAAATCCGATGAACAAGGGAATGGAGGAACAGGAACAAAATGGCGTCATGGCTCCGAACAGAGCCGCGAAGAAATATTGAAGCCCGTAAAGCTTCCTCGTAATCAGAAATACGCGGATGCGTTCTACAGGGAAATAGGCGTTTACCACCCCCATGATGAGGCTGATCGCGTATAACAGGAAAAGAATCTTGACCGTATCGTACACGAAAAAGTTGACCGCCTCCCCCAGTTGTGTGTGGGGAGTAAATTCCAACATCTTGTAAACCAGCCAGTTGGCAAAATCTTGAATCATATAATAAGAAAGGGTAATGTAGAAAGAATCAAACGAGAAGAATCCGGCTGAACAGCCAGTACCCGCCAAGCAACAGGAAGAACCATCCCGTCACAAGTTTCATGATTTGCTGGATTTTAGGCATGTGGCGCACGGCAGCAGCGGCTTTCTCCGCACTGAATGTCAGCAGTAAGGCAAATGCGACCACGGGCAGGGCCGTTCCTATGCCGAACAGGGAAATTCCTAATAGGGAACCAGTGCTCCCAGCCTGTATGGACAAAGGGACAGCCGTTCCGAAAAACAGCGCCGCCGAAGGAGGGCAAAGAGCTAGGGCGAACAGAAAACCTAGCGCAAACGCCCCCCAGATGCCGCCTTTAGCCATAAGGCTTTGAGCTGTTGCCTCTCCCGGTTTTTTCCCTAGGGAAAAGAACGGGATGAACCCCAGAAGGATCAGCCCTGCCACCATCATCACCGGGCCCAGATACACCGGCAGTTCCTCCTGCATCCAGAATGACAACATGGGGACCGATGCCAAGCCCCGGCTTACCAACCACCCGATCAGCACATAAGCGCTCACACGGCCCAAAGTATAGAGAAGTGAGGCGATGGCTGATTGATGACGGGAGCCGATGCCACGGGAAATGAATCCCACAGCGGCAATATTCGTTGCCAGGGGACAAGGAGAAACGGCTGCCGCTACGCCTATAGGCAGCAGAGATAAAAGAGGCCAGTCCATCACGGAAAATATTAGAAGGAAGGTAAACGTTCAATGAGCGTCATCCAGTGCTTTCCGGATGCTCTGAACCACATATTCCTTGAACTCCTGTTCATTACCACTCAAGTCCCAGATGCGATCCAGATCCACCCAGCGCGTTTCCTTGCCGTCCTTCCAATCCTTGAGAAGCAAAGATTTGGTTGTCAATTCATACTTGCCAACGGCGTCCTTGTCGGCGGGAATGGCGCGGAAAGCCAACTTGCCTTCCTTAAGCTGAATCGGAAAATTCTTTTCGATCGCCTCCTTCGTCCATGTCTCCATACGGATGCAGGTTGGGCATCTCGCCCCATATTCGTAATAAACCGCCTCTACCCCGGATTTCATCGTCACAGTTGTGGCGGCTGGTTCTTCACGGTTTTCAGCTCCCTGGTGGTTGATAACTTTGACGATGGCAAGCAGGATGAGCAGGGCAACCATCCAGACTACAGCCTTTTTCCATCCGGAGCATCCTTTGGATGCCTCACTGCTGCAACAGCTCCCTCCGCAACATGATACCTCTTTCGCATGAGAATCATTTTCTTGAGGTAACGCAGATTCTGCTACGCCGGAACAACAGCAGGATTTCTGCCGGGAAGAATCAGCCTGAATGGTCTCTTGAAGAATCTTCTTGATTTCATCCTTGGATGGAACTCTCCCCGAAACAAATACCTTGCCATCCACAGCCAACGCCGGGGTCACGAGTACCCCCGCTACGGCAAATTGCATGGCATCCGTCACTTTTTCCAGAGAAGCGTCCAAATGGAGTTCCTGCATGGCTTGCTTCGTCACATCCGCCAGTGCAGTGCACTTGGCGCATCCCGGTCCGTAAACGACAATGTTGTTCATGGTATTATTGATTTAGATTTTGAAGAATATCAAAGTGTTTGTGTAGAAATCAGAAGAAACTAGAGTATCATGTCCTTATCTCCGCAGAATGGGACTTTCCTTCAAACAGTCTAATACCTGGCGAAGGCACGGACAACACAGGGAATAATACACATTCTTCCCCCGCTGTTCACAAGAGAGCACACGATTGTTCTTCAACACATTCAAGTGGCTGGAAATCGTGGACATATCGCGCCCGGAATCTTTTTGCAGTTCGCAGACGCAGCGTTCCCCATCCAGAAGCATCTCCACGATCATCAAACGGACGGGATGCCCCAATGCCTTGAATACACCGGCAAGAGGTATCAGATCCTTGACGGAGGAAGCCGGGAGCGAAGAATGTGTACAGGAGCAATCAGGCATAAACGATGGATTCATTATTTTGAAAAATATAAAAATGTAAATCTATTTTTCGTTACGTCCATGGCGCGCCGCGCAAACACGGTATCCTACGGCAACAGCCTTGAAAACTATCCCCATGCTGGACAGGTCAATTCCCTTCCGATATGCTCGCTTGCATATTTTCCCGCCACCGCCATGCTGCACATCGGATGCCATCTTTCCTCCGCAAAAGGCTATGAAGCCACGGGCCGGGTTGCCCTCTCCATCAGCGCCAATACTTTTCAGTTCTTCACCCGCAATCCGCGGGGGAGCAAAGCCAAAGCTATTGACGAACAGGATATTGCCCGTTTTCTGGAATTAGCGCGGAACAACGGATTCGGAACGCTGCTGGCACACGCCCCCTACACGCTGAACCCCTGTTCCGCAGACCCCGGCGTCGCCCGTTTTGCGGCCCAGGTGCTGAAAGAGGATCTGGAACTCATGGAACATCTGCCGGGAAATCTTTATAACTTCCATCCCGGCTGCCATGTAGGTCAGGGAGCGGAAAAAGGCATTGAACTGGTGGCGGGCCAATTAAACGGCGTGCTTTCTCCGGAACAAACGACCATTGTTCTGCTGGAAACCATGTCCGGCAAGGGAAGCGAAGTCGGCCGGACCTTTGAAGAACTGGCCGCCATTATGGAGCGGGTGGACCTGAAGGACAAGCTGGGCGTATGCCTGGATACCTGCCATGTTTATTCCGCCGGATATGATATTGTCAACGGGCTGGATTCCGTACTGGAACATTTCGACGCCGTGCTGGGCCTGGAACGCCTGCGCGCCATCCACCTGAACGACAGCATGACGCCCTTCTCCTCCTTCAAGGACCGCCATGAAACCATCGGCAAGGGTTCCCTGGGAGAACAGGCCTTCATCAACATCATCAACCATCCCGTTCTGCGGGAATTGCCCTTCTTCCTGGAAACGCCCAGGGACGACGCCGGGCACGGCGAAGAAATAACGTGGCTGAAGGAACATTACCGCAACTGAACCGCCGCCAAGGGGCACCCATACTGATTGAACTCCGGTCTTTCTCCCGGAGAAAAAGCTTGCATCCGCTTCGGATACAGGATACACAAGCCTCATAAGTTAGTTTGAGCTAATTTCAATATCTGGTTTCCAAGGAAGAACCCATCCGATTTTTATGAAAGAAATGCGCATCGCGAAAATAACAGGGCGTGAAATTCTGGATTCACGCGGCAACCCCACCATTGAGGCGGACGTTTATCTGGAAGGAGGCGCCGTAGGCACGGCGGGCGTCCCCAGCGGAGCTTCCACCGGGGAACACGAAGCCTGGGAACTCAGGGACGGCGACGCAACCCGCTACCAGGGCAAGGGAGTCACCAAGGCCGTAGACAACATCCGCAACATCATTGCTCCGGCCCTGATCGGTCTGGAAGCCACGGAGCAAACCACGGCGGATGCCCTCATGAACTCCCTGGACGGCACGTTCAACAAAGCCAAACTGGGGGCCAACGCCATTCTGGGCGTTTCCCTGGCGCTTGCCAAGGCTGCGGCGGCCCAGCTGCACCAGCCCCTGTACCGCTACCTGGGCGGCCCGAACGCCAAGGTTCTGCCCGTCCCCATGATGAACATCATCAACGGCGGCGCCCACTCCGACGCGCCCATTGACTTCCAGGAATTCATGATCGTCCCGTCCGGCGCTCCCACCTTCCGGGAAGCCCTGCGTTATGGCGCGGAAGTTTTCCATGCGCTGAAATCCGTTCTTCATGACCGCGGCCTTTCCACCGCCGTGGGCGACGAAGGCGGCTTCGCCCCCAGGCTGAACTCTGCGGAAGACGCCCTGGATTGCATCGCCCAGGCGGTAGACAAGGCCGGTTACCGGTTCGGGGAGGACATTTCCATTGCCCTGGACGTGGCTTCCTCCGAATTTTATGAACCGGAATCCGGGCTGTATGTTTTCAAGAAATCCGACGGCAGCCGCAGAACCGCCGCAGAGCTGACGGACTACTATGTGGAACTGAAGAAAAAATATCCCATCGTCTCCATTGAAGACGGCTGTGCGGAAAACGACTGGGACGGATGGAAAACCCTGACGGAAAAACTTGGCAAAAGCACTCAGCTTGTCGGAGACGATCTCTTTGTCACCAACGTGGAATTCCTCAGAAAAGGCATTCATCTGGGCGTGGGCAACTCCATCCTGGTGAAGGTCAATCAAATCGGCTCGCTGACGGAAACGCTGGACGCCGTGGAACTGGCTATGGGCAACCGCTATACCGCCGTTATTTCCCACCGTTCCGGAGAAACGGAGGACGCCACCATCGCGGACATTGCCGTAGGAACCAACGCCGGACAAATCAAAACCGGCTCTTTGAGCCGTTCCGACCGTATGGCCAAATACAACCGCCTTCTCCGGATTGAAGAAGAACTGGGAGAATCCGCCCGCTACGGCAACGGATTTGGCCTGTTCTGACCTTTTTGCTGGAACTGGTATCAAGCAACGCCAACCCCCGGCCGCCGCGAGGCGGTGCGGGGCTTTTTCATTCTCCGGAGGAAACTGCATCCTTTTCTTTGGAACAAAATATGCCATGCTGGCCTTTTGGATTCCTCCCTGCCGACCAGTTTCCCGTTCCGCGCCATGTCTGCCCGCTTCTTTCTGCCCGCACGCCTTCCGCTATGCGCGGGACTGTTGTATCTGGCGTTGCCCCTCCTCCTTTTTCTGCAGGGATGGGTGCATCTGGCCTTTTCCGCGCCGCTTTGCGCCGCACTGGCATGCGGGCTGTACGTCTGCGCCCGGCATCTTCCGGCACAAAGGCTTCCGTTAAGCGGGCGCAGATTGGCCGCGCTGGGTCTCCTCTCCTTCTTCTGCCTGATGCTGGTGCTGTTGTGCGGATTCACGGGCCACTGCCAGCAACATGCGGATTTTATCATCCGCAATGCCGTTTATGAACGCCTTGCAGCAAATTCCTGGCCCCTCGTCACGGAGGACGGACATCATTTCATCTACTACCTGGGCCATTGGCTGCCTCCGGCTCTGGCGGCTTCTTTCTGCCCGGCATCATGGGCTCCCTGGCTACTGGCCCTGTGGACCTTTCTTGGGCTGGAACTGGCGCTGCTGGCGGCAACCGTCCGCTGGGGAATCCGGAAGACGGCCCGCTGGGCACTGATACTCCTCTGCCTCGGCTCTCCGGCAGCGGTGCCGGACTGCCTGGGAATTCCCCTCTCCTCCCTGTTTGCGGAATACCATGCCCAGATGGTCCTGTTCATCGGCATGCCCGTCCAACTCTTCAACACATTCAATCACGCCGTTCCGGCGCTATTGTGCGCCGTATTCGTCCTGACGCGCTCCCTGCCTCCCTCCGGGTATTATCTCGCGGGAACTCTTCTGCTGCCGTCCTCCCCGCTGGGCGCCCTTCTGCTCCTTCCGTATATGGCGTATGAAACCCTGTTCCGCCTCCCGGCGGCACGGAAACCGCTTTCCCGTCTCCGTTCCCTTCTGGGCCAGCCGGTTTTCTGGCTCGCGGCCCTGTGCACGGCCGTCATGGCCGTCTTTTATTCCCATTTGGACGGAGGAGGGCAATTCTCCTGCCTGTTTGATGCAAAATATGCGGAAATTTACCATTACGGGCAACAGCGGCTTCTGCTCCATCCCGATTCCGTCAAATACGCCAGCTTCCTGCTGGCCCTGGCCCTGGGGATACTGCTGCCGGGGGCGCTCCTCTTCCCAAAATGCCGGAAAAACCCGTTGTACTACATCACGCTGGGCATGATGGCAGGCAGCCTCTTTTTCCGCACGGGCATCATGAACAATGAACTTCTCTTTAAAGCTCCGGCCGTCCTCTATCCCTTCCTTTCCCTGCTCTTTCTCCGGGCCCTCCGCCGGGGAGACGTGAAATACCGGGCCCTCCTGATTCTTTATCTCGTTTTTTCCGCCCTCCCGAACCTGCAATGCATCATGGAAAAAGCGGAAACATTCTCCACCCGGGCGAGCATCATGCGGAAACATTGGCAAACGGCCGGCGGCACGCCTGACTGCCCGGGCACCCTCATCCGCCGCCAGTTCATGAAAAAGGACGGCCATCCCCTTCCCTCCTGGCTATTCAAAACCGGAATAAAACCACAATCACGGCAACAATAATCAATCCAGGCTGATGCCGAATATATCCGAAAGGGAACCGGCATCCACATCCAGTGCGTCTTCTCCTCCGGGAACGGGTTCCGGAGCTTTCGGAATCAAAACGGAGGAATCCATTCCGCGCAGGGTGAACAACAACTCCGGCTGCTTATCCAGCATCACGCCGAAAGCGTACAGGACTGCGGCCGCATGCTTGCACAAATCCGCCCAATCCGGACAGGAACAGGAAAAACGCCACTCTTCCGGCGCGGGAAACAGGCCGCCTTCCGGAGCGCACAGGATTTCCAGCAGCTCGGGAGACAAATTCCCTTTCAGCAGATCAATCCAGGAACCAATCTGCCCGGCGCATCGTGCGCGCAGCCGGGCAAGCGCCTCTTCATCCGGGGGGGAGGCCTGGATGCAAACCTCATACAAATGTTCACCCATCACCAGAGCATCGATGCGGCCGGGAACCGTTTTAAGGTCCAGAACACAGCCATAGCGCAGGTAGGTCCGGCCGGGGGCCAGCCGCATCCCGTACACCTCGCACGCGGACAGACTCTTCATCCATTCCTTCCCCCAGAACCTTTTCGCCAGGGTACGCCCGGAAACCGTTACGGGGCGCAGTTCCATCCCCTCCGCAGCCAGTTTCGCCGCCTTTTCCTCCGCGCGTTTCCGCAAATCTTCCCGTTTCAGAGGCATTTCGTCATCCATACGCACGGCATCGTAATAACATATCCGCCCCCATCCGCCACAGGGAAAAGACAGCCATGCTCCGTTTCTCTCTTTTCCGGCTCCACTCCGGTTTTCCAGGCATGCGGATTTTTCCCAGTTCCGCGGAATCTGCCTCCATTACCCATTTCAGGCTTTCAAAACGGAAGCTCCTGGGGCACAACATGTGGGTCATGTGGAAAGGCAGATTTTCTAAACCCACCGCTGATCTGGTTCAACGCTACGGCGAATCCGTCTCCTACGACTGGAGGCTTTTCCGCCAGGACATTGCCGGATCCATCGCCCATGCGCGGGCCCAGCTCAAGGCTGGCCTGCTTTCGCAGGAAGAATTCAACGCCATTGAATCCGGCCTGAAAGACATCCTGAAAGACATTGAAGCAGGCAACTTCTCGTGGAGCCGGGAACTGGAGGACGTGCACATGAACATTGAAAGCGAACTCACCCGGCGCATCGGCGCTCCGGGCGCCAAGCTGCATACCGCACGCTCCCGCAATGACCAGGTAGCTACGGACACGCGGCTTTACTGCCGGGCGGAAATCGATGAAATTTTGGGAAAAGTGCGCCATCTGCAGCGCGCGCTGGTCATGAAGGCGAAGGAATACGCAGATGCCATGATGCCGGGCTATACTCACCTGCAGCGCGCCCAGCCCGTCACCATGGGCCATCACCTGCTGGCTTACGTGGAAATGCTGGACCGGGATGCGGACCGCCTCAAGGACTGCCGCAGGCGCCTGAACGTCTCCCCGCTCGGTTCCGGAGCCATCGCCGGTTCCACCATCTGCCTGGACCGCCACGGAATTGCCGTGGAACTGGGTTTTGACGCAGTTACAGAAAACTCCATGGATGCAATTGCCGACCGGGATTACATCATGGAAATACTTTTTGACCTGGCCGTAGTCGGAGCCCATCTCTCCCGCATGAGCGAGGACGTCATCCTGTGGTGCACGGCGGAATTTGGCTTCGCTTCCTTGTCCGACGCCTATACGACAGGTTCATCCCTGATGCCCCAGAAAAAAAATCCGGATGTCGCGGAACTCACCCGCGGAAAAACGGGGCGGCTGTACGGTAACCTCACCGCCGTCATGGTGGCCGTCAAAGGGCTTCCCCTGACTTACAACCGCGACCTCCAGGAAGACAAGGAACCCCTGTTCGATTCCATTGATACGGTTAAACTGGCCTTGGACGTCAATGCGGAAATGATAGCCGCCATGACGGTGAACACGGCCAGGGCCAGGGAAGCGGCGTCCGATCCCATGCTGCTGGCCACGGACTTGGCGGATTATCTGGTGCGCCGCGGGGTCCCCTTCCGGAAGGCCCATGAGCTGGTCGGGAAGGCAGTCGCCATGAGCATCTCCACGGGTACGCCGCTCAACAAGCTGAGCGATGAACAATTCGCCTCCATTTCAAATGCATATGGAACAGACGCGCGCGACGTATTTGAATTGACAAAAGCCTTCGCCCAGCGTACCAACCCGGGGGCTCCCAATTCCGACAACACCCGCCGCCGCATCGCCTACTGGGAAGGCATCCTTTCCAAGTAACGCCGCCTGCGGAGGCGGACGGGAACGAAGAGAGCCTGCCGTCCGTCTCCGCGGGGCGCCTCCGGGTGCAGGAAGGGGACGCTTCAACCCCGCCGGCGGCGGCCACAACCGCAGCCGGCCAACCATCCCGGCAGCCATGTTCAAACCTGCTCTTCTCTCCTCTCTCAAAACTTATACCAAACAAACCTTTCTGGCGGACCTTTTTGCGGGACTGACCGTCGGTGTAGTAGCCATTCCGCTGGCCATGGCCTTTGCCATCGCATGCGGACTCTCCCCAACCCAGGGCCTCATCACCGCCATTGTGGCCGGGTTCCTCATCTCCCTGTTCAGCGGAAGCAAATATCAAATAGGCGGCCCCACCGGAGCCTTCGTGATCATCATCATGGGCGTCCTGGAGCAATACCACGCATCCGGCCTGCTGGTCTGCACATTGATGGCGGGCCTCTTCCTCATCATCTTTGGGTTCTGCCGCATGGGGGCGCTCATCCGCTTTATTCCATTCCCTGTCACCACAGGGTTCACCTCCGGCATCGCCGTGGTAATCTTTTCCACGCAAATTAAAGACATCTTCGGCCTCACCATCACGGAAAAAATTCCCGGAGAGTTCATTGAAAAATGGGCGTGTTACTTCCATTACTTCCACACCATCAACTGGGCGGCGCTGGGGCTGGCCGCCGGCACCGTAATCATTACCCTGCTGAGCCGCCGCTTCTGGCCCAGAATACCGGCCATGCTGGTGGGCATGCTGGGCATGACGGCCGTTTCCGTGGCGTTTTCGTTGCCTGTGACAACCATCGGGCAAGCCTTCGGCAGCCTCCCGAATACGCTCCCCCTGCCCTCCCTGCCCAGCATTGACTGGAGCACCCTGGGGGCGCTGACGGCCCCTGCTTTCACCATCGCGCTGCTGGCGGCGATCGAATCCCTGTTAAGCGCCTCCGTAGCGGACGGCATGACCGGAGGGCGCCACAAGCCCAACATGGAGCTGATTGCACAAGGTATCGGCAACATCGGATCCGCCCTGTTTGGCGGCATTCCGGCCACCGGAGCCATTGCCCGCACCGCCACTAACATCAAGGCTGGAGCTAAAAGCCCGGTTTCCGGTATGATTCACGCCCTGACCCTGCTGGCCATTCTGATGGCCTTTGCCCACTATGCCCAGCAGATTCCCCTGGCTGTCCTGGCGGGCATTCTGACGGTAGTGTGCTACAACATGAGTGAAATACACACGTTCAGCCGTCTACTGAAAGGGCCCAGGCAGGATGCGGCGGTGCTGGTAATCACCTTCCTGCTGACCGTGTTTGTGGACCTCGTTGTAGCCGTGGAAGTAGGCGTGGTGCTGGCCGCCCTGCTCTTCATGGGCCGCATGGCCCAAATCAGCGATGTTTCCGCCATCAAAAACGAACTGCTGGAAAATGATGAGGAAGATGATGGAAACCGCTCTGCCGCCAAGCTGGACATCCCGGAAGGCGTGGAAGTTTTCGACGTGAAAGGTCCCTTCTTCTTCGGTGCCGTGGAGCAATTCAAGGACCAGGTTCTGGAAACGCTGGAACATGATACCAAGGTGGTTATCCTGCGCATGCGCCTGGTTCCCGCGCTGGACGCCACCGGCCTGAACGTCCTTTCCGACTTCTGCCACCAGTGCCGGGAACACGGTTCCACTCTGCTGGTTTGCGGCGTGCAGCCCCAGCCTCTGGACGTCATCCGCCACGCGCCCTTTTACCGGGAGCTGAAACGCTACAATATCTGCGAGAATATTGACGCCGCCCTGAACCGGGCCCGCAAAATCATCAACGGCCCTGCGCCCAAACACCTGTAACAGCGGCCGTTCCCCCGTGCGGTCAGGGAGCAAGACCTCACTCTGCCTTATTCACGGCCTTCCGGTACGGGTGAGGCTGCTCCTGCTGCAAACAGCCAGAAATAACAACCTCGGGGAAAATGAGGGAAGGCCCCTTGCATTCCCTCATCCGGCTCATCTCCGGGAATCAGGCGGCACAATACGGCCTGTTAACTCTTATTGGGCCTTCCGGCAAAACAGGATGCCCGAGCATGGATCAACGGGCCCCGCAAGCCCGTTCCCGGTAAAGTGAAATAGCCTCGCATGCTCACGAAAAGCAGAAACGCGCTGCACTCCGAACCGGCTCCGTCAGCCGGGAAAGCGGAACCTGTTGAATTGCGCAGCTAAATACTCCAATACGGCACGGATAAGTTCCGTTAACAATCCGCCGCCTGCTCCTCATAGCGGGAAAGAAGGAAGTCCAGGTCTTCCAGCAGAGACTGGCAGGAACGGTCCCAGCGCTTCCTTCCCCGGAGAGCCATCACGCATTCCTTCCTGCCTGTGAAGCAATACCTGGTAATGCCATGCCCCCGCAATTCCTCCACTTGCTTTTTCAGCTCGCAGGCAAAAAACAGCCAGAACGGCACGCTGCGGGCAATCTCCGCGACGCAGACCGTCATGGGCGGCATCTCCTCCCTAAGCTCCCTTGCAAGGTGTTCCAGGCCCACTTCTGTGAGCATGCGGCGCAGACGCGCATACAGCTCGGACACCTTCATGACGGACAAATCGCACTCATGCTCCAGATAATAACGCACGGAAGCCAGCAGGTCTTCCTTGAACGGAAGGGTTGTTCCGGCACGCCGGGCAGCGTGCTCCAAAGCATCCGCCAGCCATTGTTCCCCGTACTCGGTAATCAGGCAATCACCAAGCTTGAGCAACGGTCTGTTGTTTCGGAAGCCGATCATGGAACAGGAAATTTAAAGAATGGGAAGCTTGCGCTGCAGGGGATCAATAAGCGTCTGGTGGCGCATCTGCGTAATCTCCTGGATAAACTCCTCCACATTGGAAAACTGGCGGTACACGGACACATAGCGGATATAAGCCACGGGATCTATGGCATACAATTTTTCAATCACCTTCTTGCCAATCTCGCTGGAAGGGACTTCGCGCAAATGGTCGCGGTGCAATTCGGAAATGATCTCTTCCACGGCGCGGTCCAGGCGATCCATGCTGACGGGCCTTTTTTCACACGCCTTTACCAGGCCGCGTAAAATCTTTTCACGATTCAGGGCTTCTCTCAGATTATCCCTTTTGACTACGCGCAACTCCGTGCGTTCAATCTGCTCATAGGTCGTATAACGGTAATCGCACCTCAAACACACGCGGCGGCGGCGAATGGTCGTCCCGTCTTTGGACATACGGGAGTCGATGACCTTATCTTCCAAATGACCGCACTGAACGCATCTCATGGCGCGACCATACTACTACATAACGCATCCATAAAGTAAAAAGTACGCCAAATATAGTACAGTAGACTTGATGATCAATGCTTCCCAAGCAGAACTTCCTGTGAATAAACCGGGGTGAAAATGCCGCAGGTCATGCCCCTGTTCGGTTTCCAGACCGCTCCGCTCCTGTGAATAAGAAAAAAGCCCATGGCCCTTCCGGGAGGAAAAAACGTATTTTTTTAACCTCCTCCCTCCACTAAAAAATACGGCAAGCATTCCGGACCGTACCAGGTCTATTGATTACGGATTCACCATGCCGCCTTGATTAACGACACTGCCCGCAACAGGTCTGGAGCCATTCAGATTCAGCACAGCGCCTTGCTTGACGAAGACTTTGCCCAAATTCACGGCCTTCCCCTCCATACCCTTCAAAGTCATCTCCACCTTTCCGGACAACGTCCAGGAACATTTCAGGGCAGAGGGCAGCACCTGTTCCAATACGACGCGGGCTGCTTCCGCCGTTTCTCCGCCGCCTTCCGCTTGGGTTACATGCACCTCCGCCTGGCCGGACAAACGGACAGGCATGGCTTTTTCCTGAACCGGCGAGGGCTTAATCTCCACGGCAGAACCACCCGGAATATTCCAGGACTGCCGGCCCGCCAGCTGTACATTCGTCCTCAACTGCAAATTTTTCCCCTCCGCCAGGCGAATACCTCCCGGCCCGATTACCAAACGGTCTCCGGAACTTCCCTTGCTCCGGACGATAACAGTCTTGACGGCCGGATCCTCCACACGGATACCAAACAACTTCACCCCCCCTGACACCAGGCTGGGTTTTACGGAAGAAGCTACATTCCACACGCATACGTTCTTCCCCGGCATTTTCCGGTTCATCCACGCGTCCGGAGAACCCAGGGGAAGATCGTAACGACCGCTTCGCACGGAGCCGGTATCCTTCCCGGCCAGCCGGGCGGCTTCATAAGCAAAACGGGCTCCTATGCTGATCTGAGACTGGCCGCTGTAATGCACTCCCATTTGATCTCCTGCGGTCAGTTTGGGAAGATCTCGGGTAGGGGCATAGCCCAGGGATGGACGGGATTCCGCCAGATCCTTCATCACCTGGCGGGTTGTCTTTCCCTGAACTTCCGTATCGCGTCCTTCCAGGCCGCCGGTAAGGTTACCCGTTTCCGGATCAGATTCATTCTTTCCGGCCCAATTGGCATTTTCTCCAAGGACGGCTTTCTGCGCAGCCAGTGCGGACGTATCCCCGTACGGTTTCAGATCTGCCGCCAGATTGCCCAGAAGTTCCAGAAAGCGGGAAGCGCTCTCCGGAACGGAAGTTCCGGCATTGCTTTCCCCCTGCAAATACAAAAGCCCGGCAAACTCCACTTTGGAATACTTGGACCTGTCCACACCCGCACAGGCATTCTTGACGGCCTGCACCAGCGTCCTGTAAGCCTGGCCGTTTTTCCGCCAATGGGAATTGTCGCCGCCGTCCCGGGAAGCTTTCACGACCGCAACGTCCGCATCCTTGAACCATCCATTCTTCTCCAGAGTAAAGGCAAACCCGTATTCCGGCCCCATGCATAAATTGCCGTTATAACGCGGCATAGCAGGCCTTACCTGCTCCCAGGATGTGGAAGCGCCGGGAAACACGCCTTCCCTTTGCCCAAAATTTTCATGCCAGTACAGAGTCTCCTTCGGTTCATACTTTTTTAACAGCTCCGGAGAAGCAGGGCTGCCCTTCACCGCCCCCAGAGAATTGGATTGGCCCGTCAGCAAAAAAATCTTCAATTCTTTTGCAGAACACACGGAAAAAAAGCACAGGAAAAATAAAAAGGATAGAAAACGAATCATTTGAATTGCATTTGCCTAGGGACGACTATAGCTGCCGGAATTTTCTTTTTCAACCGTCAACTATTACCCATAGGAACATGAACAGGGAGATGTAGGAAAAGACCAGCAGTCTTAAAACCCCATTCAAAATTTTCCGAGAAATAATCAGGAAAAATAAAAACCGGAAGAATTATTTTCTCCCGGATTTCTTCAAACAATTTTCTGAATAATAATGACGCAGAGGCGCATGGGCAGTTTCTTTGCTTCCCTTTCCCGCCTCTATCAGGCTTCCTGCCTTCTGCGCCTCCGCATGACCAGCCCCGCCAAACCCAGCAGGCTCCGGGAAGCCGTCGCCGGTTCCGGAACCAAATACGCAGACATGGCAGCCTCATGAAGTATAGCAACCATTTTTTCCCTACGGACAACTCCTTAACTAAGAGAATGTAGGGGGAGAAGAACGGGACCGAGCAAGAAAAGAACAGGCCCCGCGAGTCTGGAGACTGGCGGGGCCTGATGGAAAAAAATCCCGGCGGCGACCTACTCTTGCGGGACCTATCGTCCGACTACCATTGGCGCGGCAGCGTTTCACTTCCGGGTTCGGAACGGGACCGGGTGGGACCACTGCGCTCTGGCCACCGGGCTTCAGGGGGAAGAGGTGATTTTTTCTTCATCCTGCCTGCCCGGGAGCCCTGCTTTTTTGGGGGCTTCTGAGTGAGGGATTTTTTTCAGGGTATGTGTGTGGCGGCTAAGAAGATTTCCGTCCTTTGTGTGGGGAGGGATTCAGCGTAAACTGACATCTGCGTGGCTGGTGGTTGATGAACATGCACAGGTAAATGAGACAAGAGCAAGTTGTCATTCACGACGGGGAGTGATGTAATATGATGAAGTCAATTGGTAATTAGTATCGCTCGGCTCAATACATTGCTGCACTTACACCTGCGACCTATCAACGTGGTGGTCTTCCACGAACCTGTAGGGAAAACTCATCTTGGGAAGGGCTTGGCGCTTAGATGCTTTCAGCGCTTATCCCGTCCGCACTTAGCTACTCGGCCATGCACTTGACAGTACAACCGATGCACCAGTGGTGCGTCAGACCCGGTCCTCTCGTACTAAGGTCTGAACCCCTCAATTTTCCAACGCCCACAGAGGATAGAGGACCGAACTGTCTCGCGACGTTCTGAACCCAGCTCGCGTGCCGCTTTAACCGGCGAACAGCCGGACCCTTGGGACCTTCTCCAGCCCCAGGATGCGACGAGCCGACATCGAGGTGCCAAACCACGCCGTCGATATGAACTCTTGGGCGTGATCAGCCTGTTATCCCTAAGGTACCTTTTATCCGTTGAGCGACGGCAATTCCACTTTCTACCGCCGGATCACTTGGGCCTGCTTTCGCATCTGCTCGACTTGTTGGTCTCACAGTTAGGCGGGCTTATGCCCATGCACTCGACACCCGGTTGCCAACCGGGCTGAGCCCACCTTCGCGCTCCTCCGTTACTCTTTGGGAGGATACCGCCCCAGTAAAACTGACCGGCTGACACGGTCCTCTGGCCGGATTCACGGCTCAGGGTTAGATCCTCCAGTTTCAAAGGGTGGTGTCTCATTGATGACTCGGACGCCCCCTAAAGGGCGTCTTCAGCGTCTCCCACTTACTCTGAGCATTAAAACCGAAGAAACAATGACAGCTTACAGTTAAGGTCTATAGGGTCTTTCCGTCCTTCTGCGGGTAGGCGGCATCTTCACCGCCACTACAATTTCACTGAGCGCCTGGTTGAGACAGTGCCCAACTCGTTTCACGATTCGTGCAGGTCGGAACTTACCCGACAAGGAATTTCGCTACCTTAGGACCGTTATAGTTACGGCCGACATTCACCGGGACTTGGGTTTAGAGCTTCGCCTTGCGGCTAACCCCTTGCCTTAATCTTTCGGCATTGGTCACGTGTCACACCCTATACTTCGACTTGCGTCTTTGCAGAGTGCTGTGTTTTTGATAAACAGTCGGTTGGGCCATTTCTCTGCGGCCTGCATCGCTGCAGGCACCCCTTCTTCCGAAGTTACGGGGCTAATTTGCCGAGTTCCTTAACCAGGTTTCACTCTTACGCCTTGGTATATTCTACCCACCCACCTGTGTCGGTTTGCGGTACGGGTCGCTTAGCATACGCTGGGGCTTTTCTTGGCACTCGATCCAATGATGCGCTGAGTCCGTAGACTCAACTCGGAATTCAATAACCTAGTCATCTTTTCTCATGCGTCCCCCCAGTTTAAGGGTTGCGAGCTCAGGATTATTAACCTGATGTCCATCGCCTACGCCTCTCGGCCTCGGCTTAGGTCCCGGCTAACCCAGGGACGAAACACGTTGCCCTGGAAACCTCGGGTTTACGGCGGCCGGGGATTTCACCCGGCTTAACGTTACTCATGTCTGCATACTCACTTGCATGTGCTCCAGGGTCAGTCGCCATCGCCCTTCGACGCGCATGCAACGCTCTTCTACCACTCTGCCTTGCGGCAAAGTCCAGAGCTTCGGTATAACGCTTGATCGCCAATCATTTTCGGCGCAGGATCACTCGATGAGTAAGCTATTACGCATTTTTTAAATGGTGGCTGCTTCTAAGCCAACATCCTCACTGTCTGTGTAATCCCACATCCTTTCCACTGAGCGTTATTTAGGCACCTTAGCTGCTGGTCTGGGTTGTTTCCCTCTCGACAATGAAGCTTATCCCCCACTGTCTCACTGCCACGTTCCATTGCACGGTATTCGGAGTTTGATAAGGTTTGGTAAGCGGGTGTGCCCCCTAGCCTTGTCAGTGCTCTACCCCCGCGCATCAGCACGTGACGCTGCACCTAAATGCATTTCGAAGAGAACCAGCTATCACGGGGTTTGATTAGCCTTTCACTCCTACCCTCAGCTCATCAGAGAACTTTTCAACGTTCACCTGTTCGGTCCTCCACATGGTTTTACCCATGCTTCAACCTGGCCAAGGGTAGGTCACCTCCGCTTCGGGTCCAGTACCTGCGACTTATTGCGCCCTGTTCGGACTTGCTTTCGCTGCGACTCCGGGCCGGAAGCCCTTAGTCTTGCCACAAACACTGACTCGCAGACTCATTAAACAAAAGGCACGCCATCGCAGATTGCTCTGCTCTGACACTTTGTAGACATACGGTTTCAGGTTCTATTTCACTCCGCTCACAGCGGTTCTTTTCACCTTTCCCTCGCGGTACTTGTTCACTATCGGTCGCCAACTAGTATTTAGCCTTGCGCGGTGGTCCGCGCGGGTTCATACATCGTTCCACGTGTGATGTATTACTCAGGATACCACTAATTCCCACTCTGGATTTCGTCTACAGGGCTTTCACCTTCTCCGGCCAGCCTTTCCAGGCTGTTCTACTATCCAGTATGGTCGAATATGACGTGGTCCTACAACCCCGAAGGAATACCTTCGGTTTGGGCTCCATCCGCTTTCGCTCGCCACTACTTACGGAATCGATTTCTCTTTCTTTTCCTCCGCTTACTGAGATGTTTCACTTCAGCGGGTTTCGCGTTTCATACCCTATGTATTCAGGTATGAACGATCGAGTATTGCCTCGATCAGGTTACCCCATTCGGATATCCCCGGATCATCGCTTGCTTGCAGCTTCCCGAGGCTTTTCGCAGCTTGCCGCGTCCTTCTTCGCCTGTTGGCACCAAGGCATTCACCGTACGCCCTTACTTACTTCATCATATTGCAAAAGCTGTTACCACTTCCACAATACCACAAAGCCCTTTCGTGACTTACTGTATTGTCTCATTGCTTGGTATGCATGTTTATCTTGTGTTTTGTAGTTGTTGTTCAACTACCCACTTTGTTGGAAAGCGATTGCTTCTCAGCAATCGTTTTCTTTGCCACGCAGATGTCAATTTTCGCTTTCCCTCAATAATCGATTTTGCTGGTGGGCCTGACAGGACTTGAACCTGTGACCCCGCGCTTATCAAGCGCGTGCTCTAACCAACTGAGCTACAGGCCCGGCTTTGGGTCTCTTTCCCGAAACTGGTGGAGGCACGGGGACTCGAACCCCGGACATCCAGCTTGCAAAGCTGGCGCTCTACCAACTGAGCTATACCCCCAGTTGCGGTTCTCGGTGAAAAAAGGTCGTCACGCACGTCGTGCCAGGTTTCGCTCCAGGCGTCTGGCTGTTTACACATCTTTGGTTCGTTGCGGGCCCTCGCGGGTTCCGCTTTCTCTCCCCTCGGGAAGAGATCCGACCTGTGCACTTCCGTGCACTTGCTCCATAGAAAGGAGGTGATCCAGCCGCAGGTTCCCCTACGGCTACCTTGTTACGACTTCATCCCAGTTACCAGTCTCACCTTAGGACCCTGCCTCCTTGCGGTTGGCTTCAGATACTTCGGGTGCGACCGGCTTCCATGATGTGACGGGCGGTGTGTACAAGACCCGGGAACGTATTCACGGCGCCGTAGCTGATGCGCCATTACTAGCGATTCCGGCTTCGTGTAGGCGGGTTGCAGCCTACAGTCCGAACTGGGCCCAGTTTTCAGGATTTCCTCCGCCTCGCGGCTTCGGCCCCCTCTGTACTGGGCATTGTAGTACGTGTGCAGCCCTGGGCATAAGGGCCATACTGACCTGACGTCGTCCCCACCTTCCTCCCAGTTGATCTGGGCAGTCTCGCCAGAGTCCCCACCTTCACGTGCTGGTAACTGGCAACAGGGGTTGCGCTCGTTGCTGGACTTAACCAAACATCTCACGACACGAGCTGACGACGGCCATGCAGCACCTGTGTAACGCCTCCGAAGAGTCGCATGCTTTCACATGTTGTTCATTACATGTCAAGCCCAGGTAAGGTTCTTCGCGTTGCATCGAATTAAGCCACATACTCCACCGCTTGTGCGGGTCCCCGTCAATTTCTTTGAGTTTTAATCTTGCGACCGTACTCCCCAGGCGGCACGCTTAACGCGTTAGCTCCGGCACGCAGGGGGTCGATTCCCCGCACACCAAGCGTGCACCGTTTACTGCCAGGACTACAGGGGTATCTAATCCCTTTCGCTCCCCTGGCCTTCGTGCCTCAGCGTCAGTTAATGTCCAGGAACCCGCCTTCGCCACGAGTGTTCCTCTCGATATCTACGCATTTCACTGCTACACCGAGAATTCCGGTTCCCCCTCCATTACTCTAGTCTCGCAGTATCATGTGCCGTCCGCGGGTTGAGCCCGCGCCTTTCACACACGACTTACGAAACAGCCTACGCACGCTTTACGCCCAGTGATTCCGAACAACGCTTGAGACCTCTGTATTACCGCGGCTGCTGGCACAGAGTTAGCCGTCTCTTCCTCTTGTGGTACTATCTTTTTAATTTGCTCCCACATGACAGGGGTTTACAATCCGAAGACCTTCATTCCCCCACGCGGCGTCACACCATCAGGGTTTCCCCCATTGTGAATGATTCTCGACTGCTGCCACCCGTAGGTGTCTGGACCGTGTCTCAGTTCCAGTGTGGCCGGACATCCTCTCAGACCGGCTACCCGTCATCGCCTTGGTGAGCCGTTACCTCACCAACTAACTAATAGGCCGCGAGCCCATCCCCAAGCGCATTGCTGCTTTAATCTTTCGATACTATGCGGTATTAATCCCAGTTTCCCAGGGCTATCCCGCTCTCGGGGGCAGGTTACTCACGTGTTACTCACCCGTGCGCCACTAGAGAATTATTAGCAAGCTAGCAATTCTCTCGTTCGACTTGCATGTCTTATCCACGCCGCCAGCGTTCGTTCTGAGCCAGAATCAAACTCTCCATCAAATTAATTTTTGAAATTGCTGGACCAAATGGAATCTTGCGATTTCATTTGCGCCATGCTTCAGCCAGCTCTTCCTTCAAGTTGTGTCTCTTGAAGACCTCTTCGCTCTGCCTCGCACGGCGCGCGTCACGACCTTTTTTCTTTCCCCTTGCTTCTACCAAACCACCCCTCTCAGAGCCAGGTAGCTCCTTCGGGCTTTTCATCCCTCCGGCACCTCTCGACGCCCTCGGAAAACCCTCGGCGGTTTTCGGTAGTCATTCCCTT